>NZ_CP040948.1:650745-976117 GCF_006363955.1 Methylophilus medardicus
AGAATATTTGCTAGCGCGCCCAGACGAAGGCATTATTTATCACTTCACGAATGATGCTGGCTTTACCATGGTGAATCCGCCCGTGAATATCCAAGCGGCTAAGTAAAGCGCCATGCCTGAATTACCCGAGGTAGAGGTCACGCGACGCGGGTTATTGCCTGTGGAAGGCGCAAAAATCTCACAAGTCACCATCCGTCACCATGGTTTGCGTTGGCCGATCCCTGCAGCGTTGCCGCAATATTTAGAGGGACGACGTCTGTTGCGGCTCACACGCCGCGCGAAGTATATTTTGGCTGACATCGGTCAGACGCAGACAGAAGGTGTGCTACTACTGCACTTAGGCATGTCAGGTCGCTTGTGTTTGCTTGACCGTGACTATCCCGCCGAAAAACATGATCACTTTGACCTAAAATTTGAAGATGGGCGCGTGATTCGTTTGCGTGACCCGCGGCGCTTCGGGGCCGTGCTGTGGCTAGACAATCCCCCCATGCAACATGCTTTGCTGGCCAGCCTAGGGCCTGAGCCGCTCGAATCTAGTTTTAATGCGGATTATTTGCATGCTCAACTGGCTAGCCGCTCGGCTTCGATTAAAACTTCTATCATGGATGCGCATGTCGTGGTGGGTGTTGGCAACATCTATGCGAGTGAATCTTTGTTTCGTGCGCGCATACACCCCGAAATACCGGCCAAAGCCTTAAGCGTCGCGCAATGCGCATTATTGGTGCAAGAGATCAAATCGACCTTGCTGGCGGCGTTAGAGGCGGGTGGGAGTAGTTTGCGCGATTTTTTTGGTGCTGATGGAAACCCCGGCTATTTTCAGCAGACCTATACCGTCTATGGTCGCACCGGTGAGCCATGCCGGGTGTGCTCGCAGCCGATTCAAAATATTCGTCTTGGTCAGCGTTCGACTTTTTATTGCGCGCACTGTCAGCCACGCCAAACACACCCCTTAAAAAAATAATGCCAGCCGCGGATGTAAGCTTATTCCGCTAAAGGGCTCACTTCGTCGCTATCCGGCATGATGCAGTTGCGTCCGGCGCGCTTGGCGGCATAGAGGTGATGATCTGCCCGCTCGACCACTTGGCCCAATGGCTCATCGCCATGCATTTCGGCAATCCCCGCACTGACAGTCATTTGCACCACCTGGTTACTAAAGTGGAATTGTAAGCCGGCCACGGCCGCACGGATCAATTCGGTAATGTCTCGGGCATGGTGCAGGTTGCAGCCAGCAAGGAGTACCAAGAACTCTTCGCCGCCCCAACGACACACCACATCCTCCGCACGGACGTGTGACTGAATGACTTGGGCAACCCTTGCCAGCACGCGATCGCCGGCCTCATGGCCGTAGGCGTCATTGATGCTTTTGAATAAGTCGATATCGAGTAGCACCAGCGATAGCGTCTCGTCCCGACGTTTATTGCGCGCCAGCGCTTGTTTAAAATAAAACTCGAACACCTGACGGCTGGCAACGCCCGTTAATTTGTCTTGGGTGGCCATCGTTTCCAGCTTGTCGTGATAGCCTCGCACGGCAAAGTGTGCCAGTGCCAGCACCACGATACTGATGAATAAGGCTACCGCCAAATTGATGAAAAATGCGGTTTCAATGCGGTCAGAGGCTGGATCATTGACCTGTTCTACAATCAGGTACCAGTCAAACTCTGGGACTAATCGGCTGTTTAAATACAGCATATTGCCGCTGCTGGTTTTGAAAGAGAACGTGGCGCTGGGTGAGGTCAGCACTTTGAGAAACGCTTTATCCAGTCCCGCTTTATCTTGTAAGTGGATGGCCGAGCGATATTGGCTGCTTTGCAGCATGACTTCGCCCTGACGATTGACGAAGTAGATATCACGGCCATAGCGTTTCTGATAGTTTTCAATCAGTGCGCCCACGGTTTGCAGCGATAGGCCAACTCCAATCACGCCGATGAATTGCCCCGCATTGTCTTCAATACGATAGTTTACAAAAATGCTCAGTCGTTGATGATCCGCGGTGTCATGGTCGATGTTGATGACATAAGGCTGGTGGGACTGTTTGGCATCAAAGTACCAGTGGTCCTGCGGATTGGTGCTTGATACGCGCTTAAGTACGCCCGATGGGTGGTAATAGAGGCCGGAGCGTTCCGACACGAAAAACGCAGTGATGGTGTTATATTTTTTTTTGGATTTGTGCCAGATAATTGGTCATCTTGCTGGCGTCTTGCTCACCATCGTGGACCCAGTCAAATACAAACACATCATTCGCCATTAAAGATGAAATCAATAATGGCTGCAGCAGATCGCGCTGAATCTCAGAGTAGATATTATCGCTGGTTAAAGGCAACATCTCTTGCTGCAGGCGATCTGTGAGCGAATCTTTGGCGACAAAGTAGCCAATGAGGCTGGTCGCCAAAAACCCAGCCAATACGATTGCGCTGAGAAGAACAGTATATAAGCGTTTGTTGACGACCATGAATCTTAAATCACCTAAAATCACGTGAAGCGAACAATACATTATGATCAATATAATGTGACTTTATTTGGGTGAATAGTCTGCTTTTTTGCGTGGTATTTGAGTGTTTGGATTGGTTTGCCTATTAGTGGCCATGGTCGCGGGCGGCATGCGCATGTAGATAACTTGCAGGTGGATGCGGCGAACCGCCGATTTTTTGTGGCAATAATGAGCCCACAATCATGGCGACTGCGCTGACCAATACGCCGATGAGTTGTGCCGGCACCACACTTTGCTCGCCCAGCATCAGCTCAATCAGCACCCAAGATGCGATGCCTAAAATGATCGCTGCAAGCGCGCCTTGGCTGGTGGCGCGTTTCCAAAAGGCGCCAAAAAATAACGGTACAAAGGCCCCGGCTAGCGTGACTTTGTAAGCACTCTCAACCATGCCGAAAATAGACAGGTCTGAATGCAGTGCGTAAAACAGCACCATGCCAGCAAAGCCGACCAGACATAAGCGCATCACCCGCAAAAAGGCGTGATCATTCATGTGCGGCATAAAGCCTTTCACAACGTTTTCGGCAAAAGTCACCGAGGGTGCCAGCAATGTGGCCGACGAGCAGCTCATGATGGCGGAAAGCACCGCGCCGAAAAAGATGGCTTGTGCCACCAGGGGGGTGTGTGTCAGCACCAAAGTGGGCAGTACGCGCTGTGAGTCGGTTTCGACGAGCGTGCCAAAGGTGGCCGGATCGATCAAAGTGGCTGCATAGGCAATAAACATGGGGACGAAGGTAAAGCAGAAATAAATGCTTGCGCCTAAAATGGAGCCCCATAAGGCAATATTGGCCGTCTTGGCCGAGGTGATGCGCTGAAAGACATCTTGTTGCGGAATTGAGCCTAGCATCATCGTCAGCCAGCCACCCAAAAAGGTGAGCCAAACACTCCAACTTGCCGATTGCGGAAAGAAATGCAGTTTACCCGCATTGCGCGCATGTTCAATCACCGGCGCAACCCCACCGGTCTGGCCTGAGACGAGATAAGCAATGTACAGCAGGCCACCAATCACAACGATCATCTGAACAAAGTCTAAAATCGCCACCGACAACATGCCGCCCAAGGTGGTGTAAGTGAGAACGATGGCGGTGCCGATCATCATGCCATGGGCCTCTGAAATCGCGCCATGGCTGATCAAATTGAAAATCAAACCGAGTGCTTTGATTTGTGCCGCTACCCAGCCCATGTAAGAGACCACGATCGCGATGGTGGTCAGTATTTCTACCGTACGGTTATACCGCATGCGGTAAAAGTCGCCCAAGGTCAGGATGTTGAGTTTATAAAGACGGCTGGAAAAGAAAATGCCGGCGATCACCAAGCACATGCTAGAGCCAAATGGGTCGGCTGCGACGCCCGTCAGGCCCTCGCGCACAAAGGTTGCTGAGACGCCAAATACCGCCTCGGCACCAAACCAGGTAGCAAACACAGTTGCCATGACGACAGGCAAGGGCAGGTGGCGCCCAGCGACGGCATAGTCTTTGGTACTGTGCACGTTTCTGGCTGCAACCAGGCCAATGCCGATGGATACCAGTAAATACGCGACGACAAACCAGATCAGCACAGCCTGTTCCTTTTGAGCCTATTGCAAAAAGGCGATTTTAAAACAAAACCATGCGCAATCTGGCTTTTCTATGTCGCACAAAAGTGAAAAAGGCCTGAAAATCAGGCCTTTTTACAATTTTGCACAATTACTCTACGCGTTTCCACAATTGTGAGCGGCCTAGTAAAGAAAAACCGATAAAACCACGTACTTCTAACTCGTTACCATTGCCGCTCAAAGTCATTTTACATTTGTAAGTTTTGCCGTTTTCAGGGTCTAAGATCTCGCCGTTTTCATATACCGTGCCGGCGTTGCTTTTCTTAAGATGTTTGGCAATGGTCATACCAACAATTTTCTGGCCTTTGCGTTCATCCGTGCATTTGTCGCAGACGGCATCGCCTGTGTCCGTAGCGAGTAAGCCTTTTTCAACGATGGCGCTATATTCGCCCGCATTTTCTACGATGCGGACTAAGGATCGCGGCTTGCCAGTTTTGTCATCGGTGGTTTGCCAGAGCCCGCTTAAATCTGCGGCGTGGATAGCGAATGGCAACAGCAGTAATACGATGGCTAGCATTTTTTGGCAGTGTCGCATGGTTGGTCTCCATTAGTGGTTGAACAGCAAGAACAAGCTCGCAAATTGTAAGGTTAGCAGCACTACGATCGCAGCGGTGGCCCATTTTTGCCAACTGGCTTGTTTGGCTTGGGTGCTGAGTAGGGTCTCGATGCGGCTTTGTTGTTTGCTGACCTCGGTCTGCGTGCGCAGATATTGTTCAAATACACGTGGCATTTCAGCGGCATGGGTCAGAATATAAGGTAATTCTCGTTTGGCCGACTTTAGCAGGCTACGCCAGCCGATTTGTTCGCTCATCCAGCGCTTAAGAAAAGGTTTTGCGCTCTGCCACAAGTCAATATTCGGATCGAGTTCGCGGCCCAATCCCTCGATGTTCAGTAGGGTTTTTTGCAGCATGATGAGCTGCGGCTGAATATTCACACCAAAGCGGCGCGACATCTGAAACAGGCTAAGCAAGGTGCGACCAAACGAAATGTCTTTGAGTGGTTTTTCAAAAATCGGCTCGCAGATGGCACGTACAGCGGTTTCTAGCGCTTCGACACTGGTGTCAGCAGGCACCCAACCAGATTCAATATGCGCCACGGCCACATCACGATAGTCTCGATTAAAGAAGGCCAGAAAGTTACGCGCTAAATAGTACTGGTCGGTGGGGCTCAGGCTACCCATGATGCCAAAATCCAGCGCAATAAATTTCCCTTTATCCGGGCCATCAATAACGACTTGTATATTGCCAGGGTGCATATCGGCATGAAAAAAACCATCGCGAAACACCTGGGTAAAAAAGATTTCAACCCCTTCGTGGGCCAGTTGCGTCATGTTGATGCCGTGCCCTTTTAAGCGCTCTATCTCGCGAACCGGGATACCAAACATGCGCTGCATGGTCATGACTTGGCTAAAAGAGTAATCCCAATAAATCGTTGGCACCAGTAGACTACGATCGCTGAAATTGCGACCCAGCTGCGCACATTGCGCGGCCTCTAAGGTTAAATCCAACTCGTGTTCGGTATGGCGGGCAAACTCATCGACAATTTCGTCTGGTTTTAAACGGCGACCTTCACTGGACAATTTTTTGACCCACCAAGCCAGCGTGCGCAACAGGGCAATGTCGCGGTGAATAATGTCAGCGATACCGGGACGCAGCACCTTAACGGCCACCAGCTCGCCGCTATGCAGCGTCGCAAAATGTACTTGTGCAACCGAGGCGCTCGCCACAGGCGTCGGGTTGAATTCAGCATAAATCTTGCTCAACGGCGCCTCAAATGCTGCCTGAATAATCGATTCGACTTCTGCGTAAGGGAATGGGGGCACTTGGTCTTGCAGCTTTACCAGTTCGTCCGCCACATCAGGGGCCAATAAGTCCCGCCGGGTAGACAGCATCTGGCCAAACTTGACGAAAATGGGGCCCAGTCTTTCGAGTGCGAGGCGTAAACGCACAGCGCGATGCTCTGGGGTATAGCGCCAGAATAGCAGTAGGTTTAGAACGCGATAAGCGACACCGGGATGGTCATTGCGGACAAAGAAAATGTCCAGACGGTACCAAATCAGCACGCCGATAATATGAAAAAAACGTAACCAATGCATTGTGACTAACTTTCGAGAGAGGAGGCGGCAAGGAGCTTGTCGACGCGTTGTTGCAGTCTGTCCGTGTCTTCGCGCAGTTGGTCAACAGATCGGTTGAATTGTTCAATACGGGTTTTTTTGGCAAGAATAGGTTGTTCTTCTTGCCAATATTCCACCAGCATTTCGCTCAGGTTTTTTGCCTGACTTTGCCAGCGGTGTAGTTTCTCTTGACTCATTTGCACCACTTGATAAGCCGCAATATCGCCAACCACTTTGCTCAGATCGTCTTCAATATCCCAGCGCACCGCCGCTAAAATTTTACCGACCTCCATGCCAAGCGTGGTATCGCCGTCGATTTTGATCAGACTATGTGCCAAAGGGTCTTTGCGTAGCAAGCGCATGGCCAGACTCGGCGGCAAGTGAATAGTGGCATCTGCTTGTGCCGCATCACCGGCAACCGCGAGCGTGCCATCATTTAAAATCGTCAGCATGGTTTGTGCGACTTTAAAATCCAGCAACACCTGCTTGTGGGCGTGAGGCTGCAACAAGGGCGCGGTCCAGCTGTTTTGCTGCATAAGGTGTTGCAGCACGAATTGAATCAATGGTTTAAACATGGCTTTAAATTTTGATGCCTTTGTGTAATGCCACCACGCCAGCGGTCAGGTTGTAGTAATCCACCTTGCCAAAGCCTGCGTCATGCATCATTTGTTTGAGCGTTTCTTGGTCTGGGTGCATCCGTATGCTCTCTGCCAGATAACGATAGCTGGGCTCATCGTTTGCAATCCACTTGCCAAACTTGGGCAGTAGTTTGAATGAATAGGTGTCGTAAAGCTTTTCTAACGGTTGCCACACCTTAGAGAACTCAAGCACCAGCAAACGCCCACCCGGTTTCAGCACGCGCTGCATTTCGCGCAAGGCGACTTCTTTATGCGTCATATTGCGCAGTCCAAAGGCCACGATTACGCAATCGAAGCTTTCATCTGCAAATGGCAAGTGTTCGGCGTTACATTGGGTAGCGGGGATGTTCAATCCAGCATCAATCATGCGGTCACGGCCTACGCCAAGCATGGAGGCGTTAATGTCAGTCAACATCACAGTACCGGGATTCACCGCGGCTTGTGTGCCTACTTTTTTGGCAAATAAGCGGGAGAGGTCACCACTGCCACCCGCAATATCCAGTACCTGATCGCCTTGGCCGACACCGCTGACATCGACGGCAAAACGCTTCCACAAACGATGCATGCCTGCCGACATCACATCGTTCATGATGTCGTATTTTTGTGCGACCGAATGAAACACTTCGCCGACTTTTTGTTGTTTGTCGGCTTCGGCAACGGTATCAAAGCCAAAATGGGTGGTTTTTTTCTGTTCAGTGTTTTGCTGCATGTGTTGGTTCCTTGCGCGTATGGCCAGCCATCGACAGTTTGCTGATGTAGTCTTGCCACAAACTCTCATAGTGTTGTGCCAGATAGTACAAATAATCCCATGAATATAGGCCCGTATCATGACCATCATCGAAGAACAATTTGATGGCATATCTGCCTACCGGTTCAATTTGGCTGATATTCACATTCTCTTTGTCTAGTTGCAGCACTTCTTGGCCGGCGCCGTGGCCACGGACCTCGGCCGAGGGCGAGTAAACGCGCAAAAATTCGCACGACAACATACACTCTGTATGGTTATCGAAGTGCACTTCGAGCAAACGTGAAGCCTGATGCAACTGGATCAGGGTGGGGGTAGGACAATCGGGGTGAAGACCGCTCATAATATTGAAGAAAATAGGGAATATGGTCGATAAAGTGAGTTACTTGCATCATAGCAGATGCACACAGGCCGCGCATGGTTAGAGACTGTTGCATGTTAGGGTTGATAATTCATTTTATTTGTGAATTAATAGCTATACCTACATGATTTATTTGAACTTTTATTATTTCATGATAGATTATTAAAAAAACAGGCAATCATGAATAGGTTACCTTACAATTCTGAAGCAGGTCCTATGGAAAACAACAGACTGGCACAACAATTTGATTTGTACACGCGATGGCGTCAATCGATTGCTGATGTGTTGGGAGAGTATCGGCGCTGGATGGCCGATAAGCAGCTCAGCGATGTGCAAATAGAAGAGCGCATACAACAACAACTCAATCGTTTGCGAGAGGATAAACTCACCGTAGCCTTTGTTGCAGAATTCTCACGTGGCAAATCTGAGCTGATCAATGCGATTTTCTTTTCTGGTTATGGGCATCGCCTGCTTCCGTCTGGCGCCGGCCGCACCACCATGTGTCCCACAGAATTGCGTTACGACACTGGAAAACCAGTCAGTTTGTCGTTATTGCCGATTGAAACCAATGCCCACCAAATGTCGATCAGCGAGTATCGTCGCACGCCACAGGCTTGGTCATCTGTAGAGTTTGATGCGCATTCGCGCGAAAGCATGGTCGAGGCTTTTAAAGAGGTCAGCCGTACCCGCCGCGTCACCACCGAAGAAGCGCACTCTTTGGGCCTGTATGATCCAGACCAGCCAGATGACGCCATGTTGATCGGTCAGGACGGCCTGCTCGAGATTCCTTGCTGGCGTTATGCGGTGATCAATTTTCCACATCCTTTGCTCAAACAGGGCTTGGTCATTCTCGATACGCCTGGCTTAAATGCGATTGGCGCTGAACCTGAGTTGACCATGAGCATGTTGCCAAATGCGCATGCGGTGCTATTTATTTTAGGCGCGGATACTGGCGTCACCAAGTCGGAAATGGAAGTCTGGCGACGCTACATCAGTGGCGCGCGCTGGAAGCAAAAAGGTCGCTTAGCGGTACTCAATAAGATTGACGGCCTATGGGATCCGCTGAAAACGGATGACGAGGTTGAAACCGAGCTCTACCGGCAGCTGCAAAGCACGGCCGAATTGTTGGGCTTGCCACGTGATCAAATCTTACCCACTTCTGCGCAAAAAGGCCTACTCGGCAAGGTAAAAGGCGATCAAGCATTATTGCTCAAAAGCCGCTTGTTGCAACTCGAGAAAAACCTGTCTGATGAGTTGATCCCGGGCAAGCAGGAGATCGTGCGCGAAAGTATCCAAGGTGAAATCGAGGATATGATGGATCAAACGCGCACCACCCTGGATACGCGTTTGCAAAGTGTCGTCGATCAGGCCGATGAATTACGTTGTCTGCAAGGCAAAAACGAAGATGTGATTGCGCAGATGATGCGTAAGGTCAAGCAAGATAAAGTCAATTTTGAAGTGGGCTTGCAGCGCTATCAAGCGTTACGCAGTGTGTTTTCAGTGCAGTCTAACCAATTGTTTCACCATTTAGGTATGCCTGCACTCAAGAGCAAGGTCCGCGAAACTCGGGATGCCATGATGAAGGCCTCGTTTACTAAGACGATGCGGCAGGCCATGGATGATTTTTTTAGTGATCTCAAACGGCGCATGATGGATGCCGACGTGCATGTGCACGAAATCAAGAAAATGATGGAGGCCATGTATGAGAAGTTTTCACAAGAACATGGTCTAGTGCAAAAAGCGCCGCCGCCTTTTTCAACCTCGCGTTATTTAAAAGCACTCAATAAACTCGAAACCATTTACCGCGATCAGTTCAACACTACCTTCAATATGATCGCGCATGAAAAGTTGACGCTCACCAGCAAGTTTTTTGAAACCTTAGCCAGTCACGTCATTTTGGAATACGAAGCGGCCAATCGTGACACTGAAAGCTGGTTGAAAGCGGTGATCGCGCCGATGGAGAGCCAGATGCGCGAGCACCATGTGCAACTCAAACGCCGGGTTGAAAGCATCAAACGGATTTACCAGGCGACGGATACACTAGAAGAGCGCATTGCCGATTTAGAGCAGGTCGAGTTATCGATCCGTCAGCAGCTTGCTGAACTAGATCAGCTTAACCGCAAGGCGATGTTTACGTTGGCGCATGAAGAAGTCATTGTGCAAGCGGCCTAATAAAAAATAGACGCCATGAAATTAAAACGGGTGCATTTGCACCCGTTTTTTTATTTGCTTTCTAACATGAAGCTTTTTATTTTTTGCATCGCTTTTTGTTCAATCTGGCGAATACGCTCTGCAGACACATTAAATTCAGCAGCGAGCTCATGCAGCGTAGAAGTACCGCTCTCGGTTAACCAGCGCGCTTGCAATACGCGGCGGCTACGATCATCCAACTGTTGCAAAGCCATGCTCAAGCCTTCTGTTTGCAAATGCTCGTTTTGCAAGTTTTCGAGCAGCGTGGAGGGCTCTGGACCTTCGTCCTCTAAAAATGCGATTGGGCTGTAAACTTCTTCGCCATCATCATCGACTTGCGCGTCTAACGAGATCTCCTGACCGTTCAGGCGATACTCCATCTCGGTCACTTCTTCCGGTTTGACGTTGAGTTCGGTCGCAATCCGTTGCACATCGTCTTGGCTCAGCGATTCAAAGCCTTGCTTCATGCTGCGCAAATTAAAAAATAATTTGCGCTGTGCCTTGGTCGTCGCAGTTTTCACCAAGCGCCAATTACGCACAATATATTCGTGTATCTCCGCTTTAATCCAATGCATCGCAAAAGAAACCAAGCGCACGCCACGGTCCGGATCAAAGCGCTTTACCGCCTTCATCAAACCAATATTACCTTCCTGAATCAGGTCGGATTGTGGCAGGCCATAACCGCTGTAACCGCGGGCAATGCTGGCGACCAAACGTAAGTGGGACACAATTAATGCCCGTGCGGCTTCAAGATCACCACTTTCTTTCAGTTGGCTGGCATAGCGGTACTCTTCTTCAGGGGTTAGCACTGGAAACTGCTTGATCGTGCGCAGGTATTTATCCAAGCTGTCCGCGGATGCAACAATAGGTAAAGTTAACGCGTTGATAATAAACTCCTTATTCAAAGAAGATAATGTACCTGATTTTAGCACTCAAACTATGAGAGTGCTAGCCCCAGTAAAAGTTCCAGCAGAAGGGTGTTTGTCCTCCTGATCTCCGCAATGCGTATGACCACTTCCCCGTAAAGCCTCCGACCATCGCTAAACTAACCCATGGCGCGAGAAATATAGATATCGCTCACTCAATCGCCCCGCGGTTAGGAATTTCCTGTTTGCTCGAGCGTGAATTTGTCAGACAAACGCCGTAGCCAATAACAGACGGACACCACTTATGCCTTAAGGATTGACACTCTATAATCTGTGCGTATGTTAGGCGTACTGTGTAAACAAAAGCCGCGTCCTAGCTTGAAATAAGTTTGATGCTTATTGACCAAGAGTCGTCGTATTCGCAATGCAGTTTGGGTGTGGTTGCGGGGCAAAATAAACACAGCATCCATGACAAATTGTGTTGGATGTTAAATAAAAATTGTCGCGATAATAAATTTATACAACATCATTAATGCAAGAATGTTGATTGAAGGTTGCTCGGTGTTATGTTCTTAACCAATTCGCCCGCGTTAGCCCTGCTGTTCCAAGGAGAATATGATTTTTCTTTGGTGATGCTCTCATTGTTTTTTGCCTTCTTTTCTACCTTTCCGGCCTTGATGGTCATCAACAGCATTGGTCCCCACACACAAAAAATAGCGCGCTTTTTGCTGACACTGCTGGCCGCGCTGACAATGGGGGTCGGTATTTGGGCCACCCACTTTATTGGCATGGTCGCGTTAAAGCTGCCTTGTTCGAGCAGTTATCAACAAGTGCTCACCTTACTTTCTATGGTGCCTATCGTGCTAGCGAGCTGGACGTTTTTATCGTTTGCCAAGGCCAAAGGAACCAGTGGGACTCCGCTCTATAGCAATGCTTTGGCGTTGGGCTTAGGGGTGGCAAGTATGCACTTCATCGGCATGTCTGCGATGCGGATTGAGGGCACAATTTATTACGCTCCCTTGATTTTTGCGGCTGCCATTGCCGGTGTCTTGGGGTTCGCGTATCTGGCGCTGAAGTGCACGGTAAAGCTGGATATGCGCAAAAAAAGGCATTTGTTGATCGTCAGTTTAATCATTGGGCTTGCCGTCTCCATCTTGCATTACACCGCAGTGTTTGCCACTTATTTTGTAAAGGGTGGCATTTTAGAGGCCGGTGCATTTTCGATCTATAAAAACGAGTTAAAACAAATCATCATCAACGTGCTCGAGTTTCAAGGCTTGTCGCTGCTGATTGCCTATATTTACTCACTCAAAAAACACGTGCATGGCTACCAAGCCAGTGAGATGGAATTACATTCGCTAGTGGCCACCATTGAAGATTACGCCATTATCAAACTGGATAAGCAGGGTTATATTAAAACCTGGAATATGGGAGCACAACGCATTAAAGGCTATGCGGCTGAGGAGGTGATCGGCAAGCATTTCTCGTTGTTCTATCCGGCCGATGATATTGCTTCTGGTCTGGTGGGGCGCATTTTGCAAGAGGCTTGTGATCAAGGCAAGTTTGAGGATGAGGGGTTAAGGGTCAGAAAAAATGGCTCTATGTTTTATGCCAGTGTGGTGATTCGGCCGATTTGGGCTGCCGATGGCAGCCTCGATGGGTTTTCTAAAGTCACGCGCGACATCACCGAACGCAAGCAAAGCCAGTCCTCTTTGCATGAAAAGCAGCAATTTATTTCGAGTATTACCGATGCCATGCGCGAGGCGGTATATGCGCTGGACAAAAATGGTCTGCTGATTTTTATGAATCCGGAAGCCGAGAAAATTCTTGGCTGGAAACTCAAAGAGTTGTACGGCAAAAGCATGCATGACACCACGCATCACCTGCGGGTAGACGGCAGTACCCTACCTTATGAGGAGTGTATTGTCAGACGGGCAATGCTCACCGGTAAGTCGATTAGTTCTGATGATGAGGTCTTTATCACCAAAGATAAGATCGTGTTGCCAGTGGCAATCAACGCCTCACCTTTGCGCAATGATAATGAAATTATTGGCAGTGTCGTCATTTTCAGAGACATTCGCAGAGAAAAATTGGTTGAGGAAAGCCTGCGTGAAAATGCAGCCAGAATGCGTAAGCTGCTGGAAATCAGCCCGATTGCAGTGCGTATTTTGTCACTGGGTAGCAACAAGGTGATCTTTGCCAATCAAAGTTATGCAGAAATGTTAAGTGTTGATGCAGAAAGTATGATTGGCACCAATCCAAATGGCTTTTACAAATATCCCGATGAATACAATCAAATTTTGGCTGAGCTTTCTGCCGGCAAATCGGTGATCAATCAGCTGGTGGAGCTTCGGTCTAATCAGGGCCGTGAAATTTGGGTAGTAGCCTCTTATTACAACATTGATTATGGCGGTGATCGTTGTATTTTGGGCTGGTTTTACGATGTGACCGAGTTGCGCCAAGCCAAGGAAATTGCCGAGGATGCCGCCAAAATGAAATCGGAGTTCTTGTCCACCATGAGTCATGAAATCAGAACACCGATGAATGGCGTTATCGGGATGATTGATCTGCTATTGGATACCCCGCTCGACAAGGAGCAGGCGAATTTTGCCACCACCATTAAAGAGTGTTCCTATGCGCTGTTGAGTATTTTGAATGACATTCTTGATTTTTCAAAAATTGAAGCGGGCAAGCTTGAGATTGTTGAACAAGAGTTTGAGGTGCAACCAATGGTGGAGGCATGTATCGACCTCTTCGCTAGCAAGGCACTGGAGAAAAATATCCAGCTGATTAGTTATATCGCGCCGGATGTGTATCCGTTATTGATTGGCGACAGTGGTCGATTAAGACAAATTATCTTGAATCTGCTTGGCAATGCCATCAAGTTCACCGCGTCAGGCATGATCAAGCTAGAAGTGCATGTGCGTGAGGATGCGCATGATCATCAAGCCGTGTATTTCGAAGTGAGCGACACCGGCATCGGACTGACCCCGCAAGTCATCAATAAACTGTTTAAACCATTTACCCAAGCAGATGGATCGGTGACGCGAAAATACGGTGGAACTGGACTTGGATTGTCAATCTGCAAGCGTTTATTAGAAGCCATGCATGGCAACATCGGTGTAGAGAGCAAGCCCGGTGCCGGCTCCAACTTCTGGTTTGCACTGCCGTTGAAAAAGGGCATGCAAGGGCTCATTAGCAGCAAGGATGCGCTGATTAACAGCCAAAGTTTGCTGGTGTCCTCTCAGCCCAACGTCATTAAAGACATGCTGCTCAAAACGATTGAGCATTGGGGCGGCAATGTGGACAGCATGGACTCAACCACGCACATGCTGGATTCACTTGCCGATGTCGAAGCCTATGATTTGCTTATTTTGCTCAATCCAGAGGCAGGCTTTGACCTGCCGGCCTTGCTCGCCGCCATTGATGCGAAACAATTAACCACCCGTGTATTGGTGTTCAGCGATGATAAATCGTTTGCGCAGATTCACTACCCAAAACTGTATGTCAGTGGCCTGATGCCCTTTAAGCAGACGGGCGTGTATGGCGCCTTAGTCAAAGCGCTTGACCGCAGGAAAATGGATGCACCCGTGCACAGCGAGCGGCGGCGGCGGGCCATCCAGCCGGCGGTGTTGCCGGTGGTTGACAAGAATATCTTGATTTTGTTGGTGGATGACAATGAGGTCAATCGTATGGTGGCTGAGCGGCAATTAACAAAATTAGGCTACGCCGTTGATACTGCCAAGGATGGTTTGCAAGCCCTAGAAAAGCTGCAACAGCAAGCATACCGTTTGATTCTCATGGATTGCCAGATGCCGGTGATGGACGGATTTGAAGCTACCCGAACCATACGTAAGCAAGAGCAGGGCAGCGGCCAACATATGCCGATTGTGGCGATGACCGCCAATGCCATGAATGGTGACAGAGAACAGTGTTTTGAGGCCGGCATGGATGCTTATTTGACCAAACCCGTGAATATTCAGGCATTGCAAGAAACGCTGCAAAAATGGATTCCCGAAAACACGCACTCTGATATTGAGGCTGTTTCGCCTTTGCTAGACCCCGCCTTGGAGCAGCTGGATATTGCGCGCCTAAGCGCTTTGTTTGATGGGGATGCTGATGAGATCAAGGCCATTCTGCAGGCGTTTTTATCCTCCTTGCCTGCCTTATCCGCTGAGTTGTCTGATGCCTGCAGCCAAGCGGATCTAGACACCATCCGAAAAGTGGCGCATCACCTATATGGCGCTGCCTCGAATATTGGGGTAAACAGAATTGCCAAGGTGTGTGCGTTGATTGAGGAGCGGGTTTCCCATCAGCAAGTCACGCAGCTTGATAGCCTGCGGACTTTGTTGACCGAAGAGACAGACCAGTTCGCAACATTTATTCAAGCAGAGTTTGGAGTACAGCCATGAAGGTATTAGTCGTCGATGACAGTCAAATTAACCTGACCTTGTTTTCAGCTTTGTTGAATAAAATGGAGGATGTCACCCCGGTGACCTTTTTAAATCCGCTTCTGGCGCTGGAATGGTGTGCCGAGCAAGATCCTGATTTGGTCTTGCTGGATTACATGATGCCAGAACTCGATGGCTTAGCCTTTTTGGCTCGGTTTCGACAGTTAGCTGGCAAAGAGAGCATTCCAGTCATCATGGTGACTGCGGTGACCGAGAGAGATATTCGCCATCAAGGCCTTGAAGCTTCTGCCAACGATTTTTTAAACAAGCCTGTTGATAAAGTGGAGTTTCAGGCGCGGGTAAAAAACATGTTGACCTTGCGGCGTGCCCAAGTCCAACTACTCAACCGCGCAGAATGGTTGGCGGAAGAAGTGAAAAAAGCGACCAAAGAGCTGGTGGAAAGTGAGCATGAGCTCATTCACCGCTTGTCAAAAGCGGCCGAGTATCGTGACCCTGAAACCGGGGCACATATTTTACGCATGTCCAATTACTCTAAATTGATTGCAAAAAATCTCGGCTTACCGGCTGTCGAACAAGAGTTGTTACTTACCGCTGCCCCCATGCATGACATTGGAAAGATCGGCATTCCTGACCAGATATTACTCAAACCGGGGCGACTGGATGAGAGCGAGTTAGAAGTGATGCGAAAACATGCAGAATATGGCGCAGAGCTATTAAAAAATGCGACCACCGTGCTCACCAAAACGGCGCAAATTGTGGCCGCAACGCACCATGAAAAATATGATGGTTCGGGTTACCCCAACGGCCTCAAAGGCGATGAGATTCCGCTGTATGGCAGGATTGTTGCGCTGGCAGATGTGTTCGATGCCTTGACTTCCGTCAGGCCCTACAAAAAGGCTTGGTCGATTGAGGATGCCAAACGCTATGTGGTAGAAAACGCAGGCACGCATTTTGATCCCAAGTGTGTGGCAGCGTTCTTGGCAGACTGGGACGAAGTGTTGGCAATTAATGCAAAATTTAAAGATGACCATGCGTAGATTCTACTTGCCCGCTGTGTCAGCTCGCTGGTGCATTGCCCTGCTGGCCTTGATGCTGTCTAGCCTTCTGGCTGGGTATCCGGCCCATGCGGCCACGGCAGTACACAAACCCTTGGTGGTCGGTAGTGAGGAAGAGTACCCGCCGTTCTCTATTGGTTATACCGATGAGACGGCCGATGGTTTTACCGTAGAGCTCTGGAAAGCGGTAGCTGCCAAGGCGCAGCTGGACTACGTGATTCATGTGAAGCCGTTTAAACAGCTGCTGGCGGATATCAACACGGGTCAGGTGGATGTGCTGATTAACTTAGCGCAGTCCGAGGATCGTAAAAAGATGGTTGATTTTACGGTGCCGCATGTGACGGTCTCAGGGGGCATTTTTGTCCGAAAATCTACCGGCCGTATCCTGAAAGAAGACGATCTCAATGGCAAAGAAGTGATTGTCATGAGTGGTGATCTCGCGCAGAGTTACGCCCAATCCCAACCGTGGGGCGGACGCCTCACGCTCGTCAACTCTGCCTCAGAAGCCTTTAATTTACTGGCCTCTGGCAAACATGATGCGGTGGTCATCAGTAAATTAGCCGGCGAAAAAACCATCAAGCAACTGCAACTGGATAACGTCAAGCTGGTGGATGCGAGCATCGGGTTTCAACAAAAGTTTTCGTTTGCAGTCACTAAAGGCAATGCGGATTTGCTCGCGAGAATTAATGAGGGCATGGCGCTAGTGAAGGAGAGCGGTGAGTACGATGCCATCTATAACAAATGGTTTGCTATTTATCACTTAGAGCCAGCACTTTTCACGGATGCTTTTTATATTTCGACCGTATTTGCGGTGTTATCGATCTCATTGGCAGGATTTTTGTTTTACATGCGCACGAGCGATAAAAAACAATCGCATCATTTGATTCGTGAAGCGAACAAGAATTTTGAAAGCGTGTTATCAGCAGCCTCGCATTTTTCAATCATTGCCACGGACATGCAAGGGGTGATTAACACGTTTAATACTGGGGCAGAGCAGTTACTAGGTTATCGTGCGGCTGACATGTTGGCCAATGTCAACATCGTGACACTGCATCATCGCCCCGAGCTGGAATTACGCAGGTCTAAATTGAGTAAATATTTTAAGCGCAGTTTGAGTGAGTTTGATGCGCTGGTGTTTAAGGCCTTGTTGGGCGAGCGTGAGAGTTTTGAGTGTGAGTATCTGTCGAGTGACCAGCGCAAAATTAGCGTGATGCTCAACATCTCCTTAATGAAAAATGCCGAAGACAACATTATTGGCTTTTTATTTATTGCTCAGGATATTACCGAGCGCAAAAAACTGGAAGAAGTGCAAGTTCGGTATCTGGACAAATTAAGACATAGCGAAGTTTATCGTGCCGCTATTTTGGAGTGTGCACCGGATGCGATCATGATCATGAATGAAGAGGGTGCTTTTGTGGAATTTAACCCTGCCGCAGAAAAGCTGTTTGATTATCAGCGCGCCGAAGTGATTGGACACAAAGTGGCCAACCTGATTATTCCTGCAGTGCATCGAGGCAGGCATGATGAAGGCATGAAAACTTATCTTAAATCCGGCGCCAGCGCTATTTTAGGGCGAAGAGTGGTGGTGCCAGCCATGCGCCGAGATGGCAGCGAAATTCAAATTGAAATGACGGTGATCCCATTTGATGTGGATGAGCAGCAACATTTTCTCGCCTATGCCAGAGAAATGTCGAACACCGTCAGTGATCGCCAATAAGCCGAATGCCCCTTACAGGTCAAGAAAGAGGAAATAGCAATTGCAAGGGGGGTGGGAAAGGGTTGGGAATGATGGGCGGATACTCATACGGGGGAGAGCAGATGCTGAAATCTTTATCCGCTTTCAAACAATGCTTTCGTGCAACACACACAGACCTTTGTTCCTTATCAAACAACATTCTGAACAAAGCGTAGGGTTTTATGACAGTTGTCGTGAAGCAACCATGCTTTTTCAAGCCGTTGTGATGGCTAACATTACAATAAATCTACAGGCAGCCGCCTGCGCTAAGGTGCAACTTTAGCAGCGCAAGCTGACGGCTCGCTTACACATCACGGTTTTACAACGTCAAGCGGTTACAATCGCTAGCCAGTCAGCAGCACGAGCTTAGTCGTGCCCACGCCCATGTCCGCGACCATGCCCATGGCCGTGATCATCGTCATCATGCCAATGCGCGTGATGGTCACCACCGCGTCCCGGGCCTGGTCGACCCGCATAGGCGTTGTAGCGCGGTGCGTACACATGTTGATACCAGCCATCCTGCACAAAGTACACCTGTCTGCCACACGCACCATACTGGCCGCAGTAACGCCCCCATTTTTTCATATGTCCTGGCGGGACGCGTAGATAGAGTGGCGCTTGCACGACGGCGACGGGTGGCGGTTGAATGATCACGGGTTGCGGGTAAATCACCTGCGGTGCAGGGTATGGATTCCCCAACACAATCTGGCCATAAAAGCCCGGTTGCCCGACACTGACAGCAACGCCGCCCTCCGCCATTGCCGACATCGAAACGCCCATCCATAACACACACATCAAACCATATTTCATTATGTTGTCACCTCAAAAAGATTTAGCCCTGTTGCTGAACGCATGGCACTGCAACCCCATGCTGAGGCAGATTTTATTAAGCAAGGCTAGAGAGTGACAGTCTTAGGATGCTGATCGTCTTGTCAGAAAAGGCTGACAAGACGATCAGGGATTGAAGTACGGTTACACATCGGTGTATCGCGCATTATTTGATGTTACGAATTGCCATCCATCCCGCATCGTGCATACAGGCGACAAAGGCGCGTTTGTATTGTTGGGTTTTGTAATCCGGCAGATAGTCTGGGCCCAGTTTTTTCTCGCAAACTGACTGATCTTGCTGCAATTGCTTTGGAAACGCGCCCATTTTCCACCATGAATTGATTGCGTAAACCACCTCAGGCCCATCGTTTACCGTGGAGTGCGCCGTCACCGCTTTACTCGGGCTGGGTTCTTGGGGCATAGCGGGCGCAGCCACTGCCGTGGCTGTGCTTGGCGTTTGTGGTGTTTTTGTAACAGTAGGCGCCGTCGGTGTCTTGGCTGGCTGCGGGGGTAACTCGATGAATGGGCTTGGCTTCGCTTGGCTGGCCTGCTTGTTATCGGTCACATCGATGGTTGCAAATAAAGGATCTAACGCATCCACCTTCGGTTTTTGCCAGCCTTGTTCTGCCAGGCAGGCAGAGAGCTGATCACCGGTGCCGCGGCAGGCCTGATGGGCGCGATCTATATCTTGTTGTGAGCCGCCGCGCTTATAAGAAACCTCGCCACAACCGGCGATGAAAACACTCAATACCACGTAAGTTAAAAGACGCATTGCTTGTCCTGTGTTCAATTTGTTATGTGCAGTCTAGCGGTGTTTGACTGCCATCGCCACTACGCAAATTGACGTATTTGTCCTACACCACCCTCTCGTTAAGCTTGGCACAAGTTTTGGTTGACTTGTGATGTTTGAATTTAACGAGAAAGGGAATTCTACGATGATGAATATTAAAAAATGTGCCTTGCACACTGCAGTAATGTTGGCTTGCGGGTTGGGTACGCAATTGGCTAATGCGGGTGCCACGATTAGTTTCGGTGAGGACAAGTATATCAGTGCTGGCTTTGGGTTTATTTCTAGTTACAACTCTGTTGAAGATGCTTCTAATGGGGGTAAAGATCGTTCAAACGATTTCACCTTGGACAGTGCGCGTTTGTATTTGTCGGGTTCATTTAACAAATACATCAAAGGCATGTTGAATACTGAGAAGTCTGGTGGCGGTTCCGCGAACAGTAACTTTGAAGTGATTGATGCCAACGTACAGTTCCAAGTCACTCCTGAAGTTGCTATCTGGGCTGGTCGTTTCCTCTCCCCAAGTGACCGCGCCAACATGGCAGGTCCGTACTACTCTATGGGTGGCGGCTATTGGGCAAACATCGCTTCTCGTTACGGATGGAATGGTGGTGTGATTGGTCGTGATGATGGTGTGGCTGTAGTTTCAAGTTTCCTCGAAGATCATTTGGCTGTTTCATTTGGTGCTTTTGAAGGTAACCAAATATTCCGTTTTAGTGGTGTTGGTGCGCAGTCGCAATCCTCTACGACTAAAGATAACCTGATGTATGCTGGCCGTGTGCAATACAACTTCTGGGATGCTGAACCTGGCTATTACGGTACAGGTAACTACTTCGGTGCAAAAGATATTCTTTCTATTGGCATTGCTGGTCGTATGAAAAAAGATGGTGCTGTTGCCCCAGCAGTTTCTGGTGTGGCGGGTGACTACAAATCATACAGCGTTGACTTTTTGTTAGAGAAAAAAGATGTTGGGCCAGGCACATTCTCAGCCGAAGCTGCCTACTATTACTATGACACAGACAATGTGTTCTTGGGCGAGCAAGGTAAAGCTTACTCTGCAGGTCTTGGTTATTTGTTCAGCGAACCTGTTGGTTGGGGCAAGATTATGCCTATCGTGCGCTACCAAAAATTTGATGCAGATGGTGTAACAAGTTTTGATGGGTCTACTAGTCCGGCAACATTTACCAATAATCGAGGCAGTAACGACACCAAGCGTTTTGAGATTGGCGCTAACTACATCATTGCCCCATACAACTCTGTGATTACAGCTACCGTTGGCAAAACAGATACATCTGCTACTTCAAGCGATAATTTCGTCAAAGTCGCCCTGCAAATGCAATTTTAATTAATGACTTATAACCCTTTCTCACAAAGGAGATGAGTGTAATGAAAACAATAGTGAAGTTGGATTTGGATAAAAAGCCCTGGGAACAGGACGGTCAGATTCATAACCGCTGGCACCCAGATTTACCCATGATTGCCATGGTTAAACCAGGGGATGAGTTCCGCGTAGAGTGTATGGATTGGACCGGCGGTCAAATTGGTAACAATGACAGCGCTAACGATATCCGTGACGTGGACTTAACTCAGGTGCACTACCTGAGTGGTCCGATCGGTGTCGAAGGGGCTGAGCCTGGTGACCTGATGGTGGTTGAGATTCTGGATGTCGGTACCTTTGACGACCAGCAGTGGGGCTTTAACGGTCTGTTTGCTAAAGAGAATGGCGGTGGTTTCTTGACCGACCATTTCCCTAAGGCAAGCAAGTCGATCTGGGATTTCCACGGTGTCTACACCACCTCGCGTCACGTACCGAAAGTCCGTTATGCCGGCATCATGCATCCGGGCTTGATTGGCTGCTTGCCATCACGTGAGTTACTGGATACCTGGAATGAACGTGAAGCTGCGTTGATTGCCACCGATCCAGACCGCGTGCCTGCGCTGGCGCTGCCACCTGAGCCTAAATCTGCCGTCATGGGCCGGTTGTCTGGCGACGCTGCCAAAAAAGCGGCGGCGGAAGGTGCGCGTACCGTGCCACCGCGTGATCATGGTGGTAACTGCGACATCAAAAACTTGACCAAGGGTTCAAAAATATTCTTCCCGGTCTATGTGAAGGATGGCGGTCTCTCCATGGGTGACCTGCACTTCTCACAAGGCGATGGTGAAATTACGTTCTGTGGTGCCATTGAAATGGCTGGCTATCTGGATATTAAAGTCAGCTTGATCAAAGACGGTGTAAAAAAATACGCCATCAAAAACCCGATCTTCCAACCAAGCCCGATTACCCCGACTTATCGTGACTACGTCATTTTTGAAGGGATTTCAGTCGATGAAGCTGGCAAGCAACATTATCTGGATGTCCATGTCGCTTACCGTCAGGCTTGTCTGAACGCGATTGAGTACCTGAAAAAGTTTGGTTACAGCGGCGAACAAGCCGTGGCAATTTTGGGCACAGCACCGGTAGAGGGCCATATCAGCGGCATCGTCGATATTCCTAACGCCTGTGCAACATTGTGGATTCCGACGGAGATCTTTGAATTTGATATTCGCCCAAATGCCGATGGACCGAAGATCGAAGTGCCACCTGGCATTAGCGTGGCGCCAAGTACTTAATCAAGTTTTAAAGGCGACGTTTTTAACAGCCCGGTTTGCATAAGGAAAGTACAGATGCCTATTTACGAATATGAGTGTGACAGTTGTGGTGTGTTTACCGCGCTACGCAAAATGAGTGAATCCAGTTTGCCAGCGGATTGCGAGTGTTGTGGGTCTGAAAGCCCGCGCATCCTATCCGTGCCCAAACTGGCCATCATGGGCAAGCAACAACGGTCCGCACATGAGCGTAACGAGAAAGCTGCGCATGAGCCTCGCAGTGGACGCCGCTCCAGTTGTGGTTGCACAGGATCACATACCTGCAAAACCACTACCAAGGTGAACCCGGATAACGGCAAACCTGCGATGCAAATGCAAACCAAAAAAACAGCGCGGCCTTGGATGATCGGGCACTAGGCCTGATCAGACAACCGACAAGATTGAAGCAGCAATAGCAATTAACTTAATTGATTTATCCATAAAGGAGAAGATGTAATGAGTACCTTAAACAGACGAGGTTTTATGAAAGGCGCATTGCTGGGTGCCATGATGGCCGCTGGCCTCATCACTGGTCACGCTTTTGCAGCGGATTTTCCAACAGCAAAAGTGAACACCACTGGCTTGGCAGTGACCGATACAACAGTAAAAGTAGGTATTCTGCACTCTGCCACAGGGACCATGGCGATCAGTGAAACGGGTTCGATTCAGGCTGAAAAACTGGCCATTGAGCAAATCAATGCCATGGGTGGTATCTTGGGTCGCAAAATTGAAATCGTGCAAGAAGATGGTGCTTCTGACTGGCCAACATTTGCCGAAAAAGCAAAAAAATTGCTCGAAAAAGACAAAGTGGCTTCTGTGATGGGTTGCTGGACTTCAGCTTCACGTAAAGCAGCCTTGCCAGTGTTTGAAAAAGACAACGGCTTGCTGTTCTACCCAACGTTTTACGAAGGTTTAGAGCAATCTAAAAACGTGTTCTACACAGGTCAAGAAGCCACACAACAAATTCTGGCGGGTTTGGACTGGATTGCAAAAGAGAAAAATGCCAAAACATTCTATCTGATCGGTTCAGACTACATCTGGCCACGTACGTCGATGAAAATTGCGCGTAAACACATCGAGCAACATCTGGGCGGCAAAGTGGTGGGTGAAGAGTACATCGCGCTGGGCGATACACAGTTCGGTTCAGTGATCAACAAGATCAAACTGAAAAAACCTGACGTGATTTACGCAGCAGTGGTAGGTGGTAGTAACGTTGCTTGGTTTAAACAATTGAACGCGGCTGGTTTGAACTCCAGCAAACAAACCATGCTGACCATTTCGGTAACAGAAGATGAAGTGTTAGGTATTGGTGGCGAAAACTTGGCTGGTTTCTACTCTGCCATGAAGTATTTCCAATCCCAAGACAATGATTCAAACAAGAAATTTGTTGAAGCATTCAAAAAACGCTGGGGTAAAGATGCTGTGATCGGTGACGTGACCCAAGCGGCTTATCTGGGCCCATGGTTGTACAAAGCTGCGGTTGAACGTGCCGGTAGCTTCGATGTAGACAAAGTACAAGCGGCATTGCCTGGTTACGAGTTCAAAGATGCACCTGAAGGTTCTGTGACTGTGGAAGCTAACCATCACTTGACGACCAAACTGCGTATCGGTCAATGGGGTAAAGATGGTCAAGCTAAAGTGGTTTACACCTCTGGTTACATCAAACCTGATCCATTTCCAAAAGGCTATCAATAAGCTAGTCCTGTCTTAATGGTATAAGCGGTAGCCGGGTGATCCGGCTACCCTTTGCCACAAGTAACAAATATTTATTTGAGAAGTAGCATTTAAAGGAGACCGATATGTTTGGTTATTCGATGGCTGAGATAGGCAATATTGTGGTGATGCAGGGTTTTTCCGGCCTGAGCATGTTTACAGTGTTGCTACTGATGGCACTGGGTCTCGCGATTATTTTCGGGCAGATGGGTGTGATTAATATGGCGCACGGTGAGTTTATGACGATTGGTGCTTACACCACAGTCATGCTCTCAAAAGTAGCGGCCACCTACGGTTTTACAAATTATTATTTTATATTTGCCATCCTGATTGCATTTGGTTTGGCGTTTATCGTCGGTTATTTCATTGAGTTTGTCATGATCCGGCATCTCTACAAACGCCCCCTAGACACTTTATTGGCGACCTGGGGCCTCAGTTTGGTCATGCAACAAATCTTCCGCTCGACCTTTGGTGCCAAAGAGGTGAGTGCAGAATTGCCAGAGTGGATGCTTGGCTCTTTCCAACCAACGCCTGATATCGATATTCCGATCAACGGGGTATTTGTCATGGGTCTGGCTGCGCTGGTGACGTTTGGGGTGTACATGTTCATGTTCAAATCCCGCTGGGGTCTACGTGTGCGTGCCACCGTGCAAAACCGCACCATGGCGGGCGCGGTGGGCATCAATACTGCCAAAGTTGACCGTGTGACCTTTGCGCTGGGCTGCGGCATTGCCGGTATTGCGGGCGCGGCATTTACAACGATCGCTTCTACAGGTCCGACCACCGGCACCCTCTACATCGTCGACAGCTTCATGGTTGTCGTGTTTGGCGGCGCGGCCAGTATTGTGGGGACAATTGCTTCTGCTTTCGGGATTGCGCAAGCCCAGTCTGTGCTGCAGTTCTTTATGACCAGCTCGATGGGCAAAGTGTCTACGTTGCTCGCTATCGTCACGATATTGATGATGAAACCGGAAGGTTTGTTTGCCTCCAAACTGCGTAAGTAACAGGCCATGGCAGCGTGTGCACACATTTGCCATGCTGCCATAAGTAAATAGACGTATTAAATGTTTACACCTGACGCAATAGAATCGACGCATCAACAGAGGAGAATCTTGATGACATTATGGGAAAAAATGAAAGCCAGTTCAGTACTGGGTGGTAAGGAGGGGGTGATCAGTTTGGCAGTATTGGCTGCCATCATCTTCGTAGTCTTGCCATTGGGCGTAGATATTTTTCGCCTAAACCTGATCGGCAAATACCTGACGTATGCATTTGTTGCCGTTGGCTTGGTCATGCTGTGGGGCCATGGCGGTATCCTCAGCCTTGGGCAGGGGATCTTCTTCGGCTTGGGTGGCTATGCCATGGCGATGTTCCTCAAACTTGAGGCCTCAGATCCACTGAGCACCAAAATTCAGTCCACGCCTGGTATTCCTGACTTTATGGACTGGAACCAGCTCACAGCATTGCCATGGTTTTGGGAGCCGTTCAAAAGCCTGCCGTTCACCATTTTTGCGGTGCTCACCATTCCAGCACTGTTCGCTTACATCATCGGTTATGCCATGTTTAAACGCCGTGTCGGTGGCGTGTACTTCTCCATCATCACGCAAGCGGTGGCTTTGATTCTGAGTATTCTGATTGTGGGTCAGCAAGGGTACACCGGCGGTGTGAACGGCATGACAGATTTGCGCACCATGCTGGGTTGGGATATCCGCACAGATTCTGCCAAATACATCCTGTATTTTGTGAATGGTCTGCTGTTGTTCGGCGCCATCTTCCTCTCTAAATACATCATGAGCAGCAAATTCGGCATGTTATTGCTGGCCATGCGTGATAAAGAGGAGCGTGTGCGGTTCTCTGGGTACGATGTGTCTAACTTTAAAATCTTCATCTTCTGTTTTGCTGCCATGTTGTCTGCAGTGGGCGGGGCGATGTTCACTTTGCAAGTTGGGTTTATGTCCCCTTCGTTCGTCGGGATTGTGCCTTCGATTGAAATGGTGATCTTTTGTGCGGTCGGCGGCCGTGCCTCACTGGTCGGCGCTGTCTACGGCACGCTGTTGGTCAATTACGGCAAAACGGTGTTCTCAGAAACCTATCCTGAAATGTGGTTGTTCTTGATGGGGGGCTTGTTCATTGCTGTGGTGATGTTCTTCCCAAGCGGCTTGGCAGGTATCTGGGATAAATACGCCACCAAGTATGGCTGGTTTAAAGACAAAGTTGCCCCTGCAAAAAAGCCTGAGGTAAGTACTTCTGAGGTAGAAGCACCGGCAGTACTTACCGAAACAATGACTGAACCAACGTTGACCCCTGATTCTACCGGGGTGGTTAGCAAGCAAGTCACCCGCAAGAAAGCAGATGCAAATGCTGCAATCGAGAGTAACAAATTGAGAGGAGCAGAAGCATGAGTAATACCGACTTCGTCTTGGCAGTAGAAGATTTAACCGTCTCCTTCGATGGCTTCAAAGCGGTGGATAGCCTCACCATGTATATCGACAAAAACGAGTTGCGCGTCCTGGTGGGGCCCAATGGGGCCGGTAAAACCACCGTGCTGGATCTGATTTGCGGTAAAACCAAATCGACGGCGGGTTCGATTAAATTTAATAACATCGAACTCACCAAGCTTTCCGAGCATGAGATCGTCCGATCTGGCGTGGGCCGCAAATTTCAAAACCCATCGATTTACGAAAATCTCTCGGTGTACCAAAACCTTGAAGTGTCTTATCCCAAAGGCCGTGGCGTGTTTGGCAGCCTGACCTTTAAGCGCACGCAAGCCGTTGAAGACCGTGTGCGTAAAGTGGCAGAAGACATCATGTTGACCGAGTTTCTCGACATGGAATCTGCATTGCTAAGCCACGGCCAAAAGCAATGGCTAGAGATTGGCATGCTGTTGATGCAAGAGCCTGAGTTGCTGATGCTGGATGAGCCAGTCGCTGGCATGAGTGCCAAAGAACGTGATCAGACCGCAGATTTACTCAACCGCATCTGCCAGAACCGCTCGGTGATCGTGATTGAGCATGACATGGAGTTTGTGAAGAAGATTGCGCACAAAGTGACGGTATTGCATCAAGGGAAAATCCTCGCCGAAGGGCCGATGGATAAAGTACAAAGCGACGAAAAAGTCATTGAAGTCTACCTGGGTCATTAAGTCCCATGGTCTTTAAAAAGCTGCCATAGAAGGAGCACAGCATGTTTGAAATTGAAAATTTGCAGGTGAGTTATGGCCAAAGCCAAGTGATTCATGGCCTGAATTTCAAAGCCAATAAAAATGAAACCTTGGCCATTATGGGCCGTAACGGTATGGGTAAAACGACCTTATTTAAGTCATTGATGGGCATTTTACCCAGCAAGGCAAGCAAGGCTACCGTCGATGGGGTTGACCTCCAAGGCGCGGCTACGCACGACCGTGTGATGAAAGGCTTGGCCTACGTGCCACAAGGCCGCTGGATTTTTCCCAATATGACGGTGCAGGAAAATATTGAGACGGGGCTTGAGAAAGCTTCAGGCCGCGAAATTCCAGACGATATTTTTGCGCTGTTCCCGGTGCTGCATGAAATGCGTAAGCGCAAGGGCGGCAACCTTTCCGGTGGTCAACAACAGCAATTGGCGATTGCGCGTGCACTCGTCACCAATCCTAAAGTATTGCTGCTGGATGAGCCGACCGAAGGGATTCAACCTTCGATCATTAAAGACATCGCAAAAGTGTTAAATGAAATCCGTAAGATGCGTGAGATCACCATCATTGTTTCAGAGCAGGTGTTGAGCTTTACCATGGAAGTCGCAGATCGCATTATTGTCATCGACAAAGGCCGCTTTATTCATGAAGACACGCGCGACAATGTCGACGCGGCCAAGGTGAAAAGTTATCTGTCTGTGTAAGCCTGCCTTGCCCGTAAAGGCAACAGCTGTGGCATGATGCCGTTATGGATGATTTAAAAATTGCGATCGCATCGCTCCCCCAACCAGTCACAGCCAAACATTGGCAAGCCAAGCTTGAGCTTGGTTTTGCCAAGCGGGGCGTGCGTGCTTACCTAGCGCACCGATTGCATCAAGGCCCGCTGGTGGTGCAAAAAAGCTTGCACCCCGAAGGCGACGACGTTTGTCATGCGGTGATTGTGCATCCACCTGGCGGCGTGGCTGGCGGTGATGCGTTACAACTAAACGTGCAGGTCGGCGAAGGCGCGCGTGCATTGCTCACAACGCCAGGCGCGGGCAAATGGTACAAAGCGCATGGCGCACTGGCCAAACAAACGTTGCAATTTCAACTTGAAGCCGGCAGTGGGTTAGAGTGGCTGCCACAAGAGAATATTTTGTTTGATGCCGCTGAGGTCGCCTTTGCGGCGGACATCGCACTGGCGGCGGACGCCACGCTGGCTTGTTGGGATATCGTGTGTCTGGGACGTCAAGCGCAACAGGAGGCTTGGCAACACGGCCTCTATCAATTGAACCAACGCATTTCGCGTCAAGGTAAGCTGATCTGGAATGAGCGCGCAAACATGCGCGCGGATGCGCTGGTCAAAGCCAGTCGTGTCGGCTTGCGGGATGCGGCAGTGTTCGGCACCTTCCTCGTGTGTGCAGGTGCAGTGCCAGCGCAGATCCTACAGGCTTGTCGCGAGATTGTGGTGCCGGCTGCCCATGTCGGGATCACCGCCTTGCCTGAGGTGTTATGCATCCGCTACGTCGGCAATGCCTCACAGCAGGCGAGACAATATTTTGAGCAATGCTGGCAGCTATTGCGGCCATGGTATTATCAGAAAGAGGCGGTCAGACCTCGGATCTGGAATACATAATGCCTGATGCATGCGCACTTAGTCAGAGAAAACACCTATGGAATTAACCCCAAGAGAAAAAGATAAGTTATTGATTTTTACGGCTGCCTTGCTTGCAGAACGCCGAAAAGCGCGTGGCCTCAAGCTCAATTATCCAGAGTCCGTCGCGTTTATTTCAGCGGCTATTATGGAAGGTGCGCGCGATGGTAAAACGGTGGCCGAGCTAATGAGTTTTGGCACCACATTGCTTACACGTGATGACGTGATGGAAGGCGTCCCGGAGATGATTCCAGATATTCAAGTGGAAGCGACGTTTCCGGATGGGACCAAGCTCGTCACTGTCCACCACCCCATCCCCTAAAGACAGGGTCGCGGCAAGCGCAGATGGCTGTGTTGCACCCCCTTGCCGTACTGATGGTACTGTCTGCGGTTGTGCGCCTTGCCCTCTACGCTTGCCGCAACCCTGTTGCAGTGCGCGTGAAAGATTAAATAATGTGTGTTTTGAGACTCTTTGGAGCTAATCAATGATTCCCGGCGAGATGCAGGTCGCAGCAGGCGACATCGAATTAAACGTAGGGCGTGAGACCGTCACGCTGGATGTGGCGAATAAAGGCGACCGTCCGATTCAGGTCGGTTCGCATTACCATTTTTATGAAACCAACGATGCGTTGTCGTTTGAGCGCGCATTGGCATATGGTTATCGCTTGAATATCGCCGCCGGCACCGCAGTTCGGTTTGAGCCAGGCCAGACACGGACCGTGCAACTGGTGAAATTGGCGGGCGCGCGCAAGGTGTATGGCTTTGCCGGACGCGTGATGGGAGCTTTAAAATGAGTATTAAAATGGATAAACGCGCCTATGCCGAAATGTTCGGCCCAACGGTTGGCGATAAAATGCGGTTGGCGGATACCGAGCTATGGATTGAGGTCGAAAAAGATTACACGCTGTATGGCGAAGAGGTAAAGTTTGGCGGCGGCAAGGTCATCCGTGATGGCATGGGCCAAGGTCAAGGCTTGGCCGCTGAAGTCGCCGATACAGTGATTACCAACGCTTTAATCATCGACCACTGGGGCATCGTTAAAGCGGATATTGGTATTAAAGGCGGCTATATCTCCGCCATTGGTAAAGCGGGCAACCCAGATATTCAACCTGGCGTGACTATTCCGATTGGCGCAGGCACCGAAGTCATTGCCGGCGAGGGCATGATTATCACCGCTGGCGGCATTGACACCCATATTCACTTTATTTGTCCGCAGCAAATTGAAGAGGCATTGATGTCTGGCGTAACGACCATGATTGGTGGCGGCACCGGCCCTGCGACCGGCACCTTTGCCACCACTTGCACACCTGGGCCCTGGCACATTCATCGTATGCTGCAAGCAGCCGATGCGTTCCCGATGAATCTGGGTTTTTTAGGCAAAGGCAACGCCAGTTTGCCCGAGCCGCTACGAGAACAAGTACGTGCTGGGGTGATCGGCCTTAAATTGCATGAAGACTGGGGCACCACGCCCGCGGCGATTGATAACTGCCTGACGGTGGCTGACGAGATGGATATCCAAGTGGCGATTCACTCAGACACGCTGAATGAATCTGGCTTTGTTGAAACCACCATCGATGCTTTCAAGGGACGCACCATTCATACCTTTCATACGGAAGGGGCGGGCGGTGGTCATGCGCCTGATATTATCAAGGCCGCCAGCCATCCGAATGTGTTGCCGTCATCAACCAATCCTACCCGTCCGTTTACTGTCAATACCATTGATGAGCATCTGGATATGCTGATGGTATGCCATCATTTAGATCCGGCGATTGCTGAGGATATTGCATTTGCTGAGAGCCGAATCCGTCGTGAGACGATTGCCGCCGAAGATATCTTTCATGATCTTGGGGCTTTTTCGATGATGTCCTCTGACTCTCAGGCCATGGGCCGCGTTGGCGAGGTGATTATCCGCACCTGGCAAACTGCGCACAAAATGAAGATACAACGTGGGCCATTGGCTGAAGATGGTGCGGGCAATGATAACTTTCGCGTGAAGCGCTATATCGCTAAATACACGATTAATCCGGCACTCACGCACGGCGTGGCGCATATTGTGGGCTCGGTAGAGGTGGGTAAACTCGCCGATTTGGTGGTGTGGAAACCCGCATTCTTTGGGGTGAAGCCTTTTACCATCATCAAAGGCGGCATGATCGCTGCGGCAGCGATGGGCGACCCGAACGCGTCGATTCCAACGCCACAGCCGGTGCATTACCGACAAATGTTTGGCGCCTACGGCGGTGGCCTGAAGACGGCAGTGACGTTTGTTTCGCAAGCGGGACTAGATAACCCTGATTTACAGGCCCTCGGTTTACAAAAAACGTTGGTCGCGGTCAAAGGCACCCGCCACGTGAAAAAATCTGACATGGTGCATAACACCTGGATGCCAAAGATTGAGGTAGACCCCGAAACCTATGAAGTACTGGCCGACGGCATGCATTTAACTTGCGAGCCAGCCGAAGTGTTGCCGATGGCGCAGCGTTACTTTCTATTTTAACCATGATTCATTTAACCGAACGTTTAACCGTGAGTGGGCATATTGACGATACGCTCCAACTGCCTTTTGACCAGCGGCAAAAAAGTCGCTTGCGCGTTACATTGGCCTCGGGCCAAGAGGCGGCCTTATTTTTGTCACGTGGCATTATTCTAAGGGGTGGCGATTTAATCCGCTCAGAAGATGGCAAGGTCGTGGTACAAATTGTGGCGGCGCAAGAGCCCGTGTACAACGTGATCGCCCCCACCATGAGAGACTTGATGTGCGCAGCGTATCACCTGGGCAACCGTCATGTGCCATTGCAAATTGGAGATGGCTGGTTGCGCCTAGAGCAAGACTATGTGCTCAGAGATATGTTGCTCGGTTTGGGGATGCAAGTGAGTGAGGTGCACGCGCCGTTTGAACCAGAGGCGGGCGCTTATGGCGGTGGCCATCGTCATGGGCACGAAGATGATGGTTTACAGACTTTGCGACCCCGCACCAAAGGGCAGGGCAACCTCCATGGCTGATGCCTTGGCGCTGAGTCGATTGCTACAACTGGCTAGCCCTTTGCTGCCGGTCGGGGCTTATTGTTATTCGCAAGGACTTGAGTGGGCGATTGAATCCGGCACCGTCACCGATGTGGCTTCAGCGCAAGCTTGGATCGGTGATAGTTTGCAGGTGTATCACGCGCGCTTTGAGTTGCCGGTGCTTTATCGCTTATACCAAGCTTGGCAGCAGGATGACCTCTACCAAGTGCAGGCTTGGGACGAATTTTATCAAGCGGGGCGCGATACCGCAGAAGGCTGGGCCGAAACACGGCAAATGGGGTATTCGCTGCGGCGGCTGTTAAACGATTTAAAACCGATGTCTGCACAGTTGATCGCACAGGTGAACACTTTGGACGCACCGGCTTTTCCGACCCTGTATGCGGCGATTGCGCAACATTGGCAGATTGCGCCACAAGATATGTTGCATGGCTACGCATGGGGTTGGCTAGAAAATCAGGCCAGTGCTGCGATGAAAGCGGTGCCGCTCGGCCAGGTTGCTGGGCAGACCATTTTGTTAGCGCTTGGCGAGCAACTGCCGCAGGTCATCGCGGCGGCCATGCAGCTGCCAGATGAGGACTTGAGTAACTTTAACCCGTTGCTGAGTATCGCCGGGTGCCAACATGAAACACAATACAGCAGGTTATTTAGATCATGAAAATACACACACAATTTGCTACACCTACCCCCGCCATCACCGACTATAAAGAGCCCTTGCGGGTTGGCATCGGCGGGCCAGTCGGTTCCGGAAAAACCGCGCTGACATTGTCTCTTTGCCAGCGTTTGCGAGAGGTTTACAACATCGCGGTGGTGACTAACGATATCTATACCAAAGAAGATGCCGAGTTTTTGACGCGGAACGAGGCGCTGGTGCCAGAGCGCATTATTGGCGTCGAAACCGGCGGTTGCCCGCACACGGCCATTCGCGAAGATGCCTCAATGAACCTCGAGGCGGTTGATCAACTCAGCAAGCGCTTTCAAACGCTGGACATCGTGTTTGTCGAAAGTGGTGGCGATAATTTGGCAGCCACCTTTAGCCCGGAGCTGTCTGATTTGACGATTTATGTGATTGATGTTGCCGCCGGCGAAAAAATTCCCCGCAAAGGCGGTCCTGGCATTACCAAGTCTGACTTATTGGTGATTAACAAGATTGATCTGGCACCCATGGTTGGGGCATCGCTGGCGGTCATGGCGCAAGATGCCAAACGCATGCGTGGCGAAAAGCCTTTTATTTTCAGTAACCTGAAAAGTGGGCAAGGGCTCGAAGAGATCGTGACATTTATAGAAAAACACGGGCTGATGTTGTAGTTTTTGTAGGCGTTGATCCAATCATCGCATGGCGAATTTACTATTGTTGGAGAAGATTGAATGAAAAAAAGTATTCTGTGGGGGATCTTGGCGAGTGTGGCCTCAGGCGTGGCTGAGGCGCACCCGGGGCATGGGCTGACAGCAGGTTTTGCGGCAGGGTTCATGCACCCACTCACTGGCTGGGATCATCTGCTGGTGATGTTGTCATTGGGCATTTGGGCGGCACGCCGCCCGCAAGGCCAAGGTTGGCCATTGCCGTTGTTGTTTGTATTGGTGATGGCACTGTCAGCATTGACAGCCATGGCTTGGCTATCTGCGTCATTTGCTGAAGTCATGGTAGCCGCGAGCGTGCTGATGATGGGCGCGCTACTCCTCTCCGAAGTGTCGGTATCGCGCACGCTTCAATGGGCTGGCGTGACTGTGATTGCCGCCGCACATGGCTATTTACATGGCTTGGAGTTAGGCAGCCATTGGACTGCGTTGGTTGGCATGGTCACCGCCACTGCCATGCTTCATGTTGCGGGTTGGCTAATTGGCCATCTGCGACAGTCCTGGGCAACGCATGCATCACGTTTGCTCGGTGCGCTCATGTTGCTACTCGGTATTGGTTTGATTTGGGCCTGAGTTCAATGTAAGCCCCGTTTGCACGCACAAAGGTAAAATGCGGATAAGTTTGTTATCCGCATTTTTTATTTATGTCATGCTTTGGTTTCTTCTACGTCAATTAACGTAGTGATTGATTCAGTCACAGGTTCTAGCATACGCTGGGGCATCTTTTATCGCTTACGGTCCCGACTTTTTAAGGATTGTTGATTGTCAAACCCATCCGAATTCACAGCGGCACCCCAGGCCGAGCCGATACAGCGTATCGTCAAGATTCGTCGCGACTATAATAATTGGGTCGCCAACGAGACGATTGAAGATTACGCCTTGCGCTACACCCCGCGGGCTTTCCGCAAGTGGTCTATTTTACGTGTCTCGAATACGGCGCTAGGCGCGATTTCGTTTTTGGTGCTGGAGGCGATTGGCGGCACCATTACCATTAATTATGGCTTTCCGAATGCCTTATGGGCAATTCTCGCGGTGGGTCTGATTATTTTTCTGACCGGCTTGCCTATCAGCTACTACGCTGCCAAGTATGGCCTCGACATGGATTTGCTGACACGTGGCGCCGGGTTTGGTTATATCGGCTCGACGATTTCTTCGTTTATTTACGCGTCGTTTACGTTTATTTTGTTTTCGCTCGAAGCCGCGATCATGGGCTATGCGCTAGAACTGTATTTTCATCTCCCTTTGTACATAGGCTATTTGGTCAGTGCCTTGATTGTGATCCCGCTGGTCACCCACGGCGTGACTCTAATCAGCCGCATCCAGATGATTACGCAACCGATCTGGATCGCATTGATGTTTCTACCTTTCTTTGCCATTCTTCAAATGGACCCCGGGGTGTTGCATCGCTTGAGCACTTTTGCCGGCATCTCGGCTGAAGGCGCGCATTTCAATTGGGTGATGTTTGGCACAGCCACCGCTGTCGGCGTGGCGTTGATTCCACAGATTGGCGAGCAGGTCGACTTTTTACGGTTTATGCCGGAGCGTAACCAAGAAAACTATTGGCGCTGGAATCTCGGTGTATTGATGGCAGGCCCGGGCTGGGTGATTTTGGGTATGCTTAAAATGCTGGCGGGCGCCTTACTGGCCTATCTGGTATTCAATCGCGACATGCCGCTCAGCTCCGCCGTGAATCCTACGCACATGTATTGGATTGGCTTTGAGTACGTATTCAGTAATCATCAGGTCGCACTGGCGGTGACCGCGTTGTTTGTCTGCGTCTCGCAAATCAAGGTCAACATGACCAATGCCTATGCCGGCTCATTGGCCTGGTCCAATTTTTTTGCTCGGCTGACACACAGCCATCCCGGGCGGATTGTCTGGGTGGCGTTTAATGTCATGATCGCCATCGTGCTGATGGAGCTCAATGTATTTCAGGCGCTGGAGGAGATCTTGGGCCTATATGCCAACATCGCGATTGCTTGGGTTGCGGCGGTGGTGGCAGATTTGGTGATCAATAAACCCTTGGGCTTAAGTCCGAAGGGCATTGAGTTTAGGCGCGCTTACTTATATGACATTAACCCGGTTGGGGTTGGTGCCATGTTTATCGCTTCAGCCATCTCAATCGCGGCCTATACCGGCATTATGGGCGTGTTGGCACAGTCGTTTTCTACCTTTATTTCACTCTTCACGGCGCTGTTAATGTCGCCGCTGATCGCTTGGTATACCAAAGGCAAATATTATCTGGCCAGACCAAGGCCGACCTATTCGCAACCGTCGACCACAAAACAATGCGTGATCTGCGAGCGCGAATATGAGGTGAACGACATGGCGCATTGCCCGGCCTACGGCGGCGCCATCTGCTCGTTGTGCTGCTGTTTAGATGCGCGTTGTCATGATGCCTGTAAACCGCAAGCGCGGTTAAGCGCACAGTGGGAGGCGCTGAACAAAAAGTTTTTACCACAGCGTCTGTGGCCGCATTTAAATGGCGGGGTGGCTCACTTTTTACTGTTGATGGTGATCGCCATGATTTTGTTTGGCGCGACCATCGGTTTAATTTACTTGCATGATGCGCTCACCGTGGGCCGTGATTATCCCGGATTGATGCAGCATTTCCGCTCGGGTTATTTAAAAGTATTTGTGGCGCTATTATTTTTAGGCGGCATTGTGGCTTGGTGGCTGGTGCTCACTTCTGCCAGCCGCCGGGTGGCGCAGGAAGAGTCAAACCGGCAAACCGGCTTGTTGCTTGAAGAAATTGAGTCCCATAAAAAGACCGATGCGCAGTTGCAAAAGGCCAGACGATTGGCAGAAGAGGCTAACCAAGCCAAGAGTCGTTATATCACTGGCATCAGCCATGAGCTGCGCACACCGCTCAACAGTATTCTGGGCTATGCACAACTGCTGACCAATGATGACAGTATTCCTGAGCACCGCAAACAGGCCATTAAAACCATCAGTCGCGGTGGGGAGCATTTATTATCGCTGATCGAGAGTACGCTGGATATTGCCCGAATTGAGAGCGGCAAAATGGCGTTTGATGTCAAGCCGCTGCATTTTCCTGACTTTGTCGGTCAGATGGTGAGCATGTTTGAAATTCAGGCACAAAATAAAGGCCTAGCGTTTTATTTTGAACAAGTTGGCAACTTGCCCGAGTATGTGCGCGCGGACCACAAGCGACTGATGCAGATTTTGGTCAATATTTTGGGCAACGCTGTCAAATTCACCACCAAAGGCAGGGTGACTTTTCGTGTCAGTTATGCCAGAGAAATTGCACACATTGATATTGAAGATACCGGCCCCGGCATCGCACCCAATGAGGTAGAAAAGATTTTTGAACCGTTTGAGCGGGGCAGTGCGGCGGATGTGGTTGGCATTGGCGGCACCGGCCTGGGCCTGACGATCAGTAAGCTGTTGACACAGCTCATGGGCGGCGAGATGCATTTTGACAGCCTAGTCGGGCGTGGCACCCGGTTTGAGATTCGTTTGTTTTTACCGCAGATTCGCGAAACAGCCCATTTATCGAAAAAAGCCGTACGCCAACGCATCGGCTACGAAGGTCCGCCACGCACTATTTTGGTGGTGGATAACGAGGAGGCTGACCGGGCATTATTACGCGATGCTTTGCAACCGCTGGGCTTTGTAGTGCATGAGGCTAGTAACGGGCAGGCCTGCGTCAATCAATATCAGATGTTACAGGCGGATTTAATCCTGATGGATCTGGCGATGCCGATGATGGATGGCTGGGAGGCGGCCTACATCATCCGTCAGGTGCATCACGCAACATTGCCGATTGCGATTATCTCCGCCAATGCGTATGACCGTAACCTCGATAACCAGGCCAAAATCCCGGCGCATGACTTTTTTGTCAAACCGGTCAATCTCGATGAGGTGTTAGACTGGATTGGCCATCAGCTTTTGTTGCAATGGCGCTATGCGGATAGCCCGGCAGCACGCGCAGTGATGCCAGTGGTGCCGCCCGTGTCAGGACAAGACGGCGTAATGGTGCAGGCGATTCCTGCCTTGCTGCTTGAGAATCTGGCACAGTTTGCCCGCATGGGCTATGTTAAAGGGGTGCGCGAGATCATCGCCACCCTCAATAAAGAACATGCGCCACACCAAGATTTAATTTTTGCATTGCAAGAAGCCATGGAACGCTTTGATTTTGCTAAACTGCAACGCTTGATTGAGGAGTACACCCAAAATGACCAGCCATAGCCATACCGTGTTAATTGTGGATGATGTGCCAGAAAATCTGGCCTATCTGCATGACGCACTGGATGAATTCGGCTATCAGGTCTATGTGGCCAACTCCGGCGAGATGGCATTGCAGGTCGCCCATTTAATGCAGCCACATGTGATTTTGATGGATGCCATGATGCCCGGTTTGGATGGCTTTGCGACTTGCCGCCGGATTAAAGCGGCAGCAGAAACGCAACATATCCCGGTGATTTTTATGACTGGCCTGACCGAGATTGAACACGTCACCATGGCGTTTGATGCCGGTGGGGTAGATTACGTCACCAAACCCGTCCGCCCGGCAGAAGTGTTGGCCCGCCTGAAGGTGCATGTGCAAAATGCCACTAAAATGCATCAAGCCACTTCTGCGCTGGATGCGTTTGGTCAGGCGACGATTGCTATTTTGCCCACCGACAAACGGCTGGTGTGGCAAACACCATTAGCCAAGCAGTATCTAGAACAATATTTTGCCGAGTGGGCAGCTAAAGAAGCCTATAACGCGGTGCAAACGTTGCCGCCGATGATTTATCAGTGGCTAGAAAGTTGCATGCAACAATTCTCTGCCGCGCAGTCTATGCAAACGCTGAGTGTGAATCAGGGCAATGCGCGACTGAGCCTCACGGTGGCCAATACCAGTGAAGAGCAATGGGTGGTGGTGCTACGCGAATACTCCGACGAAGCGCAAATTGAGTCTTTGGGTAAAGTGTTTCAACTGACCAAGCGCGAGTCCGAGGTGTTGTATTGGACCGTCAAGGGTAAAACCAACAAAGATGTGGGCGAGATTTTAGGCACCAGCCCGCGCACGATTAATAAACATTTAGAGCATGTATTCCAAAAGCTGGGGGTGGAGACCCGCACCGCAGCGGCTTCTCTGGTGGCGTCTAAAGTCAAATTCTGATTGGCGAGTACCCACCAACAAGGCCTGCGATTGCAGGCCTTGTTGGTGAAAGTGATGCACAGATTCCCATCGGCTCGTAAACACGCTGGCTATTGGTAAGGCTAAAAGCGCGATCGCGTTACGCGATCATCGGTGCGGATTAAAAGGCGTAGATCACCCCGACGCTCGTGACATTGGCATCGAAACTTTTACTGCCGCCAGCCGTTTTGTCCACCTCGGCTTGATAGTGGTCCCATGACACGCGCATTGAAATTGCTTGATCAAAGTGATATTCCGCACCGAGCCCATAGGTGGCGCCGGTGTGTGTGGCGTCGTTGTAAGCATTCAAATCTGAAGACACTTTGCTCTTGGTCGCGGCAACCCCTAGTTTGCCATAGACATCAAAGGCATCATTCAACGGTAAACGACCCACCGCTGTCAGGCTAAGAGCATCTGCTTTGGCGCTACCGCTTAAGTTGTCTGTGACTTTGCCGATGCCGGTATATTGGCCCTCAACGGCCAAGTAACGGTTGAGTTGATAGCCTGCCACAATCCCGGCCACTGTTTGACTATCTTTGTCTACGCCATTGGGCGTTTTTAAGTTAGGCATGCCGATGCCTAAGTTGATGCCGGCATATAAGCCCTCGGCACTGGCGAGCATTGGCGCCATCCATGTGAAACTACTGATTAAAAGTACAATCGCTTGCTTACGCATGTGCGGTTCTCCGGTGTGGGGTGGCTATTATTTAAGTTTGCTCTGGGCCAGACGTAGGCCTTCTTCTATATCCAGTTTACGGCCGGCATCTGCATCTTCGCGGCCTGGGCGCGCAGGGGCTTGTAATGCTTTCTGATAATAGGTCACCGCTTGCGCATTGTCGCCTTGCGCACGTAAATAGTCGGCATAAAAATAGTTACTATCGATGCCATTGGGGTTGAGTTGCAGCGCTTTTTCTAAATACTCACGGCCTTTTTTCTTGTCACCAAAGCCGATTGGCCAACCGGGTACACGAAAGTATAAAGAGCCTAGCGTGGTATAAGCCGAGCCGTTAAGCGCCTGCGGGTTGGCTTTGATGCTTGCGAGTAGTAAATCGCGGGCTTGTTCCGCCGCTTTTAATGCATTGACAGGATGCAATGGGCCCATGCTTTTGGCGTAACCACTCAAAACAATCGCTTCCCAAATCATCGCTTCACTGGCGTCGGGATTTTTAGCCGTGAGTTGATGCGCTTGTTCAGACAGTGCTTTAAAAGCAGGTTCTTGTTGATCTTTGGTCGTTTGATAAGTCGCTTTCGCCCAAGCATGTTGCAAGTTGCTCAGCTCGCTTTCCAGATGTTCGTCGGCGAATGCGACGTGTGTCAGCAAAGTTAAGCAGGTGTATAGCATCCAACGTTTCACAGTGACTCCTAAATTAAACAGGGATGAATTGAGTGAAGCTGTTTTTGCAATTAGAGTGCCAAGTTGCCACGTGAATGCATATTATTGTTGATAAACAATCATTTATATCAATAATGTGCAGCAATCTAGGCGAAGCCGGGTTTTAAATGGGGCTAAACTCTGCTTTTTTTGCAGGGTCGCAAAGGGTGACTCTGCAAAAAATGCATGCTAAGGTTTGGCGTCACCGGTCAAAAAAGTGAGTCATGATGGTCGTACAAACACAGTCGCACACCTTCGAGGCATTAGTGCAGCGCTATGGTGAGCAATATAAATGGATGGTGCTGTTGATTATTGGGGTAGGCACCATTGCGGGTGTGCTTTGTACCTCTAGTTTTAACGTGGCCGTACCTGCACTGACGCACACGTTTCATTTGGGCCAAGACCATGTGCAGTGGGCCATGACAGCGTTTTTGGCAGCGATGACCATCGGCATGCTGCCTGCGGCCTGGTGGTTGGAGCGGTTCGGTTTGCGTCGCGTCTTTATGACCACGCTATGTTTGTTGATTGCCGCCAGTGTGGCTGGCTTTTATGCCCATACCTTCGTACAGGTAGTGATTGCTCGCTTGCTGCAAGGCCTCGCTGCTGGCGTTTTGCAACCGCTCGGGGTGATGGCACTCATGCGTTTGTTTCCGCCCAATATTCAAGGGCGTGCCTCCGGGGTGTTGATTGTGGGTATTGCATTCACCCCCGCCGTTGCGCCATCGATCAGTGGTTGGCTACTAGACCAGTTTGGCTGGCATGCGATTTTTTTGTTGGGTGTCCCGTTTGCGGTCATCGCACTTGGATGCGCTTGGCAATGGCTACCAACCCCTCGTCAACGCGTGATCAAGCCTTTTGATTGGCCCGGCCTAGGCTGGTTATCCGCCGCGACCATTGGATTGGTAGAGTTCGTCTCCAGCTTGCACCATAGTGGTTTAATGTCGTTGTGGACATGGGGGCAAGCCAGTCTGACGGTGCTGTCTATGTGGTGTTATCTGCGGCATGCGCGGCGGTTACCCCATGCAATCATACAACTGCATTTATTTAACCGTCCCACCTTCAGTCGGGGCACGCTGGTCGCATTTGCTTATGGATTTGGGTTGTATGCATCCACCTATCTCATCCCGGTATTTTTGCAAAATGCGATGGCATATTCTGCCACCGATGCGGGCTTGTTATTACTGCCCTCAGGCTTGGCACTGGTGCTAACCATCCCTCTGGCAGGCCGGATGGCCGACCAGTATTCGCCGCGCCGCATTACCTTGGCCGGATTGATCGTGTTCGGCGTCTCGTTTCTGGGCTTTGCTTTGGTTGCGGAGCAGGTGCATTATTGGCAAATTATCACAGCCACCGTGGTCGGCCGTATCGGTTTGGGGCTCATTTTGCCCGCATTGAATTTGGCCACCTTGCATGAAATGGAGCCGCACCAGCTCGGTCAATCATCGGTCGTGGTCAGTTATGCCCGGCAATTGGGTGGGGTGGTTGGGGTGACCATGATGGCCGTTTTTATGGAGTGGCGCGAACGTGTGCTCGCCCCCGATGCGTTTGCCGCCTACGCGCAGGGATTTTTGCTGTTGTCGGTGGTGTTTGCGATGGCCATGGTGGCCGCACTCGGCATGAAAGATGCCAAACGGGAGTAGCGGCTGTCACCGAATGGTGACAGCCGAATCGAGTATTATTTTTCTACGAACGCTTTTTCAATGACGTAATCACCCAATTCGCCAATGCGCGGGGAGACTTTGAAACCACGTTTTTCCAGCATTGCAGCGGTATCCACCAACATGGCTGGGCTACCGCAAATCATCGCCCGGTCGGTTTCAGGATTGAGCGGAGGCAACCCAATGTCGGTAAACAGCTTGCCGTTTTCTACCAAGTCGGTCAGACGCCCCATGTTTTTAAAAGGCTCACGGGTAACGGTAGGGTAATAAATCAACTTATTACGCACTTCTTCGCCAAAGAACTCATTATTTGGTAATTCTTCGGTGATGAACTGTTCGTAGGCCAATTCGTTGACATAGCGCACGCCGTGAATCAACACCACTTTTTCAAAACGGTCATACACCTCGATGTCCTGAATCAGGCTCATGAACGGCGCTAAGCCAGTGCCTGTCGAGAAAAAGTACAGGTTTTTGCCCGGTTTGAGGTCAGAGGTAATCAGCGTGCCGGTCGGTTTGCGGCTCACCAGCAATGGATCGCCAACTTTTAAGTGTTGCAGACGGGAAGTCAACGGGCCATTCGGCACCTTGATACTGAAGAACTCTAAATGCTCTTCATAGTTGGGGCTGGCAATACTGTAGGCGCGGGTCAATGGCAAGCCATCCACCTCCAGGCCGATCATCACAAACTGGCCGTTTTCAAAGCGCAGGCCTGGATCACGGGTGGTTTTGAAGCTGAACAGGGTATCGTTCCAGTGATGCACACTCAATACCGTCTCGGTGGAATATTTTTTACTCATGAGGTGAATAGGTTTCTGAATTCAAGGGGTTAATTTAAACGGCTATTATAGCGCAGCTGTCAGTTGTGGCACGGCCTCAAACAAATCGGCCACCAGTCCATAATCTGCAATTTTAAATATCTGCGCTTCTGGGTCCTGATTGATGGCGACCACCACCTTGCTATCTTTCATGCCATAGGCATGCTGGATGGCACCAGAGATCCCCACGGCAATGTAGAGCTCAGGCGCAACGACCACACCGGTCTGGCCCACTTGCAGGTCATTGGGGGCATAGCCCGCATCGACAGCCGCACGGCTGGCGCCAATTGCTGCGTGTAACTTGTCAGCCAGCGGTGCCAGCACCTCAGCAAAGGCATCGGCACTGCCCAGCGCGCGACCGCCCGAAACCACCACTTTGGCCGCGGCCAAGGGTGGCCGTTCGGATTTGTTGAATGCTTCAGCTACCCAGCGGCTGCCTTCGGCGGCTGCCGGTACAGACAGGGTTTGCGTGCCAGCAGCATTGCCATTGGCGGCGGCTGCAAACTTACTGCCGCGCACGGTCAGCACCTGCGTCGCATCTGTGCTCTGCACCGTTGCCAGTACATTGCCAGCATAGATGCCGCGCACATACGTGTTTTGATTGACGATTTCCAGCACGTCCGAAAGCATATTCACATCCAGCAATGCCGCCACGCGTGGCAAGACGTTTTTGCTAAATGCGCTATGCGCCGCCAAGATCACGCGGTAGTTGGCTGCCACTGTCACCACTAGGTCTGCCAAGTGTTCGGCGGTGGCGTGTTGCAAACTGGCATCCGTGGCCACTAATACGCTACTCACGCCTTGCAAAGCAGCCGCTTGTGCCGCGAGTGCGTCGGTGTGCGCTGCGGCAATCAACACATCTACCGGTTGTTGCCATTGCTGTGCAGCGGTGACTGCGCGCGCAACTTGTTCGTTTAAGTGCTGGCCATCATGTTCGGCAATAATCAGTGTTCTCATGCAATGATCCCTTGGTGTGTACGCAATTTGCTCAATAATTCATTCACATCTTTGACCATGATGCCGGCCGGGCGCTCAGGCGGCGCTGCCACGCTGAGTTGCTTGACGCTATGCGTGAGTGACAGATTGAGCGAATCCAGCGCAATGGTTTCAATGGGTTTTTTTCTGGCCATCATCAGATTCGGCAGTTTGACGTAACGCGGGTCATTCAGCCGTAAATCTGCCGTAATCACAGCAGGTAAGGGAACGCTCAGTGTTTGTGTGCCGCCATCCACCTCGCGTACTACGGTCGCTTGTTGGTCGGCAATGGTGATTTCAGAAGCAAACGTCGCTTGCGGCAGCTTGAGTAAGGCGGCCAACATTTGGCCCGTTTGACCAGCATCGTCATCAATCGCTTGCTTGCCCAATAAGATCAATGAGGGCTGCTCGCGTTCAACGATGCTTTTGAGTACTTTTGCGACTGCCAAAGGCGCTAGACTATCTTGCGTCTCGACCAGAGTTGCGCGATCCACACCCATTGCCAGCGCATGACGCAACACATCCTGATGCGTCGCGGTGCCAATGGTGACGGCGACGATTTCAGTGACAATGCCTTTTTCCTTGAGCCGAATGGCCTCTTCAATCGCGTTCTCATCAAACGGATTCACACCCATTTTGACGCCGTCAATGTCCACATCAGAACCATCTGCTTTGACGCGAACTTGAATGTTATAATCAACGACCCGTTTGATCGCTACTAGTGCTTTCATAAAACGTTTGCCTTTGTGTTGGTTTTTACTCGTAGCCTTGCATTTTAAGCTAGGTTGTAATATTTATTAAATTGATTATTATAATAATATATATCTATTTTGTAGATTAATTTTAACCCGCCGCAATCACACTGCAATTCCATACCCTGCAATGAAATACACCCTCAGACAGCTGGAGATTTTTGTGGCGATTAGTCGCGCGGGTAGCGTGTCCCGCGCCTGCGATCAGCTCGCACTGTCACAATCGGCTGCCAGTACTGCCCTCATTGAGTTAGAAAAGCAGTTTGATATCCAGTTATTTGACCGCGTTGGTAAATCTTTACGCATCAATGAGGCCGGGCAACAATTGCTGCCGAAGGCGGTTGAGTTGCTTGATCGTGCGCGCGAAATTGAGCGTATGTTGCAGGGGCAGCAGGGCTACGGCAATCTTAAAATCGGCGCTACGTTAACGGTGGGTAACTATTTGGTGACGTTATTGGTGGCCAAATTTCTGCAGCAATATCCACAAAGTCATATTCAGTTGCAGGTGCAAAATACACGCACGATTGTCGAGCAAATTGCTAACCATACGCTGGACTTAGGTATGATAGAGGGCGAATGTAATCATCCGGATATTGCGGTGGCGCCATGGATTGCTGACGAATTGGTGATTTTTGCTGCACCCACGCATCCTCTGGCGCGCTTGGCGCAGACGGGTAAAACCATCCATAAATCAGATTTGCTGTTACAACCCTGGATTGTCCGTGAGCAAGGCTCGGGCACGCGCGAGACGTTTGACCGGGCATTTAAGCAGGATTATTCCCGTCTCAATATCACGCTGGAGCTTGAGCACACCGAGGCGATCAAACGGGCAGTGGAGTCTGGTCTCGGCATTGGCTGCATTTCGCGACTGGCACTGAAAGATGCCTTTAGGCGCGGCAGTCTGGTGCCGATTGAGAACCACAGTTTGCAGTTTCACCGCAATTTTTATTTTTTATGGCACAGGCAAAAATACCAAACCGGTGGCATTCGTCAGTTTCTGGCTTTTTGCCAGGCCTTTACCCAAGGCGCGACGCGTAGCGATCTGATTGATATTCCGGCCATTGCCTGACACAAGGAGCAAAGATGGAAAGAGATGTTATGGAATACGATGTGCTGATTGTCGGGGCAGGCCCGGCCGGCTTGTCCGCAGCCATTCGACTCAAACAATTGGCGCAGGCACAGGGCGAAGACTTGGGCGTGTGTGTGCTCGAAAAAGGCGCCGAAGTTGGCAGCCACATTTTCTCTGGCGCCGTGCTTGATCCCAAAGCCTTGCAAGAGCTTTTTCCAGACTGGCAAGCCTTGGGTGCGCCACTCAACACGCCGGTAAACAAAGATACCTTCGTCGTATTGGGTGAGGAGAAGTCATGGGAGGTGCCCGAATGGTCCTTACCACCTTTAATGCGCAATCACGGAAATTACATCATCAGCCTAGGGGAAGTGTGTCGTTGGTTGGCCGGCCAAGCAGAGGCGCTCGGGGTCGAAATTTACACCGGTTTTTCTGCGCAAAGCCCAAGTTATGATGCGCAAGGCCGCATGATCGGCGTGATTACGGGCGATATGGGCTTGGATAAACAAGGCAATCCTAGCGCAAACTACACGCCGGGCATTGAAATTCGGGCGAATTACACGCTGGTGGCCGAAGGCACACGCGGCTCGTTGACCAAACAATTAGAGGCGCGTTATGGCTTGCGTGCCACAGCCAGCCCTGCCAAATATGGTATTGGCTTTAAAGAAGTTTGGCGAGTCGCGCCTGAATTGCATCAAAAAGGCTTGATTGAGCACACACTGGGCTGGCCACTGGATGCGAATACCGGTGGTGGCGGATTTATTTACCATCATGGTGAACATTTAGTCTCTGTCGGTTATGTGGTGCATCTGGACTATCAAAACCCTTACTTGTCACCGTTTGATGTTTTTCAAACCTTTAAAACACATCCTAAATTAAAAGGGTTGCTGCAAGGGGGCAAACGCTTGAGTTATGGTGCACGTGCGATTTCTGAGGGCGGCGTGCAGTCCTTACCAGAGATGGCTTTCCCTGGCGGCGCGCTATTAGGTTGCAGTGCCGGCTTGGTGAATCTGCCAAAAATCAAAGGCACGCATTATGCGATGAAATCCGGCATGCTCGCCGCAGAGGCTGTGTTTGAAGCGCGCCAGCAAGGCAACCCTGAATTATTGACCAGCTACCCGCAAAAGCTGCGGGCTTCTTGGATCTGGCAGGAGTTGTTTGCGGTACGTAATGTGAAGCCTTATCTCTCGCGCTTGGGCACCTGGGCGGGTTCGGCATTGGGTGGCATTGAAATGTGGCTATCTAGCTGGGGCGTCGCGCTGCCGTGGACACTGAAACATGCCAGTGCGGATCATGCCACGCTGGCAGAGGCATCACAGAGCCAAGTGCCCACCTATGCCAAGCCCGATGGCGTGTTGACCTTTGATAAGTTAAGCTCGGTCAGCTTGTGCAATCTTTCGCATGACCACCAGCAACCTTGCCATTTGAAGTTAGGCGTGGCGGATATGCCGGTGCGGGTGAACTTGCCGCGCTACGCTGGCCCAGAGCAACGCTATTGCCCTGCCGGGGTATACGAGTACGTCGAGCATGCCGGTGAAAAAGTCTTGCAGATTAATGCTCAAAATTGTATCCACTGCAAAACCTGCGATATTAAAGACCCGATGCAAAACATTAATTGGGTGCCACCTGAAGGCGGTAGCGGACCGAATTACGTTTCTCAGTAATCGATACCCAATAAAAAGCCACCTACGTAAGGTGGCTTTTTTGTTGGCATGCGGGTTAACGTTTTTGCGTCAGTGCAATAAAGGCGGCAATCCAACCTATCGTCACTGTGGTGATCAGCATCAGCCCACCAACATTAAACAGATGAAATACCAATTGAAACTGGCTTTGATAGTTGTTCGCGAGCAGTTGTACCGGTTGTTTTAAATTCCACACAATGACAAACAGCAGTGCGACTGCAATGAGACCACCGCCCAGACCATAAACCCCGCCCATGTACAAAAACGGGCGCCGAATAAAACTGTGTGTGGCCCCGATCAAGCGGCTGACTTCAATCTCGGCCTCGTGCGTGAGCACTTGCATGCGTACTGTGTTGCTGATCACGGTAATCATGGCAATGCCAAGCAGGCTGGCAAAAATGACCGCGATGCGTTTTCCTAACACCAACATCGCGTGCAAACGTTCAATCCAAACATTGTCGATGACCAGCTCTTCAATCTCTGCGCGCTTCTGCAATAGCTGCTGTACCGGTTTCACCGAGGCCGGCTGCGTATCCTGGAGGGTGATAAATAAAGCGTCCGGCAATGGATTTTGCGGTAAGTCTGCCAGCAGGTCTTTTTGCACAAACTGCTGCGTCAGTTGTTTGATCGCCTCCTCCTTGGGCACGTAGCGCACCTCTTTCACCTGCGGCAAAGCCTCTAGGTCGTGGATCAGTCGCTGTAGCAGATTTGCATTGAGCGCGGGTTTGAGGAAAGCACTGATTTGGGCGTCTTGTTTGAGGGTACGCGACATGTCTTGCAAGTTGTCTAGGCCAACAAACAGTAAGCCCGGCAGGGTGGCGGTAATGCCAATGACCATGCAAATGGTCAGCGTATTCAGCCAGTGGGTTTTTAAGCGCTGCACGACCAGCTCCATGGCCATGGCGTGTTGGTTTAACCAGTTTTTCATAGCCTGCGTCTCATAACATCGCCGTTTGTGATGGCATGGGATTAATTTTTTGCTGATCGATATGCAAAGTACGGTAAGCGATCGTGCTGACTTGGCTGACATCATGCATGGCAATCACCACCGTGACACCCACGTCGTTAAAGGCTTTCAGGAGCTGCATGATTTCGAGCGAAGCGGCTTGATCCAAACCGCCGGTTGGTTCGTCGGCAATCACAATCGAGGGACGGCTAACGACTGCACGTGCAATCGCCAGTCGCTGTTGTTCGCCGCCCGACAGCGTGATCGGCATGGCTTTCTCTTTGTTGAGCAAGCCTACCTTGTCCAGTGCCGCACGCACCCTACGTGCCGCCTCTTCGCCCGTAATGCCTTGAATGCTCAAAGGCAGGGCGACATTCTCAAAGCTATTGCGGTCATAAAGCAGCTTATGGTCTTGAAACACCAAGCCAAATCGGCGTCGCAGATACGGCACGGCGTTGGGGTGCAGCTGGCTGATATCTTGTTGATTGATCAGAATGTGCCCGCTGGAAGGCAGTTCTATGCCTGCCATCAATTTGAGTAGCGTGCTTTTGCCGGCGCCGGAATGGCCGGTGACCAGTACAAACGCGCCTTTGTCGATGCTAAAGCTGACTTGACGAAATAAATGTGCGCTATTGGGGTAGCGCATGCTGACATTATTAAAAACAATCATAATTTAAAGCGAGGATGCCTAGTCATCAATTAAAGCATCAATAAAATCGGTGGCGCTAAATGGGCGTAAGTCATCAATGCTCTCGCCGATGCCAATCAGGCGGACCGGAATCTGACTGCCTGATTGTTGGCCAAGGTGTGCGATGGCGGCAATCACGCCGCCTTTGGCGGTGCCATCCAGTTTAGTCAGTGCCAAGCCGGTGACGCCCAGCGCCTCGTTGAAGGCCTTTAATTGGTTCACTGCATTCTGGCCAGTGTTTGCATCTAGCACCAACAAAATTTCGTGCGGTGCGCCCGGTAAAGCTTTGTCGATGACGCGTTGGACTTTTTTAATTTCATCCATCAGATGTAACTGGGTTGGCAAACGACCGGCGGTATCCGCAATCACGATGTCGATCTTTTTGGCGATCGCCGAATTGATTGCATCATAAATCACCGCTGCCGGGTCCCCACTTTCAGAGGCAATCACATGTACATCATTGCGCTCGCCCCAAACTTGTAATTGCTCACGGGCGGCTGCGCGAAAAGTATCGCCCGCGGCAATCAACACGCTATGGCCTTGCGCTTGCAGATATTTAGCCAGTTTGCCTATGGTAGTGGTTTTGCCCGCTCCATTCACCCCTACCATCATCATCACATAAGGCTGATGGCCACGCACATCAAGCGGGGATTCCAGCGGCCCCAGCAAGTCGAGCAAGGTTTCTTTGAGCGCCAATTTGAGGGCTGTGGTGTCTTGCAAGTCTTGTTTTTTAACGCGGCTACGTAATTGTGTCAGTAAGTGTTGGGTAGCACTCACGCCCACATCAGAGGTGAGCAAAATGGTTTCTAATTCCTCATAAATCGTTTCGTCGATTTTGCCGCCACCAAAAAGCGCACTGAGTTGCCCGCCTAATTGTTGTCTTGTTTTGGCGAGTCCGTTTTTTAAACGTTGCGTCCAGCTTAAGTCACTGGCCTCGGTGGCGACTGGGGGAGCGGGATCGGTCTTTTTGGCAAATGGATTGAACATGGCGGCTTAAAACTCGGTAATATCGTCATTTTAAGCTGAATCGAAGTTTCCCGCCATGGCAGGGCTGATGGTACAGACATCACCATGGCAGTTCGAACTAAACCAGCGCGCTAGCAGTCACAACGATGCTTTGAAATTCTTTTAACGCAGCTTGTGTAAATAACCGTTTGTGATGACAACATGAAAAAAACAATGAGTTTGACGAGCCCGTGGCTAATCACGGTGCTGATGAGTGTGTATGCTTTACCCGGGCACAGTGAAATAGTGCAAACCACACTAAAAAATGGTCTCAAAATCATCGTGCAAGAGGATCATCGGGCACCCGTGGTGGTGTCTCAGGTATGGTATCGCGCGGGTTCAGTGGATGAGTTAAATGGTAAAACTGGCGTGGCGCATGTGCTTGAGCACATGATGTTCAAGGGCACCAAGGCAGTGCCGGCAGGCCAGTTTTCACGTCAGATTGCTACTGCAGGCGGTAAAGAAAACGCCTTTACCAGCAAAGATTACACTTGCTACTTTCAGCAGCTTGAGAAGTCCAAATTACCGTTGTCCTTCAAGTTAGAAGCTGATCGTATGGCGAACTTGCAAATCACGGATGCTGAATTTGCCAAAGAAATCGAAGTGGTAAAAGAGGAACGTCGCTGGCGCACGGAGGATAAACCGCAATCGCGCGTCAATGAGCAGTTTGAGTCTTCCCTTTATCGCGCGCATCCTTATGGCCGTCCAGTGGTTGGCTTTATGAATGATCTGGAAAATATGACTGCCGAGGATGCACGTGAGTGGTATCGCACTTGGTATGCGCCGAATAATGCCACCATCGTGGTGGTGGGGGACGTGAAGGCGCAAGACGTGTTCAAGTTGGCAACACAAACTTTTGGCAAGCTAGCCGCCAAACCACTGCCTGCGCGCAAACCACAAGTGGAACCGGTGCAGCTGGGCGAGCGTCGCGCCATTGTCAAAGCGCCCGCCAAGTTGCCTTATTTTGTGATGGGCTTTCACGCGCCAGCGCTTAAAAACGGCCAGAGTTATGCCGAGCAAGACTGGGAGCCGTTTGCGCTAGAAGTATTGTCCAGCATCCTGAGTGGCAACGACGCCTCCCGTTTGAGCCAAAAGCTGGTGAGAGAGCAGGCAATTGCACTCGAAATCGACACAGGCTATGACAGTACAAATCGCGGGCAAACCTCCACCTTTGAAGTCGCGGCCTCACCGAGTGAAGGGGTGTCACAAGAGGCTTTGCAAAAAGCCATCTGGGCGCAAATTGATGAGATTAAAACCAATGGCGTAACCGCAGCGGAGTTACATCGTGTCAAAGCTGCGGTCATCGCTGCAGACGTTTACAAGCGTGATTCGATGTTTTATCAAGCGATGCAGATTGGCCAGCTAGAAACCTTAGGTTACCCATTGTCATTGCTACAAAACAATGCAAGCCGGGTGCAGGCGGTGACTTCGGAGCAAATCCAGCAAGTGGCCAAAAAGTATCTGATCCCAGAACAGATGACGCTGGTAAGCTTGGATCCACAACCGATGGATCCCAATTTCAAGCCCGCCGGTAAGCCGCATCAGCACTAGCCGTATCGGGTTTTAATCCGCTAATTCAACCATTAAGCGCATAAGGTATACCCCATCAAACGGGGTAACTAAGGAATAGAATGAACGTGTTTACTTTTATTAAAACAATGTTGTTGGCTTTCGTGTTACTGGGATTCGCCGGGGCAAGTCATGCCGCGTTGAATATTCAGCGTTGGACGACAGCGCAAGGCAGTGCAGTCTACTTTGTCGAAAACCACTCGTTGCCGATGATGGACGTCAGTGTCAACTTTTCGGCAGGCAGTGCCTACGACTCGCCAGAAACGTCTGGCTTAGCCGCGCTGACACACCACGTGATGGCATTAGAGGCTGGTGGGCTGAGCGAAGAGACGCTCACCAATCGATTTGCTGACATTGGTGCGGTGCTCGGGGGTAGTTTTGATGCAGATCGTGCCAGCTTTAAAGTACGCACCTTAACCACTGAGCAGGCCGCAGCATTGACGGCATTTAATCTGGTGTTACACAAACCTGATTTTACCCAGAGTGTGCTGGCTCGCGAACAAGGGCGAATCGTGTCTGCGCTGCAAGAGGCTGAAACCGAGCCAGACAGCATCGCGCAAAAGGCCTTCATGCGCAGTATTTATGGCATGCATCCTTACAGCCAAGACCAAAATGGTGAGATATCAACGGTGCAAGCTTTGCGTGCAGAGCATTTGCGTCAGTTTTATCAAAGCCATTACACGGCGCAAACTGCGGTCATTGCGATCATGGGTGACGTGACCACCGAGCAAGCCAAACAGATCGCCGAACAATTAAGTGCGGGCCTGCCGCAGGGCCCAGCCGTGGCCCCTGTGCCGCCTGTGGCAACGCTGAGTGCACCCACAGTGAAAAAATTACCTCACCCGGCGATGCAAGCACATATTTTGATTGGTCAGCCAGGCAATCTACGTGGCGATCCTGACTTTTTCCCCTTGTATGTCGGCAACTATATTTTGGGCGGCGGCGGTTTCGTCTCGCGCCTGACCGAAGAGGTTCGTGAAAAACGGGGGTTGGCTTATAGTGTTTACAGCTACTTTATGCCGATGAGCCAGCTGGGCCCTTTTCAAATTGGCTTGCAAACTAAAAAAGAACAGGCTGATGAGGCCCTAAAATTGGTGCGGGATACCGTGCAGCAATTTGTGGATCAAGGCGTGACTGCGAAGGAGCTCACTGCCGCCAAGGATAACTTGATTGGTGGTTTCCCAATGCGTATCGATAGCAACAGCAAGATCCTCGAGTATTTGAATATGATTGGCTTTTACAAACTGCCGCTAGATTATTTGGATACTTTTAACCAGCGTGTTGCGGCGGTGACTGTGCAACAGGTCAATGATGCCTTTAAGCGTAGGATTCACCCCGAGCATTTTGCCACCGTGATTGTCGGGGCAGAGTAGTCAAAAGCCATGCAAAAGCCGACCCTCAGGTCGGCTTTTTTGATGCGAAGATTTAGCCCACACGCTTTTTACGAGCCAGTAGGTAGTAGAGTATGGCGCCGGGTAGGTTGAGAAAAAAGAGTACCAGAAACCAAACCAGCTTATCTTCGCGCTGATTTGCCAAGCAATCCACCAGCATCCATACCCAAAAAAATCCGAGTGCCAGGGCAATCAGGCTCCCAATCAAGCCAAATCCAAACAAAAATTCCATACGGTCTTCCTTTAACAATTGCATTCAATCATAACACGATCCGTTTTATCGATCAGCGTCTGGCTTTGGTTGCAGCCTTTAAGCCCTTATAATCTTGTTTTTATGGCCAACGAATCGAATCTGTTTCATGAATCAAGTTCGTCTTAACGCGGGTGTTTGGCGCAGTCGCATTCTCAAGTTCCCCGAAGCTGAGGGCTTGCGTCCCACCGCAGACCGCGTGCGTCAAACCTTGTTTAACTGGTTGGGCCAAGAGATGACCGGCAAAGTCTGTCTCGATTTGTTTGCGGGCACGGGTGCGCTCGGTTTTGAAGCGCTATCACGCAATGCTAAGCAAGTCACCATGCTGGAGTTAGCCAAGGCGCCTTTTCAGGCTTTGCTGCAAAATCAGCGCTTGCTAGACGCAACCAAAGCAGACATCCGTCAGGCCGATGCCATGCAATTTTTGGCGAACAATACCCAGCGTTATGATGTGATTTTTTGCGATCCACCCTACCGTAAACAGTGGCTGGACAAGTTGCTGCCGGTTTTGGCAGCGCACTTGGCGACTGATGGTGTGCTATATGTTGAAGCGGAATATGCGTTAAAATCCAATGCGGACTGGCAAGTGATTAAGTCCGGCAAGGCCGGGCAAGTGTTTTATCATTTGTTACAGGCGATGCCAGCCGCTATCAAGGATACGCCTTAAAAAAATCGGGGTAAGGGTGAATGAGTAAAGTCAGAATTGCGGTGTATCCGGGTACGTTTGATCCGATTACACTCGGACATGAGGATATCGTGCGCCGCGCCGCCAATCTGTTTGATCAGGTGGTTGTCGCGGTGGCCGGCAGCACAAGCAAACAGACCTTGTTCAGCTTGTCTGAGCGGGTGGCTTTGGCGCAGTCAGTATTTGCTGGCGACAACATCCGCGTGGTTGGATTTGATGGCCTGTTGATGCAGTTTGTGCAGTCGCAGGGCGCGCAGATGGTGATTCGTGGCTTACGTGCAGCCAGTGACTTCGAGTACGAATTTCAGTTGGCCGGGATGAATCGCAAGTTGTTTCCCAAGCTTGAGACCTTATTTATGACGCCGACGGAAGAATTTATGTTTATTTCATCCAGCCTGGTCAGAGAGGTCGCGCGGCTCGGGGGCGATGTGAACCAGTTTGTCTCGCCCGGCGTCGAAGCCGCCATCAAGCAAAAATTGTAACCCTAGCCCAGAGAAAGTATTCAGCGTAGCAGCCATGGCTTTATTGATTACCGACGAATGTATTAACTGCGACGTGTGCGAGCCGGTCTGCCCGAATGAGGCCATTTCACAAGGCGCTGAAATCTATGAGATCAATCCTGACCTGTGTACGGAGTGTGTTGGTCACTTCGATCAACCACAATGTCAGCAAGTATGCCCGATCAGTTGCATTCCATTCGATCCTGACCGGCGTGAAACGCAGGCAGAACTAATGGAAAAATATATGCGGATTACTAACCGCTAATCCTATACCGCGCCCTTTGCCGGGCAATACTAATCACAAGGAGTGAATATGCGAGTGTTACATACCATGTTGCGCGTAGGCGATTTGCAACGTTCGATCGACTTTTATACCAATGTGTTGGGAATGAAATTAATTCGTACCCAAGATTACCCAGATGGCGAATTTACACTCGCCTTTGTCGGTTATGGCAATGAGTATGACCATACCGTGTTGGAGCTTACTTATAACTATGGCAAAACCACCTACGACATGGGCGGCGCTTATGGGCACATGGCGATCGAGGTCGATGATGCTTATCAAGCCTGTGAGCGGGTGAAAGCCAAAGGCGGCAAAGTCGTACGCGAAGCGGGGCCGATGAAACATGGTACGATTATCATCGCGTTCATCGAAGATCCCGACGGTTATAAAATTGAATTCATCCAGAAAGGGACCATCGAGTACCCGGTCAATGTCTAATCAAGCGCATTTAAAGCAAGCCGTGACGCTGGCGCAAGCCGGCGACTGGCAAGCCTCACACCTGATTGCGCAAGACTATACTGACGCCGTGGCTAATTGGCTGCACGCGGTCTTACACAAAATTGAAGGTGATACGTGGAACAGCCAGTACTGGTATGCCAAAACCGGTGGACATCAGTATGAAGATTATGGGTCGGATACGATGGCGGAGTTAGCGGCCATCGCGGATTGGCTCGACGCGGCCGACTAGGCCGCGTCGATTTTACTTATGTTCATCCAGCGCGGTGCGGCTGCTGACGAAAATGCCCCACAGCGATTGCAAAAATAGCCCAATCGCTGTCCCGGTTAAAAAAAGCATTGCGCACGCCACCAAACAGACCAGCAGTAAAAAGGCATCCTGCTGCCAAGGGCCGAAGTTTGACAGCTTTTGCCAGATATCAAGCACCTGCTGTATCCAATGATCTAATCGAATATGCACCATGCTTTTATTATGCCTGAGCCCTGCCTTGCTTGGGCAGGGGGCAAGCGTCGGATGGATGACTACAGCCAGACTTTTGCATCCTTTTACTGTTTTTCCATCGCTTAGACCTGAATGAAGCATCCTGCTGGAGCCAAATCGGTGCATGGCCGTGCTTGTTGTCAGTGCGTTCTGCGTGCTTTCGTTTTTTAACACCCTGATTTTTAAAAGAAAAAAACGTCATTAAACATGGCCTGCTTGTTGCTAGTCTTGATTTAGCTAGAGGAGAGGCATCATGATAAAAAAACTTGCGGCCAATGCCATGGTTTCTGCAGAAGCCAGGCTGACCGATAACATTCAATTGTTGGGGACCCTGCTCGATAAAGCGATTCTCGAAGTAGAGGGCGAAGAAGTGTCGCAAAAGATCGCCTCCATTCGTCACTCGGCGTTGCGCTTTCATCAAACGCATGACCAGCAGGCTTCTTTAGATTTGGAGCAGTTGCTGGCGGGCCTGAGTCTGGAGCATACCGTGCGTGTGGTGCGCGCACTGGCTTATTTCAAACATCTGGTGAATCTGGCTGAGGATTTATATGGCCAAGAGCTGGGCCATTGTGCACAAAATACGCCTGCGCCCGGTATGCTTTCTTACACGCTTTCTCGTATCAAAGCGGCGGCCATCCCAGCCGATACCGTGCAAAAGCTACTCGAAGATGCGCTGATCTCACCCGTGTTGACGGCGCATCCGACCGAAGTGCAACGCAAAAGTGTGCTCGACATTGAGCGTTTGATTGCCGAGTTGCTCGCTGCGCGAGTCCCCATGGTATCGGAGCAGCAGTTGGCCCGTAACAGCCTGTTGTTGCAAGGCGCGGTCTCAGCGCTGTGGCAAACCCGCATGATGCGCTACTCTAAACTGAGCGTGCTCAATGAAATTGAAAATGCGCTAACCTATTACGAAAGCACTTTTTTGCATGTGATCCCCGAGATCTTGCAAGATATCGAGCGTGATTTGTCGGACCTATTACCGAATGTGGCTTTGCCGGGTTTTTTACGCATGGGCAGTTGGATCGGTGGTGACCGCGACGGCAACCCCTTTGTGAACGGCACTACTCTGTGCGAGAGCGTGCGATTGCAAGCGACCACCTTGTTTAAGTTTTATTTGCAAGAGCTGGCGGCGCTCCGGCGAGAGTTAGCCGTCTCTACGCGGGTCGTCGGCGTGGATGACGCAGTCTTGCAGTTGAGTAAAGATTCACGCGACCAATCCCAGCACCGTTTAGATGAGCCCTACCGGCTAGCATTAAACGGCGTCTACGACCGGCTGTTACTGACGGCCAGCAAGCTGTTGCCCGAGGGCGGATGGGTCTTGCAGGAGGAGATGGCAGAGGCGGTCTATGATAGCCCGGAAGCATTGCTGGTGCCGCTGCAAATTATTGCGGATTCGCTGCGCAATCATCACGGTGAAGCCTTGATTTATCCGCGCTTAGGCAAGCTGATTAAAGCAATCAACACGTTTGGCTTTCATCTGGCTACCGTAGATATTCGTCAATCGTCCGATGTGCATGAGGCGGTCATCACCGAATTATTGCAAAAAGCCGGGCAGGATTTTGATTATGCAAGCTTTAATGAAGATGAAAAAATCGGGATTTTGCTAGAAGAGCTCAAGCAACCGCGCTTGTTGTTTTCACCGTTTCAGCAATATTCCGAGTTGGTGCACAAAGAAATTGGCGTGTTGGTGGCGGTGCGTGAGACGCGGCAACGCTTTGGTGAACATGCCGTGCGCCAGTACATCATTTCGCATACTGAAACGCTGTCAGACCTGTTAGAAGTGGCATTGCTACAACGCGAGGCGGGCTTACTGCGCGGCGTGTGGGGCTCTGCCAATATTCAGGTTGACCTCAATATCGTGCCACTGTTTGAGACCATCGCCGATTTGCGTGATGCCCCGATGATCATGGGTAAATGGCTGAGCCTGATTGGTATTCGCCATGTGATCCGCTATCAGGGCAATGAGCAAGAGGTGATGCTGGGCTACTCCGATAGTAACAAAGATGGCGGATTTCTGACCTCTAACTGGGAGCTGTATAAGGCGGAAGTCTCGCTGGTAGAGTTATTTAATCAGGCCAATGTGAAATTACGCTTATTTCATGGCCGTGGCGGCACAGTTGGCCGGGGCGGCGGTCCGACTTATCAGGCCATTATGGCGCAACCCAAAGGTACGGTGGATGGCCAGATCCGCTTAACCGAACAAGGTGAAATTATTTCGACCCGCTATGCCGACCCAGTTGTGGGCCGGCAGCATCTTGAAACACTGATCGCAGCAACGTTAGATGCGACCTTGTTTCCCTCAGACCAGCTTGATCCCGCCAAGCGGCGCGCATTCGAGAGCGTGATGGAGACACTGTCTGCGACTGCCATGACCAGTTATCGCAGCCTGGTTTATGAAACCCCAGGCTTTGCCGAATACTTTTTTAGTACGACCCCGATTGACGAAATTGCCAGCCTCAATTTGGGCAGCCGTCCAGCAGCACGCAAGTCGACCCGTCGCATCGAAGATCTGCGGGCAATTCCCTGGGGGTTTTCGTGGGGACAATGCCGATTACTACTGCCAGGTTGGTATGGCCTCGGTAGCGCCATTCAACAATTTTTGCAGCAAGATCCGGCCGCGAAAGATGCCCGGCTAGCCATGTTGCTTGAGATGCAGGCGCATTGGCCTTTATTTAATACCTTGATCAATAATGTCGATATGGTATTGGCCAAGACAGACTTGGTGGTGGCGAGACATTATGCACATTTGTTGGATGACAGGGATCTGCGCGAAGATATCTTTAGCCGCATCGCCCATGAGCATAAACTCACCACTGAGGCGGTGAACTTGTTATTGGGGACCACCCAGCGCTTAGCAACGCAGCCGACCATTGCAAAATCTATCCGTGATCGTTTGCCCTATCTTGACCCCTTAAACCACTTGCAAGTTGAAATGATTCAGCGCTACCGCAATGGAGAAACGGATGAAAAGTTGCAGTGGGCGATTCCGCTGACGATTAATGGGATTGCGACCAGTTTACGCAATACGGGTTGATTGTCTGTGCGACACACAAAAAAGGACAAGCCTCGCTTGTCCTTTTTTATTGAGCCAACCGCAGGCGTTAAAGGCGGTTAGTGCTTGCTTTCCCAAGCTTTGATTTGTTTTTCAGCTTCATCTTTAGTGATGCCATAACGTTCTTGAATTTTACCCGCGACTTGATCACGTTTACCTTCAATCACGTCAAGATCATCATTGGTCAGCTTGCCCCATTGTTCTTGGACTTTGCCCTTCAATTGTTTCCAGTTACCTTCAAAGATATCTTTATTCATGTCGAGTCTCCTCAATGTTAAGAAAGGGTTGTAGGTGAATTACCTGAGTTGCATCTTAACCATTAAAGCTTAGCGCTTCAGTCAGCCATACTCGTCAAAGCGGGTCAGATTCGACTGACAGTTGGGCTTGGCTATGGCCGGATTGGATTTTCGCTTCGCATTAAAAGCTGTTAAGATTCTGGCATGAAAAACGCCACACTCTCCGCGTTGGGCCAGTCGCTTGCACAACGTCTACCTTATGAATTTTGGATAGGCTGGCGCTATACCCGTGCCAAACGCAACAACCATTTCATTTCGTTTATTTCGCTGACCAGTATGGTCGGGATCGCGCTGGGGGTCATGGCGCTGATTGTCGTGCTGTCGGTGATGAATGGTTTTCAGGACGAGTTGAGAAAACGGATTCTTGGCGTGGCCTCTCATATTGAAGTACGCGGTTTTGAGCCTAGCCTCGCCGATTGGCAGCACTTGCAGCAACAAATTCAATCGATACCGCCCAAAGCCGTTGCCAGCCCAATCGAGGGCGTCGCACCTTATATTATGGCGCAGGGCATGCTGACGCATGATCAGGCGGTACAGGGGGTGCTCATTCGCGGCGTGCTTCCTGCGCAAGAATCCACAGTGTCTGAACTGTCTACGCAGATGAAGCTTGGCCAATTAAACGATTTAAAAGCAGGGCAATTTAATATTGTGCTGGGTTCTGATCTGGCCATGGCGCTTGGTGTGCGCGTCGGTGAAAAAGTGGTGTTGATGGCGCCGCAAGGGCAAGTGACGCCTGCGGGGTTGGTGCCACGAATTAAGCAATTTACCGTGTCAGGCATTTTTCAGGTCGGCATGTATGAGTATGACGCGGGGCTTGCCTTGATTCATATGGAGGATGCAGCCAAGTTATATCGTTTGGGCGAGCAGGTCTCTGGTTTAAGGTTGAAACTTGCCGATCTTTTTATGGCCGATCGGGTAAGTCAATCCTTGGTGGAGGCGCTGGGGCCTAACTTTTACATTACCGACTGGACGCAGCAGCATGCCAACTTCTTCAAAGCGATACAGCTTGAAAAACGTGTCATGTTTATTATTTTGGCGCTGATCGTGGCGGTGGCAGCGTTTAATATCGTCTCAACGCTGGTGATGGCGGTGACCGATAAACGGGCAGATATTGCCATCTTGCGCACCATGGGCGCCACCCCGCAATCCATACGTAAAATGTTTGTTGTGCAGGGCGCGATGATCGGCATTATCGGCACAGTGTCGGGCGCATTGCTGGGCGTGTTGCTGGCGTTGAATATTGAAACCGTGGTGCCTTGGATTGAACACACATTTAATGTGCAATTTTTGTCCAAAGATGTGTATTACATCAGCGACTTACCCTCTAAACTCATGTGGTCAGACGTGGCGGCGATTGTAGGTTTGTCTATTTTATTAAGTTTGGTGGCCACCTTGTATCCTAGCGCACGCGCAGCCAGCATGAACCCAGCGGAGGCGTTACGCTATGAGTGAGTTTATTTTGCAATGCCAAGGCTTGGCCAAAACCTATCAGGGGCTGGATACGTCCGTATTGACTGGCGTAGATCTGCAACTCGCTGCAGGGGACCATGTGGCGATTGTTGGGGCCTCTGGTAGTGGTAAAAGTACCTTGCTGCATTTGCTTGGTGGCTTAGACGCCCCGACACAGGGCGAGGTGAGTTGGCTAGGTAAACCGCTCACAAGCCTCTCAGAGGCCGACAAAAGTGCCATGCGTAACCGCTACTTGGGGTTTGTCTACCAGTTTCATCATTTGTTACCAGAATTTAGTGCACTAGAGAACGTGGCCATGCCGTTGCTGATTCGGCGCATGCCGCGTGTGCAGGCCTTGGCCCAAGCCGAGCATTATCTGTCACTGGTGGGGTTGACGCATCGACTGGAACATACGCCGGGTGAGCTTTCAGGTGGTGAACGCCAACGTGCAGCCCTAGCCCGTGCCTTGGTGACACAACCGCGCTGTATTCTGGCTGACGAGCCAACCGGCAACCTAGATCGGCAAACTGCTGAGCAGGTGTTTGAACTACTGTTGCAAATACAGTCTGCGCAGGGCACTTCGTTGGTGGTGGTGACACACGATCTGTCACTGGCTGCGCGTATGCATCGTCAATATCGCTTGCAAGATGGCCGCTTGCAAGCGTTGTCTTTAAGCACAGAGCAGGGCGTCACTCCTTTTTAAGTCACGACCATGCTACCGGGCGCGACTCTCGGATTTCTGCTTGGCGTTTGGCTGTTTCAACAGCAAGCGCAACTGTGGTCTTTGTTTGTGTGGCTTGGTTGGTGTGCGCTCTTGGTCGCGCTGCGTCTGGCGCGATGCGTGCCTCGTTACCCAACGCTATGGCGTAAACTTTGGTTGCTGGTGCTCATCACGGCATTGGGCTTTGCGTGGGCGCAAGCACGCGCTTGGTGGCGATTGCAATCTGCACTGCCCGCAGCTTGTCAGCAAAAAGTCATTGCTGTGCAGGGCGTGATTGTCAGTGTGCCGGAGCAAGATGCACGTGGTCAGCATGTAGATATGGCCATCGAGCAACGTTTTAATGCGGTGTGTGGCTTGCCAGATAGGGTGCGCTTGCATCTTTATACGCAAGCCTATCGCGGCGACGTAGCCAAATCTTCGCATCCTTTGCCACGTTTAAAAGCGGGAGAGCGTTGGCAATTCAGCGTTAAGTTAAAGCGGCCGCACGGTACACGCAATCCACATGGTTTTGATTACGCCGCTTGGTGTTTGGCCAACGATATCGGTGCCAGTGGGTCGATTGTGACGAAAGCCCCGATGCGACGCCTACAGTCGCTCGCTTGGCAGCCTGCTGCTTGGATTGCGCGCTGGCGCGCATTGGTAGGGGACCGCATCACGCAGATCTTGGGCCATACGCCATCAAGTGCCGTGATGCGTGCGCTGGTGATCGGGGATGACAGCCAGATTTCACGGGCCGATTGGCAATTATTTGTCGATAGCGGGATTAATCATTTGGTGAGTATTTCCGGGCTACACATTACCATGTTGGCCTCGTTAGGCTATCTCTTCATTGGCTGGTTGTGGCGGTTATGGCCCCGCTGGGCTTTATATGTACCCTCCACTTTAGCCGCCAGCACTGGCGGCGCACTGGTGGCGATTGTTTACGCCGCCCTAGCGGGTTTTTCTATTCCAACCCAGCGCACGCTGTATATGCTGCTGACCGTATTTGTGATGCTCAGCCTAAAGCAGCGCATACCTTTTTCATGGCTGTTGAGTATCGCGATGTGGGTCGTGTTGCTTCTAGATCCTTGGGCGGTCTTGGCGCCCGGTTTCTGGTTATCTTTTGGCGCGGTGGCAGTGCTGGCATTCAGTATGTCTGGCCGGTTACGCGTCGCACCTTGGTGGCAGAGCGCGATGCAGGCACAGTGGGTGATGACGTTGGCATTTGTGCCGGTATTGATCATGCTGTTTAATCAGCTGGCATTGGTCTCACCCTTGGCCAATGCATTGGCCATTCCGCTGGTCAGTATTGGTGTGGTCCCACTCGCGATTGCTGGCGCAGTGTTTTCGATTGATTTTTTGCTGATCTGGGCGGCTAGCTTATGGGAAGCCTGTGCTGCGGGTTTGCAGTGGTTGCATCAATGGCCTTGGGCGGTGCGCTATTTTGCAACGCCGCCCGTTTGGGCGTGGTTGATTGCCATGTTGGGGACGCTGGTGTGGCTCATGCCCTGCGGGTGGCCCCTGCGCTGGGCGGGGTTGTTATTGTGGCTACCTTTGTTTCACGTTAGTGAACCAATATTGCAGCCTGGGCAAATGCGGGTAACGGTCATTGATGTGGGTCAGGGCTTGAGTGTGTTGTTACAAACCGCCCGGCATGCGATGTTGTACGATGCCGGCCCCATCTACAACGAACAAAGTGATGCCGGCCAGCGCATCGTGTTGCCTTATTTGCGCCATTTAGGCTTACATCAGTTGCAACTTGCCGTGATCTCACATGATGATAACGACCACGTTGGTGGCATGGCGTCGGTATTGGCAGGTATTCAGGCGCAACAAATAATGAGTTCCTTAACTGCAGAGGCGCAATTTTTCAAACAACTACAGCAGAATCCCCAGATGGCCAAGCTACCCCGACTAGCGGGCCGCGCTGGACAGACTTGGGTTTGGGATCAGGTGCACTTTCGCGTGCTGCATCCATCGCATGCGATGACTTCAGTGGCCAAAGATAATGACAAAAGTTGTGTGATCAAAATCAGCTCGGCCCATGGCAGCTTGTTGTTAACCGGCGATATTGAGCAGTATGCCGAGCAAATGCTCCTTGAATCTTCCTCTGATCAGTTGCAAGCAGATGTCATGGTGATGCCGCACCATGGCAGCAAAACCTCCTCCAACATGGCGTTTATCAGACAGGTGCATCCCAAGGTTGCCATTGCAACAGCCGGCTATTTGAACCGTTTTGGGCATCCTAAACCAGAAGTCGTTGCGCGCTATCAGGCATTGGGCAGCCAAACGTTACGTTCCGACCAAGATGGTGCGATTGTATTAGACTTTTTGCGCGGGGCGCAGCCGCATGTGACACGCTGGCGACAGGCCGAACCGCACTATTGGGAGGCGCCTAATCATCCGCTGCCATCGCAAATGTAACCTGATGGATACTGGACAAAACTTGCCCTTAGGCCTGGTTAACGCTAAAGTAGCGGAAGTTTAAAAAAACAACAGGAGTATTTGCTGTGTGGGAAATTATTTTAGCGGCCGGCTGGCCTATCTGGCCTCTGATTATTGCCTCCGTGATTGCTTTGGCAATTATTGCTGAGCGGTTTTGGGCTTTAAGAGCCTCAGTTGTGACACCGGAGCAGCTGCTGCCAGAAGTACAAAACTGGCTTAAGCAGGGCGGTGTGACGCGAGAAACGCTGAGTCGCCTAGAAGCGCACTCTTTGTTAGGTAAGGTGTTTGCTAGTGCCTTGGCCAACATGCATAACTCTCGTGAAGTCACCAAGGAGGCCATTGAAGAAACTGGTCGCGCTGTTGCGCACAAACTAGAACAATATTTGCCAACGTTGGGTACCATTGCCACCGTAGCGCCTTTGCTTGGCCTACTCGGTACGGTCATCGGGATGGTGGAGCTGTTCGGGTCATTCACCAATAGCGGTCATGATGTGGCGCAGTTCGCACGCGGGATTTCAGTCGCGTTGTATAACACCGCCGCTGGTATTGTTGTGGCTGTGCCGTCCATGATTGCTTACCGTTATTTCCGTGGCAAGATTGATGGCTTTTTGGTCGACATGGAGCAACAGGCGATCAAGCTGGTCGAACTCATTCATGGTGATCGTGGCTAGGGTGATCGTGGCAAGGGCGATCGCGGCTGGGGTGATCCCGGCTAGCTGTAGCTGAGTCAAATAGAGTTTGAATAAGCTGCTTAAAAAGCACACAGAACACAGAGGCAATTCATGAATTTTAAACGAGGTGTCCGCAACGAAGAGTTGGAAATTAACTTTATTCCGCTCATTGACGTGCTATTGGTCATCATCATTTTTCTGATGGTGAGTGCAACGTTCTCACGCACCAGTGAACTGCAAATCAATCTGCCGACGGCAGATGCGAATGCGCCACAAGAAAAGCCGCTGACGATTACTGTCGAGGTAGACGCCAACGGCCGTTACTTAGTTAATGGCAAAGAGGCCAATGGTGCGGTGGTGTCTGATTTGTCTGCCGCCTTAACGCAAGCGGGCGCTGATGGCCCCAGTGGCAAAGAGCCCACCATTATTATTAATGCCGATGCGAAGGCAACACACCAATCGGTGATTAATATTATGGAAGCTTCGCGCATGGCTAATTACACGCATATCACCTTTGCGACGCAGGTGAATTCCCGGTAATGCATCCTTGGATCCACATGGTTGCGATCCACCAACAAGCCCGTCAATCTTGGCGGGCTGTTTGTTTTTAGTCTGTCTGAGAAAACCGCATGGCGCGAAAATCTTCCCCTGACGTAGTGATCACTACCCATCCGGCACTGCTCTATAAGCGCCTTTTTGCCTATGCCTGGCACTATAAGATGCATTTTGCGATATCGATGCTATCTACCGCGATTTTGGCCTCCAGCAACACCTTATTCTTAGCCTTGATTAAAAAAGTGACTGACGAAGGCTTTGCCAAATCCTCAGCGGATGAAGCTTACGTATTGCCCCTGATGCTATTTGGCTTAATGGCCATTCGCGCCGTGGCTGGCTTCTTTTCGGTATACAGTTTACGCACGGTGGCTCGGCGCGTGGTTGAGGTTTTACGTAAGCAAATTTTCGCTAAATTGCTGATGTTGCCGGTGAGTTTTTTTGATGCAAATTCGAATGGTTTGCTGGTGTCGAAAATGACTTATGACATTGAGCGATTGTCGACCGTGGTAACGCGTTCTGCGCTCAATGTTTTGCGCGATGTACTGACGGTGATTGGCTTGATCGGCTACATGCTCTACTTGGATTGGCGTTTAACGTTGATATTTGCGCTGGTGGCTCCGCTGATGGGCCTCTATTTGTCACGCACCACCCCTAAATTACGCGCCAATGCAAAAAAAGTGCAGCAGGCAGTGGGTGAGATTACCAAAACCGCTGAAGAGGCTATCGCGGCCCAACGCATTGTTAAGATTTTTGGCGCACAAGCGTTTGAAAATGAGCGCTTTGGTGAGGTGGTTAGTCGCAATCGCCAATTAGAGTTACGCACCGCAAGGATTTCTGGCCTGAACAGTTTTGTGATTGAAATCTTATCTGCGCTGGCCTTGGGTTTGGTGGTGTTTTATGCATTGGCCCAATTTACCGTCGGCGAGTTTGCCGCGTTTGTCGGCGCATTGATGATGCTGATTGCCCCGATTAAACATATCACCTCTGCCAATGAAGATTTACAGATTGGCCTCGCGGCGGCACAAAGTGTGTTCGATGTGCTGGATATTGAAAATGAGGTGGATCAGGGCAGCTATCGCGTTGCACGCACGCAAGGCGCATTGCGTTTTGAGCAAGTGACCGTGCGCTACCCGCAAGCCAAGAGTAACGCGTTATCTTCGCTAAGTTTTGAGATTCAAGCCGGTGAGAAAATTGCATTAGTCGGCCGTTCCGGGAGCGGTAAAACGACATTGGTCAATCTGTTGCCCCGTTTTTATGAGGCGCAAGCCGGGCAGGTATTGCTAGATGGCAAAGATGTCAGAGCGTATCAACTGGACAATCTGCGTGCGCAGTTTTCGTTAGTGAGCCAAGATATTGTCTTGTTTAACGATACTATTTTTAACAACATTGCGTATGGTGCGTTGCGAGATGCCAGCGAGCAGGAGGTCATTGATGCTGCTATCGCCGCGAATGCTTGGGAGTTTATCCAGCAGATGCCGCAAGGCTTGCAAAGTGAGATTGGCGATCGCGGTGTACGGCTTTCAGGCGGGCAGCGTCAGCGACTCGCCATCGCGCGCGCCATCTTAAAAAATGCCCCGGTGTTGCTGTTGGATGAGGCGACTTCAGCGCTGGACAGTGAGTCAGAGTTACACGTACAAATGGCCTTAGACCGCCTGATGCGTAACCGTACTACCATTGTGATTGCACACCGTTTGAGCACCGTTGAAAACGCAGATAGGATCTTCGTCATGGACCACGGTGCGATTGTTGAATCTGGCTCGCACCAGACGTTGCTGGCCGAAAATGGCTACTACAGTAGGTTGTACCACAAGCAGTTTCAAGAGGATTAATGTTACGTATTTGGTTTGAACAGCAGTGGCAGATTCGGGGCTGGGCACAATGCCTGCTATGGCCTTTGTCGTGGCTGTTTGCGCTGTTGGCGTGCTTGCGACTGGCCTGTTACCGGATGGGCGTGTTCTCCAGCCAGGCTATGCCAGTGCCGGTGGTGGTGGTGGGCAATCTGTCGGTCGGCGGCGTAGGTAAAACGCCCGTCGTCATTCATCTCGCGCAACATTTGCGGGCTGCGGGCTATGCACCTGGTATATTGAGTCGTGGGTATGGTGGTTCTGCCACGGGTGAAGTTACTGCTGACAGCTTACCCGCTACCTTTGGGGATGAGCCGGTGCTTATCGCGCGGCGCAGCGGCTGCCCGGTATGGGTCGATGCATCCCGCGTTGCTGCCGGACACGCGCTTCTTCATGCCCATCCTGAGATCAATATCTTGATCTGCGACGATGGCTTGCAGCATTATGCTTTACAGCGTGATTTCGAGATCGCAGTCGTGCAACGTCCATTTGGGCTGGGTAACCGCCGATTGTTGCCTGCAGGGCCGCTGCGTGAGCCGTTGAGGCGATTGCAGTCGGTAGATGTAGTCATCGAGTCGGGAGAAGTGCCAGTCACGCCAGTGCTTGAGACGGTCTCTTATCACATGCGGTTGCAGCAGGGTGCTTGGACGTCAGTGGCAGATTTTTTGAGCGAAACCAGCACTGCCAATTTGCGAGCGCAACCATTAGTCGCGATAGCGGGCATCGGTCATCCTCAGCGGTTTTTTGAGCTGTTATCCACCCTAGGCTTGCAGTTTGATCGTCATCCGCTGGCGGATCACCACCATTACACCCCCGCTGACTTTCAGGCACTCATTGGAAAAACCTTACTAATGACCGAGAAAGATGCCGTAAAATGTCAGCATCTTGGATTATCCAATGCATGGTTTTTGCCCGTCAGTGCTGAACTAAGGCCGATCGGGCACGATCAATCGCTTGTAAATTTTGTGATTGCGCGGTTACAGCAACGCACACAACACGCTAAAGGAAGTAGAAATGAATCCTAAATTGTTGGAAATTCTGGTCTGTCCAGTGACTAAAGGCCCATTAGTGTTTGATAAAACCAAGCAAGAACTCATCTCAAAATCTGCGCGGTTGGCTTATCCTGTGCGAGATGGTATCCCGGTGATGCTTGAAGATGAAGCACGTCGCCTCGAAGAGCAAGAGTACAGCGAATAACCATGTTTAAGGTCGTGGTTCCGGCTCGTTTTGCGAGCACCCGTCTGCCGGGTAAACCTTTGCAGGATATCGCCGGCGTGCCCATGGTGATCAGAGTGGCGCAACAGGCGCAAAAAAGTCTGTCAAGTGAGGTTGTGATTGCGACAGATCATGAGGATATCTTGCAGGTGGCCCAATCTCACGGAGTCCGTGCGTTGATGACGCGGGCTGATCATGTGTCTGGCACAGATCGCATCGCTGAAGTGGCGACAAGGATGGCTTGGCCGGATGAGATGATTGTGGTGAATGTGCAAGGGGATGAGCCTTTGATCGACCCAGCACTCATCAATGAGGTGGCCCAAACGTTGGCTGACGATACGCAAGCGGTGATGTCCACTGCCTGCCATCCGATCGATTCCAACGATTTGCTTGAGAATCCCAATGTGGTCAAAGTGGTGTTAAATGCCAAACAGCAAGCGCTCTACTTCAGCCGAGCTGCGATCCCGTTTCCGCGAGATGCAGCGCAGCGCCAAGGGTTTAGCGCGCAACGCCACATTGGCATTTATGCTTATCGCGTCGGTTTTCTCAAACAGTATGCGCATTTGCCGGTAACCGCGCTTGAGCAAATTGAAAGTTTAGAGCAATTGCGCGTGTTGTATCACGGCTTTCAAATCGCCGTGACGATCACGCCACATGCCCCTGCCAGCGGCGTGGACACGCCTGAAGACCTGGCTTTAGTACGTCAGCTTTTTAGCGACTAAGTGGATGATTAGACGCTGAATATAAAAAAGCCTGCTTACGCAGGCTTTTTTAATGTGGTCATTAAACGCGCTAAATTAGCTATTTTTCTGACGACGGAAAGCAATTGTACCCATCAATGCCAACCCTGCGAACATCATGCCGTAAGTTTCTGGTTCTGGCACTGGTACAACGATTGGGTTGATAGTGTAGCTACCTTCGTAACGACCACCACCGATTAGATTGAATTGCAATGTGTAGTTGCCTGCAGCCAAGTTGGATACGCTAAAGGTGTAGCGTGTCAAGTCAAATTGGCTTAATGGCAGAATGACTGGTGCGTAAGTGAAAGTGCTGTCAGAGTCACTAACTAAAGTGATGCCTTGGTACAAGCCTGAGTTGTTGTCTTGCAACAATCTTAGGCTTGGGTCAAGAACACCACTCAAGTCAAAGTCAAATGCAGAGCTAATGCTAATTTTGCTTGTTCTTGCATCGCTTGAACCAGACAAGTCTGTACCGCTGAAAGTAGTAGTGGTGCTGGTGGCGAAGGCTGAAGTGCTAGCCAACAAAGATGCTGCGATTAAAATGTTTTTAAACATGTTTTATTTCCCCGATTGATTTATTACTAAACTAAATGATGTATTGCTAAACTGATTGAACCGAATTATGACAATATTGAGACTTTCACGAAATAGCCCGTTAGGGCTAATTAAGCACCCGTAGTGAGGCGCTTGGCGTGTCAGTTTCTAAAAATAAAGTAGACGGCACCCATCATGCAAATCCCCGCCCACAAATAATCCCATTTGAGAGGTTGGTGCATATACATGAGCGCAAATGGCACAAACATGACCAACGTGATGACTTCTTGCAGAATTTTGAGCTGCGCCAGATTGAGTTGCGTGAAGCCAATCCGGTTGGCAGGTACCTGAAAACAGTATTCTATCAGGGCGATGCCCCAACTGACAAGGACGGCAATCCACAGGGGCTTTTGATGCAGGTCACGCAGATGCCCATACCATGCAAACAACATAAACAAGTTGGCAGCTGACAACAACAAAATAGTTTTGATCAGGGGGTAGGACATACTTTTGGCCAACAAGCCTGTCAGGTGATGCCCTTAACGGCCTCACCTGTGCAGAGATTGAATTAAATGGCGGCTTCGCCGGTTTCGCCGGTGCGGATGCGAATGACTTGTTCAACAGAGGAGACGAAAATCTTGCCGTCACCAATTTTACCGGTGTGTGCGGCTTTGATAATCGCTTCAATGGCGCTATCGACCATGTCACCAGCTAAGATCACTTCAATTTTAATTTTTGGCAGAAAATCCACCACATATTCAGCACCGCGATACAGTTCGGTGTGGCCTTTTTGACGACCAAACCCTTTAACCTCTGTGACCGTCAAACCATTGACGCCAATCGCGGATAATGCTTCACGCACTTCATCCAGTTTAAAGGGTTTAATGACGGCTTCTACTTTTTTCATACGCGCTCCGTGGATAAAACTTTAGCTAGCATTCTACGCAAGCAATGCTTTTAATTCAAATGCCATTGTCGTTCGGTTAGATTTAGGCTTGGCACCAGCGATTTAAAATTTTAGCTGGCAAGTAATTGGGTAACGGCGATCTTTACCAAAACCACGTTCGGTAATCCGAACGCCCACAGCCGCTTGCCGACGTTTGTATTCATTGCGGTCAATCAGACGCGTGACGCGTTCGACATCTGCCGGCGAGTAGCCCAGATTCACAATGGCGTCGATACTGAGGTCTTTTTCAACATAGGCTTCCATAATCGCATCCAGCACTTCATAGGCCGGTAAGCTATCCTGATCGGTCTGGTCAGGCCGCAATTCGGCGCTGGGCGCTCTGGTAATGATGCGCTCGGGGATAATGGCGCTCAGTTGATTGCGATACACTGCTAGCCGATAAACCAATGTTTTCGGCACATCTTTGATCAAGGCAAAGCCGCCAGCCATGTCCCCATACAGGGTGCTGTAACCCACTGCGGTTTCAGATTTGTTGCCGGTGGTGAGTACCAAGCTACCAAATTTATTGCTGATGGCCATTAGTAGCATGCCACGAATTCGTGCTTGTAAGTTTTCTTCTGTAGTATCAAATGATTTGCCGGCAAAGGTTTCGGCCAGAGTCTCACAAAAGCCATCAAACAATGGCGCAATCGGTAACACGCTATAATCGACATCAAGCAGGCGTGCCATCTCGGCGGCATCCTCAACACTGATACCTGCGGTGAAAGTCGAGGGCATCATCACGGCTTTCACACGTTCTTTGCCGAGGGCATCCACCGCAATAGCCAAGGTGAGGGCCGAGTCGATGCCGCCGGATAATCCTAATACAACCGCTGGAAACTTGTTTTTATCTACATAGTCTCGCAAGCCCAGCATGAGTGCTTTGTAGACGGTCGCCTCGGTCGATAAAGGGGCGCAAATGTCTGTCGCTAATGGTTGGTTATCTTGTAGGGTGAGATAGCCCAGGTGTGCTTCAAACATGGGCATTTCTTGCACCAAGGTGCCTTGACTGTTCATGCTAAAGGAGGCGCCGTCAAACACGAGTTCATCTTGGCCGCCGACCAAATTGGCATAAATCATGGGTAGGCCGGTTTCCTTGATGCGGTCCCGCAAGACTTGATAGCGGGTCGTTTGCTTATGCAAGTGATAAGGCGAGGCATTGATTGTGAGCAATACTTGTGCCTCGGCTTGCAACGCTTGCAGTGCAGGGCCAGGCACCCAGCTATCAGCGCAGATTAACAGCCCATAGCGCACGCCATGCCATTCAAACACTACAGGTAGCTCGCCTGCTTCAAAGTAACGCTCCTCATCAAACACACTGTAGTTTGGCAGATGATGTTTATGATAAGTGGCTTGGATGCGGCCCGAATGGATAACCGATGCGGCGTTGTAACGCTTGCCTGAGAGGGCATGCGGGTGGCCAACAATCACCGCCATGTCAGCCGGTAAGCGTTGTTCCAGCCACTGCAATGCGCGCTGATTGGCTTCGTGAAAGTCTTGCCTGAACAGCAGATCCTCTGGTGGGTAGCCACACAAGGCCAGCTCTGGGGTCAATAACAAACGCGCCCCTGCTTGATAGGCTTGATCAGCCAGCGCCAAGATTTGTTCAGCATTTTGTTGCATGGCGCCGACCATGCAGTTCATTTGTGCGATTGCGAGTTTCATGGGGTTTTCAATGGGGACCTGGGTTAGTACTTACCGCCAGCCGCCTTGATTAACTCAACCATTGCGGGGTTTTGTCCTTTGAGCGCATAAACGTAAGCGGTGAGGCCATATTGGTCACGTGTTTTCACATTGGCATTGTGCGCCAATAGCAGGCTGGCCATTTCAGGGGCGTTATTGCTCACCGCCAAATGCAGCAATGGCGTGCCCTCACTGTCTTTATGGTTCGCATCCGCTTTGTGTTCTAGTAAAGCTTTAGCGACCTCGGTCTGGTTTTTAGTCACGGCCCAAGTGAGGGCTGTCCAGTCATGCTCATCCTCTTCGTCCACCTTGGCGCCATGCTCCAACAGATAAATCGCTGCCGGCACATGCCCCTCTCTGGCGGTGATCATGAGCGCGGTGGTGCCTAATTTGTCTTTGAGGTTGGCGTCTGCACCATTGGTTAGCACGGAGGTAATCGTGGGTACGTCACCACTCTTCGCCGCGTACATGAGCGCAGTTTTGCCGTCTGACGACTTGACGTTGGCATCAATGCCACGTGCGATGATTAAGCCGACGATTTCGCTAAAGCCAGAGGTTGCAGCCAAGCCTAGCGCGCTCCATCCGGCAGGGTCTCGTACTTTGACATCGGCCCCTTTTTCTAACAAGGCTTTGACCGCGTCCAGATTGTTCTTTTTAGCCGCAAACATCAGCGCAGTCCAACCGCCCTGATCTTTGGCGTTGATTTCGGCACCATGCGAGAGTAATTCACGAATCACTTCTGCCTGATTTTTACGCGCGGCATACATGAGGGCAGTGATGTGATCACTATCAGTCACATTGGGGTTTGCACCACTTTTGAGCAGTGCTTTTACTGTGGCCAGATCACCTTTAGAGGCAGCGATCAACAAATACGAGATATTAGCGCTCGGGTCTATGCTGGTCTCATCAGGCGCTGTTTTATCGGCAGCAACGCTCGGCAAAGTGACCCCCAGCAACAGGCTGGCACTCACGCAGAGAGCGCTGAGCCAATAGAGGGTCTGGGGGCGATGCTTCATGCCGTTTCCTTTATTCAAGTGGTTGCGCGTTTGATTGCTTCTAGGACGGCCTCACCGAGGCCTGCCGGAGAGGCTGCCACAACGCAACCCGCAGCTTCTAGTGCAGCAATCTTGTCTTCGGCACGCCCTGAGCCGCCCGAAATGATGGCGCCGGCATGGCCCATACGTTTGCCTTTGGGGGCGGTCAAGCCGGCGATATAAGCCGCCACTGGTTTTGTCACATGATGCTTAATGAAGTCAGCAGCGGCTTCTTCGTCACTACCGCCAATTTCACCCACCATAATGATGGCTTCAGTTTCAGGATCTTGTTCAAACAGCGCTAAGCATTCAATAAAGTTCAAGCCTTTGACGGGGTCACCACCGATGCCAACACAGGTGGTTTGGCCCAATCCTAGCGCCGTGGTTTGATGCACTGCCTCGTAGGTGAGCGTGCCTGATCTAGAGACCACGCCTACTTTGCCGCGTTTGTGGATGCTCCCCGGCATGATGCCGATTTTGCATTCATCCGGCGTGATTACGCCAGGGCAGTTGGGGCCAATCAATTTAGTGCCATTGGCACGCAAAGCGGCTTTCACGTTTAGCATATCCAACACGGGGATGCCCTCGGTGATGCAGACAATCAATGCAATGCCCGCATCTGCCGCTTCTAAAATAGAATCCGCTGCAAACGGTGGCGGCACATAAATGACACTCGCATTGGCTTGGGTTTCTTTGACCGCTTCGCGCATGGTGTTGAATACCGGTAGATGCAGATGTTGCTGTCCGCCTTTGCCGGGCGTCACGCCGCCCACCATTTTCGTGCCATAAGCCAGTGCTTGTTCGGAGTGGAACGTGCCTTGTTTCCCGGTAAAGCCTTGGCACAATACTTTGGTATGTTTATCGACTAAAATCGCCACGACTATGCCCCTTTGCTTACGGCTTTAACAGCTTGCTGGGCACCGTCAGTCAGGCCTTCAGCTGAAATAATATTCAATCCGCTATCGCGAAGCATTTGTTTACCCAGCTCAACGTTGGTCCCCTCGAGACGGACAATCACTGGAATCGTCATGCCTACTTCGCGGACAGCGGTGATAATGCCGGTCGCAATGATGTCACAACGCATGATGCCGCCAAAAATGTTGACCAGAATCGCTTTGACATTGCTATCTGCCAGAATAATTTTAAACGCCTTGGTGACCGTTTCTGCGGTCGCCCCACCGCCCACATCCAGAAAGTTGGCGGGCATCCCGCCATGCAGCTTAATCAAATCCATGGTGGCCATGGCTAAGCCCGCGCCATTGACCATGCAACCGATATTGCCATTTAAGGCGATGTAGTTGAGGCCACTGTGGTGCGCTTCTGCCTCTTTGGCATCATCCTGCGACCAATCACGAATTTCGGCAAACGGTTTCTGGCGATACAGTGCATTGTCATCGACGGTCATTTTACAATCGAGCGCCACCAGTTTACCGTCAGTGGTGACGATTAATGGATTGATCTCAAGCAAAGCCAAGTCGTTGTCTTTAAATAATTTATACAAGCCCTTGGCGAGTTTGGTGAACGCACCGATCTGGTCGCCGCTCAATTCAAGACTAAACGCCAGATTGCGTGCTTGGAAATCGACCAAGCCATTAAGCGGGTCACAAACTTCTTGCAGAATTTTTTCTGGTTGGGTGGCGGCGATTTCTTCAATGTCCATCCCGCCAGCACTTGAGGCTACCATCACCACACGCTCGAGGCTGCGATCAACCAACATCGACAAATAGAGCTCACGGGCAATCGGTAAAGTTTGCTCAACCAACACTTGGTGCACGGGTTGACCATCTGGTGCATTTTGGTAGGTGACCAAGTGTTTACCCAATAAGCCGCCGGCGACCGTTTGTGCCTCAAGCGCGGATTTGACCACTTTGACACCACCGGCTTTGCCCCGTCCACCGGCGTGCACTTGGGCTTTAACGACCCATGCGTCTCCCCCTAGTTCTTTGGTGGCGGCAGCCGCAGCTTCTTCTGATTGGACGACTAGACCGGCCGGGGTTGCCAAACCGTACTTTTGCAGTAGCTGTTTGGCCTGGTATTCGTGCAGATTCATGAACGTAGGGGGCTTTAGTTGGTTAAGCTGCTATTTTCGCGCAAATACCCCATCAAGGCTAGACTACAAACAAAAAAACCGTACACGTGTACGGTTTTTTGTAGCCTAGCGGATTAAAGGTCTTGCGCCCAAGCGTTGCCGTAGACTTTTGCGTGCCGAGACATCACCAGCATTTGATACATGCTGACGACCCACATATAGCTCGAGGCGAGACTGTATCCAATGCCGCCGATGATGGTCAGCCAAGCAAAATGTGGCGATAGTTTGGTCAGCCACCAAGACATCACATCGATAATCAAAAAGCCGAATGGAAACGCAATGGCAATAATTTTTGCCGTTTTAGGCACATTGACCGCAAAACTAAAAATCAGGCCAATAAAAAAGAAAATAAAACTGATGCCAAACAGGTGGATATGCGACACGCGGGTCAAACCACTAATGGTCGCGCCATCATTGACTTCGGCGCGGGATTTCACTTCTGCGTATTTGGTGAAGTCAGGAATGCCAGGAATCTGGCTATGACACATGACGCAGTGCTTGGCGAACACCGCTTTGTAATGTGACTCCCACTGGGCTTCAGGGGCGCCTTGTTGCGCCCATTTGATGATGTCTTCGCGGACTGCGAGAGGCGCTTTGTCCGACATGGAGCCATTTAATTTACTGGCCAATTTAGTGCCGCTACGGTCACCATAATAGCTGTAGACAATATCATCCACAGATAAGCCAAATTTGCCATCAGCCATACCGTGCGTCAGCATGATTTGCAAGCCGGCCATGCCTAATCCGACCCCCACTACCAATAGATAGCCGATAAAAAGCGCTTTGAGCGGCAGTGGTAAGTTAGGCAAGTTCAGCCAAGACAACGTGTGTAAATCTTGTTTCATAGGTTCCCCGGGAGTGTCATTTTTCGTCAGGATACCATTGCTGCCAGCAAAGCAAAAACAGAAAAACAGCTTTAAAACAGCCTGTACTCAGTGTTTGGGTGGGCTGCTGGTATACTTGCGCTTTTGCTTAATAAGTAGATTCAGATCATGCGTTTAGTTGTTCAAGGCCCTGCCATCACTATGGCACACTTGTCTCACATTCATGGCTTAATCGGCGGCCATACTCAGTTTATGCAGCTTGCGGCGCATGCGTATTACCTGCCGGTGAGTGAGGGTGATTACCTCGATGTGAAAGCATTTTGTGCCAGCCAACAGATCGATTGCGCATTGGTCGAAGATCGTCAACGCTTATCGCATATTGGGCTGTGCGTGATGGACATGGACTCGACCCTGATTGCCATTGAATGTATTGATGAGATCGCAGACATGATGCAACTCAAGCCTCAAGTGGCGGAAATCACCGAGGCCGCCATGCGTGGTGAGCTTGATTTTTCGGCCAGCTTACGTAAACGCGTCGCCTTACTTAAAGGCTTGCCTGCAAGCGCATTGCAACGTGTGATCGAGGAGCGTTTAACCTTTAATCCAGGTGCGCAAACCTGGGTCAATACTTGTAAGCAAAATGGCATTAAAACCATGGTGGTTTCTGGGGGCTTCACTTTTTTTGCCGATTACGTCAAAGATACCTTGGGTTTGGATTACGCCGTTTCTAATACCTTGGCTATTACGGATGGCAAGCTCACGGGGGAGGTGGTCGGCGAGATCGTCGATGCCCAGCGCAAAGCCGATGAGCTCATTCACTTGCGTGACGCGCTTGGGCTGGAGGCGTCGCAAACCATTGCAATCGGGGATGGTGCGAATGACCTAGCTATGATGCAGGTGGCAGGGATTGGGGTGGCTTATCATGCCAAGCCAGTGGTGCAGCAACAAGCGATGTATGCGCTGAATATTGTCGGCTTGGATGGGGTGGCAAATCTGTTGACGATTTAGCCCTGGCCTAGCCACTGACTGGTGCGCAAGGGTCTTTTAGCCCCTCATCGATTGCGCCGTTGCAGGTCATGAAAAATAAATAATTGATTTATTTATACTTTTTTTGAAAATAACGTTTGCTATTGTGGCGGTTAAGGCGCATAGTGGCGTTTCGCGAAGTTCAAGCATTGTTGTTTTCTCTGGTGTTATCTTTCGGTTCTATCGTTAATCCCGCTACTTGACCCTCGCCCTAAATAGGGGAAACCCTTTCATTTTTTAAGGAAATTATTATGGCTACAGGTATTGTAAAATGGTTTAACGATGCAAAAGGTTTTGGTTTCATTACGCCTGATCAAGGTGGTGACGACTTATTCGCGCATTTCTCAGAAATTCAATCTGCTGGTTTCAAAAGCTTGGCAGATAACCAACGCGTTTCTTATGAAGAAACTACAGGCCCTAAAGGCAAACAAGCGTCTGCAATTCAAGTGATTGCTTAAGCACGTGCGTTTGGGTGAAACTCACCCCCGATAAAGCCCGTTTGTACGGGCTTTTTTGTTTTTTATTATAAGGATACTAAATGGCTAAAGAAGAATTGATTGAAATGCAGGGCGCCGTCACTGAGATTTTGCCGGATGCACGCTACCGTGTGACCTTAGAAAACGGGCATAAACTGATTGCTTACACGGGTGGCAAAATGCGCAAACATAAAATCCGTATTTTGGCGGGTGACAAAATTACCATCGAAATGTCACCGTACGATATGGGCAAAGGGCGTATCACTTTCCGCCATCTGCCACCGCGTAAGCCTTCATAGGGCGTTTTTAGCCGGTCTCAGCATTTAAATAGGCTAATTCAATATCGCTAAACCCAGCGAGTTTGCGGGCCTCCATATTAAAAGGTGGCCGCAATGTGGGGGCTTGATATTGTTGCCTCAGTCTTTCAAAGGTCACCACAATATCCAGTCCGCGCTGATCGCATAAAAACTGGAACCAACGGTTGCCAATGGCCACATGGCCGATTTCGTCCCGTAGAATAATATCCAGAATCGCTGCCGCCGCATGATCCCCTGCTTGCGACAGTTTTTGTTTTAATGGGGGCGCGGCATCCAGTCCGCGGGCTTCTAAGGTGCGCGGCACAAGCGCCATGCGTGCGAGTACATCCGATTGCGTCTTTTCCACCATCTCCCAGAGGCTGTTGTGGCCATCAAAATCGCCATAATCAAATCCCAGCGTTTGCAAATGCGTGCGCAGCAATGAAAAGTGGTAAGCCTCTTCTTTTGCCACTTGCAGCCAGTCACGGTAAAAGTCGAGCGGCATATCGGTAAAGCGCCAGACGGCGTCAAGGGCTAAATTAATCGCATTAAATTCAATATGTGCCAATGCATGAATCAACGCCGCACGTCCTTCTGCGGTATTCATGGCGCGGCGTTGAAGGTGTTTGGGCGGCACCAGCGTCGGTTTGGCGGGTCGCCCCGGAATCTGCGCTGCTTGTGCTTGGATCAAGCGCGTGGGGTCGAGTAAAAGTGTGCCTGCGCCAGCCGTCTCCCACAGCGAAAGTGTTTGTGCACATTTTTGTGTGGGATCACACAGTGTCAATGCTTGAAGGGCGAGGGTTCTCAGGCAGGCGGTCATAAGCTTGAAATTTTACCGTGAATCGGCTGCCAATGTGTTGTGTTGTTGGATGTGTTAGCCCCGGAAGCACGGTGATGTTGGCATTGTGGTGTTCTGCAATCTCAGCCACGATCGCTAGACCTAAGCCACAACCATTGCCCTGATTGGGATCCAGACGGTGAAACCGCTCAAAAATGAGCGCCGTCTGATCCGCTGGAATGCCAACGCCACTGTCAGACACTTGTAATTGCAGTTGCTGGCCTGTTCGCCATAAACGAATTTCAATCAAACCTAGCGCCGGCGTGTATTGAATGGCGTTTTCTAGTAGGTTGTTAAGCATCTCTGACAGCATGAGTGCGTCGCCAAGAATCGTATCCTGTTGGGTTTCGATTAATACTTCCAGCTCTAGTTGCTTGTCTGACGCTGGGCCCACCCAGCGAGCACATTGCTCATAAATAACGCTGGTGAGCGACACTGGCTGAAGCTCTAGCTGACTGCTGGCTGCATCTGTTCTAGCCATGCTGAGTAAGCGTTGGATAAGATGCGACAAGCGCGTGGTGCTGCGCAACATATAATCTAATGGCTCTTGCAAGGCGGCTGGCGGCTGGCTTCTTAGTGCCAGTTCTGCTTGCGTTTGTAAGCCTGCAATCGGAGTGCGTAATTGGTGAGAGGCATCGGCAATAAATTGCTGCTGCTGTTGTAAGCCGGCTTTAACCCGAGACAGCAGGGCATTCATGGCGTCTACCATCGGTTGCAATTCTAAGGGGGTTGAGGTGGTATCTAAGGGGCTCAGGTCGCGGTGTGAGCGTTGGTGCAAAGACTGACGGAGGTCTTGCATGGGCTTCAGTGCAAAGTGTATGCCCAGCTCGATGACAATGGCGGCAAGGATCATCATCAACACTTGTGGTAACACCATTTCTTCGACCATTTCTGCCACCATCGCGTCGCGTTTGCCAGTGGTTTCGGCCATCGTGATCAAAATATTGGGTGCGTTGATTGATTTGCTCTCTGGTAAGCCGAAGGTGACTGCGCGAATCGCTTCGTTTTGATAGCGGCTGTTGTAATAAACTTGCTGGTTGCCAGCGGGTGGTTTGGGTGGCAGTGGCAATTGCGCCTCCCCAAACACCAGTTTTCCTTGCGCGGTACTAATGCGGATATAAATGCGGTCACCTTCGTTATAGCTCAGTAGGTGACTTGCGACTTCAGGGATTTCGATCTTCACTTCGTTATTGGCATCAATGACTACTTCATCAGCCAACGCCAGCACTGTGCGCAACAGTGCCTGATCATAGGCTTGTGTTGCGTAGAGCAGTGCGCGTGAATAAGACAGTACGGCAGAAACGCCCAACACCAGTAGCATGGTTAATAATAACCACAACCGTAATTGGTTTTTAAGTGAGCGTGGCCCCGTCATATTAGGCATGTGAGGATGGATTCAGGTGTTCCGCTTCTAGCATATAGCCCAAGCCGCGCACGGTACGGATGTGCGCGCCACTCGGTTCGATTTTTTTGCGTAGGCGATGAATGTAAACCTCAATCGCATTGTCGCCCAAGGTTTCATCCCAATTACACAGCGACTCCATGATTTGCTCTTTGGCGATGATCTTTCCCATGCGCATCATTAAGGTCTCTAGAAGGTTAAGTTCGCGTGCCGACAATGTGATCGGCTGGTCATTGATACTGGCCAGTTTGTTAGCGACATCCAGTTTTAAATTACCACATTGCAACGGTAAGTTGTTGCCCAATTTGCTGCGGCGGATTAGGGCGCGTACCCGTGCTTCAAGCTCTTCGAGATGAAAAGGTTTGGTCAGAAAGTCATCCGCCCCTAGGTCTAAGGCTTGTACGCGGGTGGCGACATCTTCGCGGGCGGTCAAAATCAGCACCGCAATCGGGTTGGCAGTTTGTTGGCGTAAGTGAGCGAGTAACTGCATACCATCCATGATAGGTAAGCCTAAATCCAGGATGACTAAATCATAAACGTCATCTTGAATCGCCCGCAGGGCTTGTTTGCCATCCGTCACATGGTCGACCGCATATTGTGACTGTGTCAACGCCCGCACCAGTCCATTGGCAATCACTAAATCATCTTCCACAATCAATACACGCATGATTGATACCTGTTGAATAGAATGTGCCCAGTGTAACTCAAGGCTGGCAGGTTTTTCGTTTGTAAGTTTTGTGCAAGGCTGGCGTAAGTTGGCTGTAAGCCACGGGGCGTATTCTGCAGTTGTGGACAAGACGTGCTTTGTGCCACGAGGTCGGATGAATACAACATACTACAAGCACCATAGCGATGAAGGAGCGACCATGACGAAGACCAAAATGCTGTTATTCCTGTCAGGATTCATTTTTTCTGCTTATGTTTTTGCTGGGACGAATCCTTCGCCTCACGACCAAATTGAGATGCAAAAACATTTGAAAGTAGCCAAACACGCTGGTGCGCAGCCAGTGGTCAACGCTCCAAAAGAGATTGACAAAAAAACTGCGCAAACCAAGTCACTGTGAAGTTGCCTTCGCGCGCTGAATTCCCTGCAGCGCGCGGAGGTAATGAGCGGTTTCGTGTGTATCCTCTCACTTAACCACGCGCAAGCGTGGTTTTTTTTATTTGTGATCTGAAGATAACGGGAGGATATCCAGCTTGCCTGCTTTCATGTCCGGCACCAGCAGGTGATGATCGTCTTGGCTTAGCGCAATATCTGCAGCGGCTTGATAGCCCGATTTGATCAGCGTGACTTTGCGTTTTGCATCTACACTGAATATATTGCCGGATTTCCAGTCGCTGACATAAATCATACCGTTGGCTTGTTTGACGATGCCATCGCCACCGCCGAAGCCCTTCGCGACCTCTTCTAGTGTGCGGTTGAGCAAGTTGTAGTCGTATAGCACCCCAGAAGTGAAGTCGACGATCAAGAGATGTTCGCCCTTAGCATCAGCCAGCAACCCATTTGGCGCCAAAATACGTGCATCAATACGATCATCCAGCAACAGGCTCAGCGTGCGTTGCGGTGTGACTTTGTAGACCACACCACCTTTGCCGCTCCCTAGAATATCTCCACTGTCACTGATATACAGATTGCCATTCGCATCTGCGCTTAAGTCATTTAAAAATTGCGGTATTTTCGGAAAATCTGTTGCGGCTAAAAACACTTCAGCGTGTGCTGGTGCCTCGTTTAGGGCAACACGCAATACACGTGCTTTGTCAGCAATGTAAAGATCATTGCCGATAATCATCAGGCCTTTGGGGTCGTCCAAGCCTTGTAATAATACTGATGTTTTGCCATGGTCAATCACGCGGATCTGACCATCCCCATCTTGCCCAAAGCCATTAATCTCGGACACATAAATTTTGCCATCGGCGGCTTGTATGACCGACTCTGGCGTGAGTAAGCTATCGACGGGAGTCAAGCCATGCGCCTGACAAAGGCAGCTGAACCCCAGCGTCAATGCGGTGAGCGAACTGCGCAACCAAGTGCGTTGTGAGAATGACATCTGCATAAACCCTCCTAGAAAAAAGCCTTGGGTTGTGACAGGGTGTTGATGCTATTGCACAAGGCCTGATAGGTTTGCACAGGGGTTTGCGCCAATGATTGTTGGAAAGCAGGATTTTGCTGCAACTGGCTGATCACCTGATCAAAGGCTTGCTGATAAGACTTATGGGTAGCGTTTTCTACGTTATAGGTTAACCATCCACGAGATTGTCCCAGGCCTTTCACCGTCATCAGTGGTTTGCTCAAGGCGGTTTCAGCCGTGGACTGGCTGTAGACTTTGGCCGTGATCTCACTGTAAAAAATACCACTTTGTGGGTTGTAAAACATATTGGGCTCAATCACGATTAAGGCTTGGCCCTTGGCATCCGCCTCGCAGCTGGACGTTGTGTAGTTTTGCGCTTGAAAGCTACTGAGGCCGACGGTTTCGGCCGCTTCTGCGCGGTTATGCCAATAATTGAGATAAGGGTTAAGTAAGCGCACCGGATGCTGATAAAAAGACTCTGGCACTTGAATAACCAGCGATGATGGTGTGCCCGCTTGGCTCACACCCATCCAACCCAAACACAAGGCTATCGTGATAGACCATAAAATTCGTTTCATATATTGCTCCTGAAAAAGCCACTGTAGAGACGCTACAGCGAGCGAATGCGATAAATCCAGCCAGTCAGGTCATCGGATACGTATAGCCAGCCATCGCTGCCGATGATGACATCCACCGGGCGGCCCCAGACCTGTTTCCCTTGTAACCAGCCACTAATGAATGGGACGGCTGCTACCGGTTGTTGGTTCCTAAATTGTACACGCAGCAGGGCATAGCCGCTCGGTTGTTTGCGGTTCCACGAGCCATGCAATGCCACAATGGCATCCTGTTGAATCTCTGCGGGTAACCGGCTTTGATGCAAGAAAGTCAGGCCAATCGGCGTGCTGTGGGCGGGGAGTGTTAGCGCAGGCCCCTGCGCCTGCTGGCAAGCCCCCGTCTCGCTGGGCATGTTGGGGTCTGGCATGAGTTGTCCTGGTGCCCCAGGCTGACCCCAGCAATAAGGCCAGCCATAGGCTTTGCCCGCCTCAATCCGGTTGAGATGCTCGGGTGGCAGATCATCGTCAATAGGGCCGTTTTGCATGTCGCTGCGGTTGTCCGAGCCATTATTGGTTGCAAACATTTCTCCGCTGTGTGGATGCCAAGTAAAACTCTGAGTGTTGCGCAGACCGGTCGCCCAAATGGCGCTTTGCGCATGGCGGCCAACCGTGAGCAAGGCGCCCGCTGGTCGACCCTCGGCGGTGTAGCGTAACAGGGTTGCCCGCATCGGCTGCTCTTCGATACATACATTACAACTGGAGCCGACATTGACAAAAACATAACCATCCGGGGACACTTTGACCGTTTTGAGGCTGTGGCCCCCACTGGGCAGATTGCGAATCCATGGCTGCGGGCTTCCCCAAGCGTCACCTTGTTTAGGCAGTTTCACGACACCCGTTTGCTCGGCCACCAGTAGATCGTCTCCCAGCATGGCGAGCCCTTGGGGGGCATTGAGCCCCTGTGCGATGACTTCGACTTCGCCCTGTGCGTTCAAGCGCAAAATGCGGCCTGTATCAGTTACACTCACCAATAATTGCCCATGCGTGTCCAGTGCCAGCATACGCGGTGCGCCCCAGGCACTCACGTCACTAAAGCGTTCAATACGGAGTCCGGCGGGTAAGCTTAGGCTCGATAATGCGGCGTCAACTTCAAGAGGTTGCGCCATCGCCTGATGCAAGCCCAGGGCACTCAATATCCCGACCAACCCATGCAACAAAAAATGCGAGAGCGATTTGGCTGGGGCGCTTTGCGCTTGCACCGATGTCATGTCAAGGTATCCGCCCAGATATTTTCTGCCCAAGCTTGTGCATATTCCCCTTCTTGCACGGATGCTTTGCTGGAAACACCGCCACCCTCTGCCGCTACCATCGATTTCTTCGCCGGGTCGTAACGGTAAACGTTGGCCACGTGGATGGCTTGCCGATCGTCGACAAAACTGTAGCAGGTATTCGCAAACACTGGCAGCGGGTTGGGCGCCTGACCAGTTTGCAGATCAATGATAGCGGCAGCACATATTTTCGCTTGCGAGGTGGCCATGTGCGCAGATTTTGGCAGACCAGCTGAAATGCTATCGCCGATAATGTGCACCTCAGGCGCGATTGCCGAGGCATAACTGACAAAGTCTACCTCACACCACCGCTGATCAACATTGTTCAGGCCTGCAATTTGCGCTACTTTGCCCGCCAGTTGCGGCGGAATCACATTGAACACATCCGCTTGTACGGATTCAAAGTCGGTTTTCACCGTTTTACTCAGCACATCCAGTTGCAATATTTCGCTGTTGTTGTGGTATTCAATGATGCCTTGGTACGCCCCCTGAAAGCTTTGTAAAAACAATCCTTTTTTTGACACGATGTCCGCATTGGCATCCAAGATGATGACTTTACTGCGCGGCTTGTGATGCTTGAAATAGTGCGCCACTTGGCAGGCCCGCTCATAAGGGCCAGGAGGGCAGCGATAAGGGCCTGCGGGGATGGTCATGACAAAGATGCCGCCATCCGGCATGCTTTCTAGCTGCTGACGCAATTGCAGGGTTTGTTTGCCGGCTTTCCATGCATGCGGGATATCAGGGACCGGCTCGGACATGCCAGCGATTTTGCTGTAATTGAAATCGACGCCCGGCGCGATGACCAAGCGGTCGTAAGCAAGATTGCCACGGCTTAAACGGACTTGTTTATGGTCGAGATCAACTGACGTCACGCTGTCCTGAATCCAGTCTATGCCATGTTGCTTGCGTGCCAATGCATAACTAAAACTTAAATCATCCATTCGTTTGCTACCGCCAAGCACTAGGTTGCTTTGCGGACACGAAATGAATTGTGGGTTGGGCTCTATCAAACTGACTTTTAGATTGCCCATACTCCAGTCGCGCAAATACTTGGCTGCAGTTAAACCAGCAAAGCCACCGCCAACAACCACAACATGTCCGAGCGGTGGTTTGTTGGCGCGGGCAAAGGCAGGTAGGCCACTAAAAGCCAGTCCACCGTAAATGAGCGTGCGCGCAAATTGTCTGCGTGAGGGCATGTGTGGGTGGTCAACGCGATGATCGGAGGCTTTCATTATTGCGCTCCCAGAAACGATTGGTGCGGTAACGCTGGCTGAGCTTTTCTAGGCTGTTGCGCAAAGTAGGTCGCCAATGCGCTAATCTCCTCATTGCTTAGGCCTTTGGCATGGTGATGCATGACCGTTGCGCTCACTGAGCCATCCTTGAAACCCTGCATACGTTGTGTGAAGTAGCCTTGATTGAGTGCGGCCAGCGAGGGGGTGCCGCCAGCGCTGTTGCCATTGGGCCCGTGGCAAGCTGCGCAGGAGGCTGCAAGTGTCTGAATGGCCGTCGTGTCTTGTGCATAGACCGGAAACGAGGCGATAGCGATAAAGCACCATCGCATACTGGCGTGTAAGAGTGTCATGCTTCCCCCAACATTGGTTGTGATTGTGCACACATTATTCTAAATGCGGCCACCAGCGTGAGTGACTGCGGTTACATTAGACTAGTCTGATGATCGCTGAATGCAAAAACGGCCATGCAATGCATGACCGTTTTAGATTTAGATCACCGCCAATGGCGAGTGATTAAAAACATTTTTCTTCCTGGCAACCATCATTTTTGGTGCCCAGTTGCGTGAGCAGATCAACCATTTTTTGGTTGTTTTCTTCTTTAAAGTAGCGCACCAGCGACACATCGCCTTTGAGTTTGATGTTGACGTCTGCACCCGCGGCAGCGAGATATTTCATCGAAGTGGTATCGCCAATGAATGCCGCCATGTGGAAAGCCGTGTTGTGGCTAGCCGGATGGATGTAGTTCAAGTCAGCACCCTTTGAAACCAAGTATTTCACGACATCCAGCTTGCCTTTAGAGGCTGCCATTTGCAGTGGCTCCCATGCGAAGAATTTTTGTTTTACCAGACTCGGGTCTGCTTCAACAAATTTTTTCACCACTTTAACGTTACCCCCCGTGAGCGCCTCGGTAAACTCCATGTATTCTTCGTCAGACAACGCGAACGCCTGCAAAGCAAACGACAGTGAGAACAAGGCCACTAAAAACTTAATTGATTTCATAATCTCTCCAAACACCTGATTTTCATTTTAAAAATAACAACATTGTTTATGCAACATGCATATTTACTGCGACCGGTGTTGCTTATCCGACAAACGTACGTGCGTTGCGGAACATACGCATCCATGGGCCGTCTTCCTGCCAATCGTCAGGGTGCCAGGCGTGTTGCACTGTTCTAAACACACGTTCCGGATGAGGCATCATGATGCTGAAACGACCGTCTTGGGTAGTGAATCCGGTGAGCCCTTGTGGTGAACCATTCGGGTTAAACGGATAACTTTCGGTCGCTGCGGCAGCATGGTCTACATAACGTACGGTGGCCAGTTGCTGTTGTAGCACACTTGTGACAGCACTCGCATCAGTAAATTCCGTAAAACCTTCACCATGTGCGACTGCGATCGGCATACGGCTCCCTGCCATACCATCAAAGAAGATAGAAGGGGAAGGCAAAATTTCGACCAATGCAACGCGCGCCTCGAATTGTTCAGACTTGTTGCGTACAAAATGCGGCCAATGTTCAGCACCCGGAATGATGCTGTGCAAGTTGCTCATCATCTGGCAACCATTACAAACACCGAGCGCGAAGGTGTCAGTGCGGTTAAAGAACGCGCTAAATTCGTCGCGGGCGCGCTGATTAAATAAAATAGATTTGGCCCATCCCTCGCCGGCGCCGAGCACATCGCCGTACGAAAACCCACCACAAGCAACCAGGCCAGCAAACTCTTTCAGTGAGACACGGCCACTGATCACGTCGCTCATGTGCACATCCACACTGTTGAAGCCGGCACGATCAAAGGCTGCGGCCATCTCAGTCTGGCCGTTGACGCCTTGCTCACGCAGAATCGCCATATTTGGCCGTTTGCCGGTGTTGATATAAGGCGCAGCGACGTTGTCATTGATATCAAAAGTCAGTGCTGCATGTAAACCGGCATCTGCGGCATTGAGGATGCGATCATATTCCTGCTGCGCACAGACTGGGTTGTCACGCAGGCTTTGCATGCGGTAAGTGGTTTCGGACCACATGCGATGCAAGTCGATTCGAGAAGCACGGTATTGTGTCTGCCCTTGGCTGATGACAATCTCATGGCCGGTGTTGACGCGGCCAATGCGATGGATGTCACTGCCAATGGTCTGTTGCAGTTGCTGGGCAATCGCGGCCGCTTCGCTCGCGCGCACCTGCAACACTGCACCTAACTCTTCGTTGAACAACACACTGATGAGATCGCCAGTGAGGCTGGATAGGTCCACGGCAAGGCCACAATGACCTGCAAAAGCCATTTCAGCTAAAGTCACATATAAACCGCCATCGGAGCGGTCATGGTACGCCAGCAGTTTGCCGTCGGTGTTGAGTTGCTGGATGGCCGCAAAAAACGCTTTTAAGCTGGCGGGTTGGTCAACGTCTGGTACGCAATTGCCCAGCTGTTTGTAGACTTGCGCAAGCGCGGAACCACCCATGCGGTTTTTGCCATTACCCAAATCAATCAAGATTAATTCACTGTCACCCAGATCGGTGCGTAACTGTGGGGTTAAGGTTTTACGCACATCTTGTGTGTTGGCAAACGCAGAAATGACCAATGATATTGGCGCAGTCACGGCTTTGTGTTCGCCATTGTCTTGCCACACGGTTTTCATACTCATGGAGTCTTTGCCAACGGGGATGCTGATGCCCAGGGCCGGACACAGTTCCATGCCGACGGTTTGGACCGTGGCATAGAGCGCCGCGTCTTCACCAGCGTGTCCCGCAGGTGCCATCCAGTTAGCAGAAAGCTTGAGGTTGCCTAGTTCGCTGATTGAAGCTGCCGTAATATTGGTGATCGCCTCACCAATCGCCATACGGCCAGAGGCGGGTGCATCGATCAGGGCCAGTGGCGCTTTTTCGCCGATGGCAAACGCCTCACCGACATTGGTTTCGAAGCCGGCACAGGTCACGGCTACGTTGCTGACAGGCACTTGCCACGGCCCTACCATTTGGTCGCGAGCAATCAGACCAGTCACGCTGCGATCACCAATGGTGATCAGGAAGGTTTTGTCAGCCACACCGGGTAAACGCAGCACGCGTGCAACCGCTTCGTGGAGGTCTATGTGGCTGGTGTCAAAGGCAGGCCATGATTTTTTGACTGACTGCACATCACGCAACATTTTGGGTGGTTTGCCCAATAGCACGGAGAGTTCCATATCCACTGGCTTGTTGGTGAAGTGTTGGTCCTCAACCGTTAAGTGGCGTTCTTCTGTGGTCACGCCCACGACGGCAAATGGGCAGCGTTCGCGCTCACATATCGCCTCAAACAATGGTAGTTGGTCTTGCGTCACGGCGAGTACGTAACGCTCTTGTGCCTCATTGCTCCACAATTCACGCGGGCTCATGCCTGGCTCTTCGTTGTGTACATCGCGTAATTGAAAAACGGCACCGACTTTGGCGTCATTGACCAGCTCGGGGAAGGCATTGGAAATGCCACCGGCGCCTACGTCATGAATACTCAGAATTGGGTTGTTGTCACCCATTTGCCAGCAGCGATCAATGACCTCTTGCGCGCGCCGTTGAAGTTCAGGGTTGCCGCGCTGAACGGAGTCAAAATCGAGGTTTTCGGTGTTCGCACCGGTATCCATACTCGATGCAGCACCGCCGCCAAGGCCAATCAGCATGGCGGGTCCGCCGAGTTGAATCAGGGCCGAGCCGGGGGGAATGCTGTTTTTGAAGCTATGACTGTCAGAAATATTGCCCACGCCGCCAGCGAGCATGATCGGCTTATGATAGCCGCGCACTTCTGCGTGGCCGTCTGTTGTCGTGGTTTGTAATTCGAGGGTACGGAAATAGCCAGCGATGTTCGGCCGACCGAATTCGTTATTGTAAGCTGCACCGCCGAGGGGGCCGTCAATCATGATTTGCAGTGCGCTGGCAATTCGTCCAGGTTTGCCGTAGTGCTCTTCCCAAGGCTGGGTGAAATCTGGGAGATTCAGATTGGATACTGAAAAGCCGGTGAGGCCTGCTTTGGGTTTTGAGCCAATCCCGGTTGCTCCCTCGTCGCGGATTTCGCCACCTGCACCTGTGGCAGCACCGGCAAACGGTGAGATTGCAGTAGGGTGGTTATGGGTTTCTACCTTCATCAGGTAGTGCATGTCGTCTTCCACAAAGCCATAAGCATGGTTTTGTTGCGGGTAAAAACGCTTGGTTTTTTGGCCCGCAACGATAGAGGAGTTGTCAGAGTAAGCCACTACTGTGCTACCTGGATTCAACTTATGCGTGTTGCGGATCATGCCAAACAATGAAACTTCTTGTTGAACGCCATCAATCACCCAATCGGCGTTAAAGATTTTGTGACGGCAATGCTCGGAGTTGGCTTGCGCAAACATCATCAACTCAACATCGGTCGGGTTGCGGCCCATTTTGAGGTAGTTTTCTAGCAGGTAGTCAACCTCGTCAGGCGATAACGCCAAGCCCATCTCATTGTTGGCGGTCTCAAGCGCGGCTTTGCCACCGTCTAAGATGTCGATGCTGGCTAAAGGTTTAGGGTCTGCGTGGTGATAGAGTTTTTCGGCATCATCTAGTTTGTAGACCAGCGTTTCCGTCATGCGGTCATGAATGACTGCGCTAAAAACCGCTTTATCGGCCTCGCTCAAAGTCTGCCCATTGGCAGTCGTCACGTAGTAAGCCACGCCGCGCTCAATGCGTAACACATCGACCAACCCACAATTATTCGCAATGTCTGTCGCGCGTGAGGCCCAAGGTGAAATGGTGCCAATACGCGGTATCACCAAAAACAGCTCGCCACTCGGAGACTCTGTTTGAGTTTTTGGTCCATAAGTCAAAATTTGCGAGAGGGTATTTTTTTGCGAACTTACTAAATCATTTTCACTAAACACAAAATGCACAAATTGAGCATAGACATGCTGAATGCTAGGCGCGGTCTGATTAAGTGTTGCATAAAGTTTATCCAACCTAAATGGTGAGAGGGCAGAGCTGCCCTTTAATGTGAGGAATGAGGGGCTTGACGATTGCGCTTGATTTGACATGGCGTGCGATGTGGTTTTGGTTGAAATGCAAATTGACATTTTATCAGAAATCAGCACGACTGATTGTATGTTAAACCTTACTTAACGATAGGCAAATATTCGTTTTTGAGCATCATCTAGGATTTTATTTCTTTCAATTATTCGAGTGTGGTAGTATTTTTTAATGTAAATTTATGTTAAATAAAATCTGAATAAAAGGATGTAGATAATGACTGATTGGACGGCTGGTTATGTGGCAGATATTGCTTATACGTATGGATATTACAAGGAACTTAACCCGCTGAGAATTAAGCTGGCGTTTTTGAATCAAGGCTTCGTCTTTCCAGAGGTGGGCAACGCATGTGAGCTTGGTTTTGGTCAGGGATTGTCTACTAATTTGCATGCATCTGCATCTGTTGTGAGTTGGCATGGAACAGACTTCAATCCAACGCAGGCTGGATTCGCTCAGGAGATGTCTCGATCTTCGGGTAATAGCGCCAAGTTGTCAGATGAATCTTTTTTAGACTTTGCTAAACGAGATGATTTGCCAGCGTTTGATTATATTGGGCTGCATGGTATTTGGAGTTGGATTAGTGACGAAAACCGCAGAGTGATTGTTGATTTTGTGAAAGTCAAGTTAAAGGTCGGTGGGGTTTTGTATATCAGCTACAACACTTTGCCAGGGTGGTCTGCATTTGCACCAATGAGACATTTAATGGTTGAGCATGCACATGTTCTAGGGACTGAGGGGCGGGGTATTGTTAGTCGCGTAGAAGGTGCGATGGAATTCGCAACAAAGTTGTTGCAGACGAATCCTGCGTTTAGCCGCGCTAATCCCCAGGTGGGAGATAAGCTCGCTCAGATGAAAGCGCATAACAGGCAATATCTGGCCCATGAGTACTTCAATGCAGATTTTCATCCCATGCATTTTGCAACAATGGCGGGTTGGTTAGAAGATGCGAAGTTACAGTTTGTATGCTCAGCTGAGTATTTTGATCATGTTGATACGCTCAATTTAACGAATGAACAGCTAGCATTTTTGGAGGAGATTCCTGACGCTATGTTCCGTGAAAGTGTGCGAGATTTTATGACTAACCAACAATTTCGTAAGGACTATTGGGTTAGAGGCGCTCGTAGTCTCTCGCCTTTTGAGACTAGCGAGACGATGCGCACTCAGCAAGTTATATTGACCACGCACCGGCGGGATGTTGCACTGACAGTAAATAGCCGAATGGGCGAAGCCAACCTTAGTGCTGAAGTATATGGCCCTGTGCTGGATGTTTTAGCCGACCACAAAGTAAAGACGATACAGCAAATTGAGGATGCGCTTAGAGATCAAGGCATAAGCTACGACAAAATTGTAGAGGCTATCATGATGTTGGTTGGCTTGGGGCATGTCAGTCCAGTGAACAACGAGGAAGATATTGCACAGGCCAAGAAAACGACAGATTCGGTAAATGCTTATTTGTGCAAAAAAGCATTTGGAAGCAACGACATCAATTATGTGGCTAGTCCTGTAATAGGCGGTGGATTTATGCTTGGGCGTTTATTCCAAATTTTTCTAGCCAGTATCATGGATGGTAAAAAACAACCTGCTGATTTTGCAAGTTACACATGGGAAATACTTGCTAAGCAAGGGCAAAAGCTTATCAAAGACGGTCAGTCATTAGACACTGAAGAGGATAATTTAAAGGAGCTTAAAGCGATGGCAAAAGAGTTTTCTGAAAAAACTTTACCAATCCTCAAGGCCTTGAAAGTTATTTAGTGCATGTAGGATTGGCTTATGCTGTTGGTTGTGTGGGCATGCTGCTGGAGTGGCGCGCTTACTTGATGCGGTCTGGAGATGGTTTTCGGCAATGGAGTGCTTTAAGTGCGTTGGTTTGGAGCTTGATGTACTGTTTATTGGGCGCTTGGACTGCGGCCATTACAATGGGTGTTACAGCAGTCCGCACAATCGCCTCAAGATGGCTGACCAATTATGCATATAAGCATTATTTTGTCATTGGCTTCGTGTTGATTTTTGCAGTGATTACAACACTTAGTTGGCAAGGGATGTCATCACTTTTGCCAGCTTTTGCTGTTATCAACACTACGCTGGCTGTTTTTTATCTACCAAACCATATCATGCGAATTGGATTGTTGCTTTCTAGTTTTGCTTGGATTGCAAATGATATCGTCTGGTTGGCATGGCCAGCGCTAGGCGCGGAATGCGTGGCAACCTGTTTAAATATTTATACCATCCACAATCTTCTAAAAAGGGATTAGACCACTCTTTTGATTTTATGCCGGCAGTGTTTAGTAACCAAGTGCGCGTGCGCTTTGGTAGAACACAAAGCTGACCAGCCAAGCTAATGCCAATGACCAAGTGAGGGATAACCACATAAAGCCGCTACTTTTACTCTCAGACTTCAGGGTGGCAATGGTGGATAAACAGGGCGTGTAAATCAGTGTGAATAGCATAAAGCTCATGCCTTGCACCCAATCGATATTCTGTGCAATTTGCTGGCTCAGTGCGTCGCCTTGCAAACCGTAAATCACAGCGAGTGAGCCCACGACAATTTCCTTGGCAACAAAGCCAAAAATCAACGCAATGGCGAGCTGCGTGTCAATGCCAATCGGATCGAGCACCGGGGCAAACAATCGGCCGATTGAGCCGGCCCAAGTGTCAGCACTGGCGGGCACTGCGCTGGTGGGTAGATGCGTTAACAACCAGACCATCACCACACCAATGACAATAAACTTGGTTGCGCGGGCCAGAAAATGCTTGACCTCTTGCCAGCCACGCATCCAGATTTGGTGCGGCGTGGGGAAGCGATATGGCGGTAGTTCAAGCACAAATGGTTCGCGGCTTGCAAACTGACGCTTGAATAGAATGGCGGTGATAAAAATGGTGGCGAAACTCACCAGATAGAGCGAAAACAATACCAGTGCTGCCTGTGAGGGGGGGAACAAAATGGCAATAATAAACAGAAATACCTGTAACCTGGCAGAGCACAAAGACAGCGGAATCGTCAGCATGGTTAATAAGCGCATGGGGCGACTGCGCATGACACGCGTGCCCATCAGTGCCGGCACATTGCAGCCAAAGCCCATCAGCATCATGACAAAGCCACGTCCATCGAGGCCCATTTTGGCCATGAGGGTATCCATCAAAAAGGCCGCACGGGATAAATAGCCACTGTCTTCGACCATGCTCATGACCAAAAAGAACAGCACAATAATCGGCACAAACGCCGCCACTGTGCTAAAGCCGGTATACAGGCCGTCTAGCAACAGTCCCCCCAACCAAGCTGGCAAGCTCGCAAGTGCCGGTTCTAACAAGGTGCTACGCAAGGTGTCAAACAACCAAGCCATGCCCGCTTGTAACGGGGCACCGACCGTGAAAATAAACTGAAAAAGTAAAAACACAGAGAGCAGAAATAGAGGCAAGCCCAGCCATGGGTGAAGCAATATTTTGTCTAAGCGGTCAGTGAGGCGATGGTTGAGTTGAATCGGAAAATGCACGGTGCGGTCGATAATCTGATGCATTTCTTGTTCGATCACATTGTCCATCTCAAGTTTGCTGGCAATCGTTTCCGGCGCGACTAAATTGGGTTGCTGTAACAGCGTCTGTGCCGCCAATTGCAGCGCCTCCGGGCAACCTTGGCCGTATTTTGCACTGATGGTGCGCACGGGTAAGCCCAGTTGTTTGCTCATGGCGGGGGCATCGATGGTGATCCCTGCGCGTTTGGCTTCGTCTTCCATGTTGAGTAACAGCACAGCGGGCAAGCCCAGTGCTCTAATTTGCAGCGCTAAAGACAGCTGGCGGTCAATTTGGGCGCTGTTTAGGATAATGAGTACCAGATCGACTGGGTGATGACTCAAAAAATGGCGCACCACTTGTTCATCATCAGAAAAACCATGCAAATCGTACAAGCCCGGCAAATCAATCAGCTCGACAATGTGGCCGCCCAGTAATAGTTTTGCACTCATCAAATCCACTGTTATGCCCGGCCAGTTACCGACGCGGGCCGAGGCGCCACTTAAACGATTGAATAGAGTGGATTTGCCCGTATTAGGCATTCCTAGCAAGGCAATACGTTTCATACAGGATTGGATTCAGTCTGATGGGCGGGGGTGGGGTGTAAGTGAATTGCCTTGGCATCCTCCAGACGGATGATGACGTCAGTGGAGCCAATTCGCACATGCAAGGGGCCATTAAACACGGCTTGACGAATCACTTCGAGTTGCTTGCCAGCGCGAAACCCCAGCGCATTTAAGCGTTGCGCCAAGGCCTGCTCAGCATGAATGCGATCAATAATGGCCGATTGTCCTGGCTTTAATGCGTCGAGATGCATGTGCGTGATATAAATGAGAATAATTCTTGATTTTATCTTAGATTGCGCTGCAAAGAAATGTTTCTGTGACGGCTTGCTTGGAAGTAGGCAATAGGCAATGACGGATAGTACCCAATAAAAAAGCCAGTCGAAACTGGCTTTTTTATTGGGTAAAACGCTGCGGTGATTATTTTTTCTCGACGCCTGTTACATCAATTTTTGCTTTGTCTTTCAAACCCAACATGTATTTTTCCAGTTTGCGCTGTTGCAAAGTGCGCTCGATACCTTCTTGTACCTTCTCATAAGGAGGCGCTTGCAGTGCACGGGTGTCTACCAGCTTGATCACGTGCCAGCCGAATTGTGATTGCACTGGATCCGGCGTTGTTTCGCCTTTTTTCAATCCCACCAAGGCTTCGGCAAAAGGTCTCACCATGCCAGCGGGTGAGAACCAGCCCAAATCGCCGCCTTTGTCTTTAGAACCAGGGTCCTGTGATTTTTCTTTGGCAATTTTCGCAAAGTCCGTGCCTTTTTTCAGGTCAGCGATGATGGCTTTGGCTTCGGCTTCTGTTTTTACCAAAATATGGCGAGCGTTATATTCTTTGTCACCCAATTCTTTTTTGTACTGCTCGTAGCCTTCTTTTTTCTCGGCGTCCGTCACTGGGTTTTTCTTGATGAAATCTGCCAGGAATGCGTTTACCAGCAATTTGCGTCGCGCGAGTTCTTCGCTAGCGATAAAGTCGGGTAACTTATCGATACCTGCTTTTTGCGCTTCTTGGTAAGCCAATTCAGAGCCAACCAGCTCGTTTACCACAGCCGCTTTCATGCCGTCGTTGGCTTTTTGGCCTGTGCGGGCTTCCGCATCACGCAAAATGAATTCTACCCAGGTTTTTTTGATTGGTTTGCCATTGACTGTAGCAACCGCATCGGCATCCGCCGCGTATACATGTGGCAGTGCGCTTAAGCAAGCAATCGCCAACATTACTTTCAAAAATTTCATGCAATATCCTTATATAACGAATTGAATTGGTGCGATATTAAAAAACAGAATTGTGTCAGTTGAATGACTCATCAGCAGAAAGCGCCTGAATACTGAGCGCATGAATGCGATGCGGCATTAAATCTTGCAAACATTGGTAAATCATTCGATGTCGCATTATCTGTGATTTTCCTGAAAATAGCGAGCTTTTTACCTTGAGCGTGAAATGCCCGCCACCCGTATTGCCCTTGTGTCCGCGGTGCAGTTCGCTATCATCGGTGATCTCTAATTGCAGCGGCAGCAATACTTGCAAACGCTGTTCAATCTCGGTTGTCAGCATGCTATGGCAAGGTCTTTCTAAAAGGTTTAACCACCACTTGCGCATACACGCCAGCGTGTACAAATGGATCGGCATTTGCCCAATCTGTGGCTGCTTGCAAAGACTCAAATTCTGCGACGATCAAGCTACCAGTAAATCCGGCTTCCCCCGGCTCTAGGTTATCGATTGCGGGTAATGGGCCTGCCAACAACAAGCGGCCCTCGCTTTGCAGTTGCTGCAAGCGCGCTAGGTGCGGCGGGCGGTTCGCTTGACGCAACGACAAGCTGTTTGGAGTGTCTTGTGCGTAAATCATGTAAAACATCAATATAACCTCTTGGTCAGGCAGAAGGGGTGTTTTGTTCAATCCAATAGGCACGCAAGGCAAATACTTGGGCGATGATAAACACAAACATCAAGCTGGTGGCCCCAAATAGTTTAAAGTTAACCCAGTCGTCTTCGGTGAAATGGAATGCGACATACAGATTTAAAATGCCCATGCCGACCAAGAAACCTACCCAGCAAAAATTTAATTTATCCCACACGGCGACTGGCGGAGCCATCATTTTTCCGAGCATGTTTTCAATGAGGTTGCGTTTGAATGCATAACGACTGAATAACAATACCAATGCGCCTATCCAGTAAATCGCTGTGGGTTTCCACATGATATAGGTTTTGTCGTGTAGCAGTAATGTGATGCCGCCCAATACGGTAATGACCGCACCGTTAATGGCTAGCATTTTATCGATCTTGCCGCGCTTCAGCCAAATGAACAGCATCAATACCAAGGTACTGATCATGGCCACTGCGGTGGCGACAAAAATACCCGCTTTTTTGTAAGCGATAAAAAATAAGATGACGGGGAGTAAATCGGTAATGACTTGCATGACTGGCTTCAGGTGACTGAATTCCTGCTATCTGTAAGGGCACTATTTTGCTATGATTTATGTCAATGTGTAAAGGTTATTGCCGTTAGGCAGTCTTTTCTTTCTTTTTAGCTGCAAAATTTTCTGTTGATCTAAACACCACCCACCATGTCAGTCCCGATTGATTTACATTGCCACTCGACCATGTCGGATGGTTTGCTGACGCCCGAGGCGTTGGTGACGCATGCCGCCAGTAAAGGGGTGCGCGTGCTGGCGCTGACCGATCACGACGAAGTGAGCGGCTTGGCGCGGGCGCGCGCAGCTGCTGAGCACATCGGCATCACCTTTATTGATGGTGTTGAAGTGTCGGTCACTTGGCGAAAACGTACTTTGCATGTGGTGGGTTTAAAAGTAAATCCGCAAGATCCAGCGTTGCTAGCGGCCTTTGCCAAGGTGAGAGAAGGGCGAGACAGTCGCGCCCGACAGATTGCTGAAGGCTTGGCAAAGGCCGGCATCGCCGACGCTTATGAAGGAGCCAGAGCGATTTCGGGCAACAGTGTGATGACACGCAGCCACTTTGCCCAGTTCATGGTCAAACAAGGCCATGCCAAAAACATGAAATCAGTCTTTAAGAAATACATGGTTAAAGGCAAGCCGGGGTATGTCAACCATGAATGGATGAGCTTGGAAGAAGCACTCATGTTGATTCGCAACAGCGGTGGTGTCGCGGTGTTGGCACATCCGGGTCGCTATGACTTGGGCTTCGTGAATATGCATCTTTTGCTCAACGAATTCAGAAACCTGGGCGGTTCGGCGATTGAGGTCGTCACCGGCAGTCACCAGCCGCCGCAATTTGATCAGTTTGCCAAATTGGCGCATCGCTTTGATCTGAAAGCCTCGCAAGGCTCCGATTATCATGGCCCGGGCATGTCTTACATGGAAATGGGACGCTTGCCTGCGTTGCCTTTGAATTGTGTCCCGGTATGGAAAGATTGGCCAGAAGCCCACCAGTTGCAAGCACTGGCGAGTTAGCGCGGCATCCATGGCACAATATTTTGTGATTCATGCGGAAAACCCGCAAACGCGATTAATCCAGCAAGCAGCGCAGCTGTTAAAGCAAGGCGGTATATTGGCTTGTCCGACCGACTCCAGTTACGCACTGGTCTGCCTAATGGAATATAAAGATGCGCAAACCCGTATTCGCCGCTTGCGTGGTGTGGATGATGAACACCCGTTTACGCTGATTTGTCGTGATTTGGCTGAAATCGGCACTTACGCCAAGGTCAACAATAGTCAGTTTCGTTTGCTTAAGGCGATGACGCCTGGTGCTTACACGTTTTTATTAGAAGCTAGCCGCGAGGTGCCGAGGCGTTTGCATCACCCTAAACGGAGCACCATCGGCTTACGCGTTCCGCAGCACGTCGTCACGCAAACGCTGCTGGAAGCATTGGATTGCCCCTTACTCAGTATGACTTTACAACTGCCGGGCGAAGAGGTTCCGATGTCCGTTGGTTGGGAAATCCGCGAAAGCTTGGAGCATCATATTGAAGGGGTGATTGATAGTGACATCGCGCATGTCGGCGCGACCACCATATTGGATTTGACGCAAGAGCCGCCTGAGTTGGTGCGCGCCGGTGTTGCCCCTTGGCCTTAATGCTGGCTTGGTTGTCTGTGATGCAACATTCGTCACACTTAAATATTCGTTGGAAGTCTTGAATGGAAATGACCGTTATACAAAAAATTGCCGCATACGCGCTACCTGTGTTGTTTGCCATCACGGTCCATGAGGCAGCACACGGCTATGCAGCCAAGTTTTTTGGCGATTTAACCGCAGAGCGGTTGGGGCGAATTACCTTGAATCCACTCAAGCATATCGACCCAATTGGCACGATCTTGTTGCCGGCGCTCAGTGTGTTGCTGGGTGGCGTACTCTTTGGTTGGGCAAAGCCTGTGCCGGTCAATTTCGCGCAATTGCGTCGTCCCAAACAAGACATGTTGTGGGTAGCCCTCGCTGGGCCCGCCTCCAATTTTGTCATGGCGCTTGCTTGGGGCTTGATCCTGGCACGTGTGGACTTATTGCCGCCATCCTCACATGTTTTTATGACGCAAATGAGTCTGGCCGGCATACAAATTAATTTGGTATTACTGGTACTGAATTTGTTTCCATTGCCGCCGTTAGATGGTGGCCGCATCGCGGTGAGCCTATTGCCCATGCGCGCGGCGATCAAATTTGCGCAGATTGAGCGTTATGGCATGCTGATTTTGATCGCTTTATTGTTCACGGGTATTTTGGGTATCTTGCTATCGCCGGTGCTTCGATTTTTTCAGCACCTACTTACCTTGTTAATTATCTAAACCGCAGACGCATTCTTGCCACTAACGCTTGATGGCATCCAAGCTTAATTTGGTTGGTACAGTGTTACGTTCAGCTGTCGCACTGACTGCTGGGTTCGCAACCACTCTGTCTGCACTAACGCCCTCTGCTAGCAGCACCTTTTGAATGGCCGCCGCTCTTGCGTCAGCCAATGTGCGTAAGTCTTTCTCTGTAACCACCAAGCTAGTGGTTAAGGTCTCTTGTGCTTGCGCGTAAAATTCAGGCGGGACTTTCTCAAGCTTAGCCGCAAGGCGTTTGAGCAAACCCTTTTGACTCAAGCGGTCATGCAAAGTCTGAATAGCGGATTGCACCTTGGGATTGTTCAGATTAATTGGTCCGGGTGTCTCTCCGGCGGCAAGTTGCACCCCGGTTTCTGCAGCCACTTGCTTGCGCAGGGTACTTTCTTGAATGGCGCGTGTATCTGCCGCCACCGCATAGCCAGGGTAAATGCCTAATTTTAATTGCTGACGTTTGCTGAGCGCTTGACTGAGCTGATGTAGTTTTTCTAACTCTGGTGGAGAAATCGTGGCCTTGCCAGGATCGAATAGAATGGCTTCCAGTTTTTCACCGCCACCAAACAGTTTACCTAGTGCGCTAAACGGAGCAGTAACGATTTTAGTCAGCACGTTGGTGAACGCTTTCCATACAATGCCACCGATGCTGAATTTTGGGTCATCCAGACTGCCGCTGACTGGCAAATCTAGATCAATGACGCCGTCGCTATCCTCTAAAATAGCAATCGCAAGGTCAAGGGGTAAATTGGCAGCCTCTTTGCTGTCTACTTTTTCGCCCAATGTCAGTTTGTGAATCACAAACTTGTTTTCGCCTGCCAGCTTGCGCTGTTTAATGTTGTATTCGAGATCGACAGACAACTTGCCAGAGGTGATTTTTCGGCCGGCAAATTTGCCCGAATAGGGCGTGAGGCGATTCATTTCAAGATTGGTGAATGCCAGTTTAATATCGGTGAAGGCAGTGGTTTGGAAAGGTTTTAGCGCACCGCGAATTCGGGCTGCACCATAATCATCCACCTTGCCGTCGAGTTCTACCTGAGCCGTTGACGCTGGGTTGTTCGAAATGCCGTTGATCACTCCGCCCAGGCTATGTATCTGCGTCCCGAACGGCTGCGGTAACGATAAATCAGCGAACTCCAACTCGGCATCTTGAATGCGTATGGTATCTATCGTGACCGGAAAAGCGTTGACTTGCGGTTCATTTTTTGTATTCACAGGTGCGGTGACAGGTGGACTCGCTGCTGCAATAGTCGGTTTTTCCTCCACTGCAGGTGTCCGCATGACTTTAGCAAAATTGAGACTGCGATCTGGATAAATGATCAATTGTGTTTGTGGTTCGGTGATGGTCAGCGAACCCAGTTGTAATTTATTAGGCGCGAGTGACAAACTCAACCCTTCGCCTTGCAGATTTGCCCAGCGTACAAAGGGGTGCGGTTGGCTTGCGGTGTCCATGATCGACAGTTGACTGACTTTAAAGCCGCCCTCAAATGTGCTAGTGCTGTTGGTTTGACGGTATTGGCCTTGCAGGCTGGCGGTGCCGCTGTCGAGTTGCAATAAAGCCACTTGCTGCAGATAGGGGGCAAATGGTTTGAGCGATAAATCATGCAATGTGCATTGCAGCGCAGTGTTAAAAGGTGCTGCGGCTAACTTGCCTTGCAGGCTGAATTGCCCGCCTTGTTTAATGTGAAATCCAGCCTTGACCGGCAGTTGGCGTGCTAAAGATTGCGTCAGGTTGTCAGCCTCTGCATACGCGTCTACGATATCAATCACCACCGGCGTTGGCGTGGATTGATCCTCCACATGCACCACAGCATGTTGTAAGGCTAGTCGTTTCAGTTTAAATGCCCATGGTGGATTGGCTACTGAAGTGTTAGGCGCAGCTGCCACGGTCGGTTTTCCTGCCGCCGGCGCCAGGATTTGTTGCCAATTGAGCAGGGTGTCAGCTTGCCGGATGACGTTTGTTTGCAGACCACTCAAACGTAGCTCCGTGATTTCTGCGCTTTGCTGATTCAGCCCTATTTTTCCATCGGTGATATTCACGCTGGCCAGTTGCGCCGCCGGTTGATGCGCAGATTGTAACTTCAGCTGGTGCGCGTCGAGTTGCATATTTTTCAGGGTCAGCCCTGATTGGTTGTCGACGGCCAACGCTAAGTTAAAGTCTTTGACACTGGCTTGTAAAGGTTTCGCAAATTGCTGATCGGTATAGTCAAGCTGCCAGTGTTTGAGGGCGATTTCGTCGATTGCAAACTGAAAAGGGGCGCTTGCGGCGGCGGAAGTCGTGTTGGCTTCGCTTGCCGCGGGGGTTGGCGGCGCCAGCGTGTTCAATGCGTGCTGCCAATCCAGTCCGGTCAGCGTTTGTGTGGCGGACACTTGTGCCGCATTTAACGCAATATGTGCGACATGCGCTTGCCTTGCTGCGAGGTTGAACGCCACATTTTCAACCACCAGTGCAGGCAATTGAAATAATGGCTTCTCTGCTTGCAGCAGCTGCAATCCGCGCATGTGGAGATTCATCTGATCAAACGACACCTGCGTCGCCGCATGCTGCGCAAACGCCAGTTTGGGTAGCGTTAACTCGCCATCTGCCAGCGAAAGCGCAGTGTCGTTTTGCTGCAACTTGAGTTGATCCAATGAAACGGTCAAGTCTTCAGTGCTGATCAGCAGCTCTTTTTGCTGCAATAACCGCAATCGGTTGGCGTTGAGTTGGAGTTGTGCCAACGAGATATTGGACCCTTGGAGCTTTTTACCTTGCACCTTTGTCTGTGGCAATAGGGTGGAAGCCAAATGATTCAAGCGCAGTTTTAAGTCAGTCACCAGCAGTGCTGGCTGCTGATTAGGCAGAGAAAAATCATACTTTAGCTGCGCGTTAAACGTTCCACCTTGCACCTGCATAGGCGATTGCGCGCTATCAACCCACTGCATCAGTTTCGCCATTTGCAAGCCCTCAACGGCTAGCGAGCCTTGCGATGCGACGGGATTCACCCCAAAGTTACCTTTCCATTTGAGGGTGCCACCCTGCGCAGGCAACTTCGCTGCGATCAGGTAATCACCGCGATCTTTAGGCAGTGTCGAAAACCCCTCCAGCACAAAGTCTAGTGGCTTGATAGCGGCTTTGAGCGGGGTCGTGGGTTGGTGATCCGCATAATCTAAGTGGCCTCGTTGAATGATGAGTTTGTCGACAATGACGCGCGGTAAGTCTGGGCTGGGTGGGGTCGGGTCTTCATTGAGCTTTGCGATCAGATCAGCCCAATTGAATCGGCCTTGCTTAGATAGATGCACATTGACCCGTGGGGCGGTTAATGCAATTTGCTTGAATTTCCAAGCCCAGTCGAACAGGCCGCTGGTCTCTACATCGACGACTAGGCGATCAAATGATGCCAATGGCGCCCCATTTTTCTCATTCAATGACAATTGCTCGATGGTTGCGGTAAAACTTAAGGGATCGAAACTGACTTTTGCAACCCGAGCCTGACTCGCTAGCTGGCTTTCGGCCAGCATGGGCACCAGCCATTTTGCGAGCGGATTCACAGCCAGCCACGCGAATAAAAAATAAAATAGAATCAAGCCCGCCAGTACTTTGAAGGCGAGGGAGTGAAGGTGTGCGTTTAAAGCACGAAGCGAGCGATTTAACATACATGCTAATTTAGCAGAATTTAAATCATTTTTAGTTGCGCCTCATGGTGAAAAATCACAAATCTTTTGCTTGTTTGCGCCTCTGCCAGCCATGATCAATCGTCAGACTTGCCGCCGCTGTGAGGTGACATTGGCATCCGTTTTCATGTATGCTTCATGGAACACGTTATACAGGATGCTGTTTTCAGCAGTATATATGGCTTCAGAGCCGGATAAGTTATTACACAAACCCTCTCTTTTAGAACGTTTAAGTCATTTTCTTCTGCGCGAGCCAGAAGACAGAGAGCAACTGGTCGATTTGTTGCACGGGGCTTATGAAAATCACCTGATGGACAGCGATTCGCTGGCCATGATCGAAGGTGTGTTGCAAGTGAGTGAGATGCAGGTCAGAGACATTATGATCCCACGCTCGCAAATGGACGTGATCGATATTGCCCAACCGGCAGATAGTTTTTTACCTTTTGTGATCGAAACGGCCCACTCCCGTTTTCCTGTCATTGAAGATGACAAAAATGATGTGATTGGTATTTTGCTAGCCAAAGATTTGCTGCGCTATTACGCCAATGAGTCATTTGAACTGCGCGACATGTTGCGGCCTGCGGTATTTATCCCTGAGTCTAAACGATTGAATGTGCTGCTCAAAGAGTTTCGCAGCAACCGGAATCATATTGCAATCGTGGTAGATGAATACGGTGGCGTCGCAGGCATGGTGACCATTGAAGATGTGCTCGAACAAATTGTTGGCGACATTGAAGATGAGTACGATGAGGATGAAGGTGAAGGAAACATTATTCAGCAAGAGCCTGGACAATACCGTGTGAAGGCCCTCACTGAGATCCCTGAATTTAATGAAGCGATTGGTACCACGTTTAGTGACGAAGAATTTTCAACCGTGGGTGGCTTGGTCGTGAATCGATTTGGGCATTTGCCCAAACGCGGAGACCACATCCGCATAGACAATTTAAGTGTGACTGTCGTGCATGCTGACAGTCGCCGTGTGCATGTGTTGTTGGTCGAACAGTTGCCAGAAGAGGCCTATCCGATCGAGTCAGTGTAGGCAACGCAGCAAATTTGAACCTATTGGTGTTTTAACTGCCTGAGTTTACGAACATAAGGAGAGTCATATGAGAGCACAAGCTTGGTTAAATGGGGTGATGGCAGTTGCATTATTGTCTTTAAGCAGTGCAGCTTTGGCAGGGGCAACGCCAAGTAAGCTGCCGGAAGATGAACAAGGATTTGTCAAAGCGGTAGGTAAGCTCAATCGGTCGCAGCTGGTTGCTTTGCTGGGTGAGCCCGCGCATGCCGAAGATGTAAAATTGAAAGACAGTGGTCGCGTGGTTGCTTCGATTTGGCATTATCACAACATCAACAAGGATGCCGCAGGTGCTTACTATCCAACCACTGAACTTGATTTGATCGATGACCAAGTGAGTGTCGTAGTGTTTCTCAATAACGATGGTTCAGACGCCAGTACCGGTCAGTCATATGAGGTGCAACCGAATCCGGCAGATCTATAACCCGTCAGCACGATCCGATTGAAATAAAAAAAGGGCGCTTTTTAGCGCCCTTTGTTATGCTTGTCTAAAAAGCATTATTTTTTCAGACTGTCACGAATTTCACGCAGCAACACAATATCTTCCGGAGTGGCTGCCGGTGCTGGTGCAGGTTCTGCCTGTTTAAGGCTGTTCATGAATTTCACCATTTGAAAAATAATAAATGCCAAGATGAGGAAATTAATCACAATGGTGATGAAGTTACCATAGGCCAGCACGGCACCCAGTTTTTTAGCTTCTGCCAGCGCTAATTCCCCTGACTGGCCATTCAGCGCAATATAAAGATTGCTAAAGTCAAAGCCGCCGAATAATTTTCCGACCACTGGCATGATGATATCGTTGACCATAGAGTCAACGATTTTGCCAAATGCGCCGCCGATAATGACCCCCACCGCCAAATCCATGACGTTGCCTTTCAGCGCAAATTGTCTAAATTCAGACACAACACTCATTTTTCATTCCCCTTGTTAACATTTGTAGTGAATTGCAAATTAAGACTATAGGCGTTGACGGCTATTCTTGTCAATTGCAGCAAGCCGGTCTGGTCGCCGGGCGCTAAGAGCCTCTTTGCCTGTGCTATATTGCCACATCTGAAGTGTTGATGGATTAAAACGAATCGTCATGCAGTTGTTTCATACCTTGCGCGAGCTGCGCGCATTTTTGGCTAATCAGCCTCATCAGCGATTGGGCTTGGTTCCCACTATGGGTAATTTGCATGCAGGCCACTGCCATTTAGTCACGCTAGCCAAAACGCATGCCGACCTCGTGGTGGTGAGCATTTTTGTCAATCCGCTACAATTCGGCGCGAATGAAGATTTCGGCAGTTATCCGCGGACGCTGGTAGCAGATTGCGAAAAACTACAAGCAGTGGGCGCGGATGTCGTGTTTGCGCCAGCAGTGACGGAGATGTATGCGGATTTTGATGGGCAGCATTTGCATCAGCAAGTGGTGGTGCAGCCACCGGCCTTGGCGAACGATTTATGCGGGGCGAGCCGTCCCGGACATTTTGCCGGTGTTGCTACTGTGGTCACTAAATTGTTTCATATGGTCAAGCCGCAGGTGGCGGTATTTGGACGGAAAGATTACCAGCAATGGATGGTGGTGCGTGCAATGGTGCGGCAACTCAACTTTGATATTGAGATTGTGGCGGGTGAAACGATGCGCGAGCCTTCTGGCTTAGCCATGAGTTCACGCAATGGTTACTTGACTCCTGCCGAAAAAACACAGGCGACGCAGTTATATCAGCAGTTGGGCCGTATCAAAGCGGCGCTACTGTCTGGGCGACGTGACTATTCTATTTTGTGTGATGAGGCGCATTTGTGGTTGACGCAGCAGGGTTGGCAGGTAGATTATGTTGAGATTCGATGCCAACATACATTATCTCTACCCGATGCGCAGAGTCATGACTGGGTGATCTTGATCGCGGCTAAATTGGGCAATACCCGACTTATCGATAACTGTGAAGTCAGCCTGTAAAAACAATCGAGTGCGTTTTTTGTAAATTTATTTTGCGCTAAGCCATTGATAACTTTATAATTACGACCTTTTCCGCGCGAGCGGAAGTTCGAGCTAAGGAACGCAATGCAAAGAACCATGTTGAAATCAAAGCTGCATCGTGTGCGTGTGACGCATAGTGAGCTGCACTATGAGGGCAGCTGTGCGATTGATGAAGCTTTGCTGGAAGCCGCCAATATTCACGAATATGAGCAAATTCAGATTTACAATATCAACAATGGTGAGCGTTTTACGACCTATGCGATTCGCGCTGAGCGTCATTCTGGGGTGATTTCGGTGAACGGTGCCGCAGCACATAAAGCGAATCCGGATGACTTGATTATTATCGCCAGTTATTCGCAATATACTGAAGCAGAACTCTCTCAATACCACCCACAATTGGTTTACGTTGATGCAGGTAATCGCATTGTCGAGCAAAAAAACCATATTTCTGCGCAAGCCGCCTGACTTTGAAAAACCCTATGCAACCTCAAACCGAAACCATCTCTGTTGAAGAGATGAAACTGGCCGTCGTCGACGCGCTAGAAGATATTAAAGCTTTTGAAATCACAGTGATGGATGTGCGCCGGATGACGGCAATGACCAGCTATATGATTGTGGCCAGTGGCAACTCTACTCGCCAATGCAAAGCCATTGCAGATAACGTGCGCGAAAAGCTTAAAGAAAAAGGCATTGAAGCGCGCGGTGTCGAGGGCGATAAAGAGGGCGAGTGGGTGTTGGTGGACCTAGGTGACATCGTGGTGCACGTGATGGTGCCAGCGACCCGTGCTTATTACAATATTGAACAGTTGTGGAGCGAGTCTCAATCTCGCCGTGCAGCGACCGCCGCCTGATACGCTGTTTCTGGCGTATTGCCTTTTACCGCATGAAACTCAATATCATCTCGGTCGGCCACAAAATGCCTGACTGGGTGGAGATCGCTTGTGCCGCGTATTTAAAACGCATGCCACGCGAACTTGAAACACGCATCATCGAAATCAAGCCTGATAAACGAGCGGCCGGCAAAAATAATGAAGTGGTGCAAGAGGCCGAAGCCAAGCGCATTTTAGAGGTGGTCGGTAAAGATTATCTGGTTGCGCTAGATGAGCGCGGACAGGCCGTCACGACCTTACAACTGGCCGAAAAATTAACCCATTGGCAGGGCATGGGTCGAGATGTGTCATTGGTCATTGGCGGGGCCGACGGCTTGCACGCGCAACTAAAAACGCAAGCGCAATGGTTATTTAGTCTGTCTAAACTTACCCTGCCGCATGGCATGGTGCGAGTGCTGCTGGCCGAGCAACTTTATCGCGCACACACGGTTCTAAGCGGACACCCTTATCACAGAGAGTAATTATGTCTAATGCCTTGGTCTGGTTACGTCGCGATTTGCGCGATGATGATCATGCAGCGTTGTATCACGCCCTCAAGCGGCATACGCAAGTGTATGTCGCTTTTATTTTTGATACCGATATTTTGGATGCCTTGTCTGATAAGCAAGATCGCCGCGTCGAGTTTATTTGGGAGAGTGTGCGCCAACTGCAACAATCCCTGCAAGCACAAGGCGGGGATTTAATCATACTGCACGGTCGTGCAACCGTTGAGATCCCGCGGCTTGCCGATGCTCTTAAGGTGACAGACGTCTATGCTAATAAAGACTATGAGCCCGTAGCGATCGCCCGCGATGAGGCGGTTGCAGCAACCTTAAGTCAACAAAGTCGGCAGTTGCATTTGTTCAAAGACCAAGTGTTGTTTGAGCAATCCGAGGTCATGACCCAAGCCGGCAAGCCATATGGTGTCTTTACACCCTATAAAAACGCACACTTGGCTAAGCTTAATACTTATTATTTAAAAGCCTATCCGGTAAAAAAATATAGCCATCACCTGGCATCGGTAGCGCCTGAGCCCATGCCAACACTCGAAGATATGGGGTTTCAACGCACGAATCTGGCGGAGATGCGTTTGCCAACGGGCATGGTGGGTGCGCAGCAATTGTTTGCTGACTTTTTGCACCGCATTGATCACTATCACGATGCACGAAATTTTCCTGCGATTAAGGGCGTGTCCTATCTTTCAGTGCACCTGCGGTTTGGCACCATCTCTATACGCCAACTCGCCCATGCCGCCTGGCAACTGACCCAGGCAGGCAATGAAGGGGCGGTGATCTGGCTAAACGAGCTAATCTGGCGTGATTTTTATTTTCAGGTGCTATTTCACCGGCCCGATCTACAACAAGGGCGTGCTTACAAGCCAGAGTACGATGCATTACCTTTCCCGAATAATGAGGCATGGTTTTCGGCCTGGTGTGAGGGCCGCACTGGATTTCCTATTGTAGATGCTGCCATGCGTCAGCTGAATCAAACTGGTTATATGCATAACCGCTTGCGTATGGTGGTAGCGAGCTTTCTAGTGAAGGATCTGCTAATCGATTGGCGTTGGGGTGAGCGTTATTTTGCAGAAAAATTAATTGATTTTGATTTTGCTGCAAATAATGGGGGCTGGCAATGGGCGGCCTCTACCGGCTGCGATGCGCAACCTTATTTCAGGATTTTTAACCCGCAATCACAATCCGAAAAATTTGATGCCCAAGGTAAGTTTATTCGTAAATATGTTCCTGAGCTGACGGCTTTGAGCGATCAGCAAATTCACGCGCCATGGGCAGAAAAATTCTCTAAAAAAGGCTTGTTTGACAAAGGATTGCCGCTCGATTACCCACCTCCTGTCGTCGATCACGCGCAGCAGCGCGAACAAGCCCTGCATCTATACAAAAATAATGTGAAGTAAAGATGACAATTGATGTAGAATAAAATTGTCTTTCTTCGTGTTAAGATGCATATTGATCAACGCTTTAACGTACGTTTAATGCAATTTTTAAACATCTTCTCTTCAACTTTTGTGAGAGATTTCCGTTAAGAGTTCAGACACTTATTTTGCTAAATACAGATTGCCAGCTGTGTTAAGGATGCAACCACTTAAATACGCTTGAATAGCCTATAACCATAATGACGAATATGAAAAAACTGAGAGCGATTGTTCTGATAGCTGTATTAGCGAGTGTCTCGGGTTGCGCGACAACCAATAAAGACCCGCTAGAAGGTGTCAACAGGGGAATTTACAAATTTAACGATGTGGCTGACCGCTATGCGATCAAGCCAGTGGCCAAAGCCTACAAAGCGGTTGCTCCTTCACCCGTGCGCACTGGCATCAGTAATTTTTTTAGTAACCTAGGCACATTGACCACCATCGTCAATGACTTGCTGCAGTTAAAATTTGCGCATGCGTTTACAGATGCAGGCCGTTTTGTCATCAACACAACTTTCGGTTTGGCCGGATTTATCGATGTTGCCAGCATGGACAAGATCGAGAAGCATCAAGAAGACTTTGGCCAAACGCTAGGTTATTGGGGGGTCGGTTCGGGCCCATATTTAGTGCTGCCGCTGATTGGGCCGAGTACGGTGCGAGATGCGAGTGGCTTGTTTGTTGATACCGTTACTTCAGATCCGATTACTTATCTACACAACACTGGTCAAATTCGTGCGCACAACCAAGTACGTGCAGTGCAGTTCCTAGACAAGCGTACGCAATTACTTGACGCCACGGACTTGGTGGACAACGCTTCCATCGATCCTTATGCCTTTATGCGTGATGCTTTCTTACAGCGTCGTGCCAGCATGATTCAAGATGGTTTAGTGCCCCAAGAGTTGTTGCAGGATGAGTTTGAACCGGCAGATGAAGACAAGCAGAATCGTACGGAGCAAACTCCGGCCACTGGGGATGCTTTATTGTTGCAGTCTGCAGCGCCGATTGAAGGCGATGAGCATGTTGGCAACTCCCCCTCACCAGCTGAGGTGGTAGAAGTCAATCAGCCAGCGCAACTTACTCCTGTTGCTGATGCGGTGACAGAAGTCGTCCCTGAGACATCTTTATTCACAACGCAGCCACAAGTAGATCCAGCGATCCACGAAGAGGGCCCAGTGGTCGATAATGATGCTGCTGCAGTGTTTGCTGGCGTGGATGACACCTTGCTTTCACTCGGTATTGCGACAGCAGCTCATTAAGCATTCAGTGTTGTTTAGCAAAAAAGGCTTTGCATTTGCAAAGCCTTTTTTTATGGGGGGTATACTAAAGCGTTTGTCAGAAACTTAGTCAGCGGATGCAATCGTCATGCGCTCAATCAAGATCGAGCCGGTGGATCGTGAACTGTGAGGAATGACATCGTTTCCAATGGCAATGATGCTTTTCAGCATGTCTTGCATATTGCCAGCGATGGTAATTTCTTCGACCGGATGAATGATTTCTCCGTTTTCAACCCAGTAACCCGCGGCACCCCTTGAGTAATCGCCGGTCACCATATTCATGCCATGCCCCAATAATTCTGTCACTAGCAAACCGGTGCCCATGGTTTGCAATAATTGGGGTAGGGTGTGGCCGGTAGAGCGGACCGCAATATTATGTGCGCCACCTGCATTGCCGGTAGATTGCATCCCTAGCTTGCGAGCAGAATAACTGCCAAGTAGGTAGCCTTGCAATACACCATTAGACACCAGTGAGCGTGCTTTACAAGCGACGCCTTCGCTATCAAATGCGCTGCTGGCGGCGCCTTTGAGAATAAATGGATTTTCTTCAATCTGTAAGAGCGGGCTAGCGATGGTTTTTCCAAGGCTATCCAGCAAAAAAGACGATTTTCGGTAAAGATTGCCGCCAGAAATAGCGCTGATTAGGGTGCCGATGAGCCCGCTGGCCAGCGGCGCTTCAAACAACACTGGATATTGCCCGGTCTTGATTGGGCGTGCCCCCAAGCGTTTGACGGTACGCGCACCCGCTGTTTCGCCAACTTGCTCGGGCGTTGCCAAATCTAGGGCGTCACGCGCACTGCTATACCAGTAATCTCGTTGCATTAATCCATTTGCCTCGGCAATTACCGAGCAACTGATGCTATGGCGCGAGCTGGGATAGCCCCCAACAAACCCATGGCTGTTGGCATAAGCAAAGGCACCACTCTGACTATAAATGCTGGCACCCTCACTGTTGCTAATGCGAGCATCTACCGCCAAAGCGGCCGCTTCACAACGTGTAGCCAGAGCGAGTGCGGCCTCCACATCGATGTCCCAAGGATGGTGCAATGACAAGTCGGGAAATTCCGTGGCCATCAGCGATGGCTCAGCCAAACCACAAAAGGTATCTTGCGCAGTATATTTGGCAATGTTGCACGCGGCTTCTACGGTATCTTTAAGTGCTTGCGGGCTCAGGTCTGAGCTGCTGGCGTAGCCTTTTCTCTGGCCAAAATACACCGTGACCGAGCAACCCTTGTCGCGGTTGTATTCAATATTTTCAGTTTCGCCATGTCTGACGGAGACATTCTGCCCAGTGCCGAAACTGACCTCAGCCTCTGCGCTACTGGCCCCAGATAGACGGGTCAGTTGAATGATATCCTGAGCGATTTGTTGTAGTTGATCCGATTGCATGCGTTGGTTGCTAGTTTTTTGCTTGGCTGTTAAAGCTGGTATCATACCGTGATTTCGCTGAGATTTATTTTTACTATGACATCCGAAAACCTTGATGATTCCCAACCCAGTAAAACACGCCTGAAAGCTGAGGCGGATGCGGCACAGGATATTGGTCGTAAACTGGTTGAATTACCCAAAGACAGGCTGAAAAAACTACAACTTGAAGAAGCCTTGATGGATGCGATTGCCGAGGCAAAACGGATTACCGCCAATGGTGCGATTCGTCGCCAAATGCAATATATCGGCCGGCTGATGCGCGAAACAGATTTGGCGCCCATTGTGGAGCAATTGCAAAAGTGGGATGGTAAGCATCAGGAGGAAAACGCCCGTTTTCATCAGATGGAGCGCTGGCGCACCCGTTTGCTGGAGGATGCAAAAGCCTTTGAGTTATTTATTAGCGAATTTCCACAGACTAACGTGCAACAAATGCGCACGCTGATTCGTAATGCACAAAAAGAGCTGGCTGCCAGTAAGCCGCCAAAAAGTAGCCGTGAGTTATTTAAAATGATTCGTGAAGTGATGGAGGGTGGGGTCGTTGATGATCTTGACTCACCAGACCCGGCGATGGATGCATAAGCCACGTCGTAACACGCTTAATCACAGGGGAGAGTTGTCATGCATCGCGAATTTGATTTAGAACTGGATCTCACTGGCTTGGACAGTCCCATGCCAATGCTGAAGACTAAAGAAGCACTTGACCAGCTACAAGTAGGGCAAGTTATTTTGGTTAAAACTACCGCCATTGGTAGTGAGCAAAATATTCGAAACCTCATTAATAACCAACCCGTAACATTACGTTCGTTCAACAAGCAAAATGGGGTGTTCCATTTTGTGATCGAGAAAGCGCCCGCGTTGACTGCATAATCCCGGCTTGTCTTGTCTAGTGATGCGGGGTTCCGCTATGCGCAGCATTGGTTGCGGTTTTGCTTGGCGGCAATAAAAATCGCCCTGGCTGCCGATACAACGCCGTGAATAATTCCAGCCAAAAGGCTTTCCAGTGCCGATATCGCACTTTTCTGGATTTCATCGCCACATAAATTGCTAGCCCGAAGCTGGTGACTAAGTTCATGGTCCCCACAAGCGCGATGCCTAAAATCGTTGTGCCGATGATGTAGTGACTGACCTGAAAATCTAGCGCAGGCAGGGCATAGCCTGAAAATGCCGCCACAAAGGTCACGTGGCGAATGTCGAGTGGCATACCTAACATCACCCCCAGTCCAGATGCAAACCCTAGCAGGCAACCAAAGTAAAAATTGCCGGCGAGCGCCCCCAGATTATGGCGAATGTATTCGGTGATGCGCCACAGCCTTTGCTTGCCAAACAGCGTTTGCAACCAACGCAAATGGCTAAGTCGCTCCGGAATTCTGTTATAAGCCGCCAAGTTGTCATGGTAGCCAGCAATCAGGCCCGATAAAAACAAACATACGCCAGCCACCGCGGCATACAGCACAGTCAGACTAATCAAAGGGTTATTGTTGTCGAGCAAGAAATGGGCTTTGTCTGCGCCAATAAAATGATGGCCCGTCATTTGCATGATGAGCCAGTCAATCAGAATCGCTACCGGAATGACCACCACCACATTACCCAGAATCGCAATCGTCTGACTGCTGGTGGTTTGCGCCACGATGTTGACCAGGTTGTGAATATTTTTTCGATCATGGCCATGGTCGTCAATGGAGGCGGCAATCGTGGCCGCAGTCATCGCAGGCTGCTTGGTTGCGACCGTAAAGTGCAGTAAATGAATGATCACAAAGCCGATCCCATAGTTGAGGCTGAATAGGATCGCCTCTGTTAACGGGGCGAGATGGTAGCCAGCGATGATAATTTTTATCATGGCCATCAAAGCGATGATCATGCCCGCACCCATGGCAGAGCCCATCAATTTGTAATACTCACCGCGATGTTGAGCAATGTAATGCTCGCCGGTGTGGCTAGCGTTTTCAGTCACGCGCAAGGCTAGCAATTCGGTATTTTGACGCCAGTAATCTGAAAGATTGTTTTTTTTGCACTCGGCATCGACTAGTTGTTTGAGCAGCCGCGTGATCGCCTGGCTGACATCGTGCTTGAGAATCAGCCCATGCAAAATGTCTACCAGTAATTGCATGCGTTGAATTTGCTGCAAGATTCGTTGCATGAGTGCTGTGAGTGAGATGCTGGTGCCTGTTTTGGCATTGGCTTTGCGAATCGCATGCGTCAGTTGCTCACAGCGCTTGAGGACCGCATACAGGTGTTGAACATCTTCGGCATGCACTGCACTCAAGGCCAAAAACTTTTGTATTTCGATGTTTTGCGTAATAAAAGGCGAGTCATTCGACTCTAGGTCTTCGTGTTGCAAAATCAGCTCTGGATCAAGGCCTGAGGCGGACAAACGGTACGAGAGCACTTGTAACGCGTCTTTGAGTTCTTGAATACAGTTTTGCTGCTGTTGCGGATGACCTTGCTCCATGGCGAGTGTGCGCATGAAGTCTTGCCAAACCGTTTCTGGCATACCACAAACCCAGTCTGTATCGCCGTTATCATGAAAAATTTGGCCAAACACATCTTTCAAGTATTTAGGATCAGGCACCTCGGGCAATAATTTGTGCGAGAGTCGGCGATAGATCTCGGTAAAAAAACCAAGGTCGGACTGAATGCCGTGGTCGGAATATAAAGAAATAATGCTTTTCTCATCGAGCAGTCTAAACAAACTGTTGCGTAACGATGCCGCATATTGCGGGTGCTGTTGTAGCAGAAAACACAGTGCTTGCAGGGCTTTGCTGGCACTCTCTATATCGGTGGACACCTTCGGCCGAATGTCGTCAAACAAAGCCTTGAGGAATGCAATATCGTCAATATCACTGGCAGCTTCCCGGGCCGCCTGATGATCGAAGGTGTGCTGAAACATGACAAAAACTTTCTGTGAAACTATTTATTGCAATAGAGTAGCACGCGCAGCCATTAAAGTTGCACGTCCAGCGTGAGTGGTTCCCCCTCACGCTCTAGTTGTAATTTAATACTTTTGCCACTGTACTTTCTGACTAAACTGGATAGTTTGGCGGCATCCTCCACTTTTTCGCGGTTGATACTGAGCAATTGATCGCCTCGTTGCACGCCGCCTTTTTCGGCAGCAGAGTCATGAATCACCGCGATCACCCGCACCCCTTGGCTCGCTACTGGCATGGCTTGTTTGTCATCGGCGGGGTCTGATTTTTGTGGCACCAATTTAATCACGTGTATGCCTAACAGCGGACGAGGAAGTTTTGCCCAGTAGGTGGCGTAGTAGCGATAATTGGCTGGCGCGGCTGCTACGTCTTTTTCGGTCAGCATTTGTCCCTTTTTCACGGCTTCTTTGATGACTTCCATTCGAGAGCTTGGCGAGGCGCCGCCCGCTTTTTTCATATAGACTAAAATACGATCTGCCTGAATATTGCGGCCATGGTCCAGTGCCTGCGTCGCGTCAATTTCACCTGCTTCAAAGCTGCTAAAACCCATCAGGTCATAGCCATCTTCCAGCATCTTGATTTTGTCTTCTTCACGGCGCGTGCCACTCAACAACGTTGGCTCAGGATTATTTTGCAAAGAATGTAAGTTACCCTGATTTTGCACTTGATAACTTGTACTGTAAGGGTTGTCTTCAGCCCGAATGTTTGGGCTGGCTGCCAGCAACAGTGACAGCGCGGCAACGCTGAACCAAGGAAACCAGCGCGCGACACTGGGAGAGGCGGATACGTTAGATGGGTAAAGCGGGTTCATTGAAATCTCCATGATCGAAACTATTTGTAATGTTATGATGTGTTGGTACATTAACACAGACGCAATTCACATAGACTAGGTTATGCAAGAACAATTCACGCGCATTGGATTAGTTTCGATCAGTGATCGTGCCTCACAGGGCGTATATGAAGATAAAGGCATTCCGACGCTCACAGATTGGCTAGCGCAAGCCATTGTCTCGCCCTATGAAATAGCTAGCCGATTAATTGCCGATGATCAGACAACGATTTCTGAGACCTTAAAGCAGCTGGTGGATGATGAAGGTTGCCATTTGGTGCTGACTACTGGCGGCACCGGCCCGGCATTAAGAGATGTGACCCCAGAAGCCACCTTGGCCGTCGCAGACCGTGAAATGCCCGGTTTTGGCGAACAAATGCGCCAGATCAGCCTTAGGTTTGTGCCGACGGCAATTTTGTCGCGTCAGGTGGCTGTGATCCGTAAACAATGCCTGATTATCAATTTGCCCGGCCAACCAAAATCTATCCAAGAAACGTTGGAAGGTCTCAAAGATAGCGCTGGCAATGCGATTGTGCCCGGGATATTTGCTGCGGTACCCTATTGCCTCGATCTGTTGGCCACCTGCGACCAGCCCATGCCTTACCTTGAAACGCAACCCAGCATCGTCAGCGCGTTTCGTCCCAAATCAGCCATTCGCAAATAAAATAGAGGTTGCATGCGTTCTCACATTGTTTCAAAACTCATTTTTATTGCCTGCTTTTCGTTGCTGACGTATTTATTGCTCATCGAGATGGCTCCCACGACGGATGGCTCCATCTACAAAGATAAAATTCAACATGTGATTGCCTTTGGCGGGGTCACTTTTTGGGGCTTGCTCGCCTTTCAACATCGGCCTAAATTCATTTTAATCGGTCTCGCCGTGTTTGGTGCGTTGATGGAGGTGCTACAAGGCTTGGTCACGACGACGCGCCAACCTAGTGTGTATGACTGGTGGGCAGATGTCGTGGGGATTTTATTGGCCTGGGCAGTTGCGCGAGTCTGGCTGCGCTGGTGGAACCGTCGCCGTGGCTGAGTTTGCGCTCATTGAAAAATATTTCACGCGTCCGACGCAGGCTGATTTAGGTGTCGGCGATGACGCGGCACTGGTTCGGGTGCGCCCCGGTTATCAATTGGCCGTCTCGGCAGATATGTCGGTGGCAGGCACGCATTTTTTTGCCGATATCGACCCATTTGCTGTTGGCTGGAAGTCCATGGCGGTTAATGTCAGTGATATGGCCGCCATGGGTGCTGAGCCGAAATGGGCAACCTTGTCGATTGCCTTGCCCGAAGCCAATGATGCTTGGTTAACCGGTTTTAGTCAGGGCCTATTTGCTTGTACAGAGCAGTTTGGCGTGTCGTTAATTGGTGGGGATACCACGCGTGGGCCATTAAATATCGCCATTAATATTTTAGGCGAAGTGCCGCAAGGGCAAGCCCTTCAGCGCAATGGCGCGCAGCCGGGAGACGATATTTGGGTGAGCGGGGTGCTCGGCAAGGCTGCATTGTGGCTGCAATATCGCTTAGGCAAGCAGGATCTACATGAAATGGAGGCGAGCATGTTGGCTAAAGCCATGCATCATCCCCAACCGCGAGTCGCTCTCGGGGTGGCTTTGCGTGGCATTGCCAGCGCTGCGCTCGATCTATCAGACGGCTTACTGGCCGATTTGTCTCATATACTTGAAGCGTCCAAGGTTGGGGCAACACTGGACTGGCTGGCGATCCCCAAACCGCAATTACAGCATTCACGCGTGAGTGCGTCTATGATGCAGGGGGCGGTACTGACAGGGGGCGATGATTATGAGCTTTGTTTCACGGCCTCCCCCAAGCATTACGCACAATTAGTTGCGCTCTCAGTCCAGCTCGATGTACCTTTAACGCGGATTGGTCAAATCACGGCGGCTGCGGGGCTGCATGTGTTCGCAGGCCAGAATCGGCTCGAATGGTCAAACAAAGGCTATACACATTTTGGCTAATCTTAATCAAACAAGACAGCAACCCAGTTGGCGCCTGTTGTGCGCGCATCCGTTGCATTGTTTAAGTTTTGGACTCGGCACCGGCTTGTCACCCAAGGCCCCTGGTACGGTTGGCACCTTATTAGGGTTTCCCCTCTATTGGCTGCTCATGACATTGCCTCTCGCACAACAGTGGCTGGGGATCGTACTACTGTTTTTGCTGGGTATCTGGTGTTGCGAAGTGACCGGACGCGCGTTGGGCGTGAGTGATCATGGTGCAATCGTTTGGGACGAGGTCGTCGCCATGGCGGCTGTGTTAATCACCGTCCCGCTGAGTTGGGGCTGGTGGTTGGCCGCTTTTGTCTGTTTCCGTTTGTTTGACATTTGGAAGCCTTTTCCCATCCGCTGGGTTGATCAGCATGTCAAAGGCGGCATGGGTGTGATGCTGGATGATGCGTTGGCAGCCTTACTGGCAGTGCTTATATTGCAATTGGCGCAACGAGTGACGTAATGCAAACGATGATTGAATTGAGTGCAATATTGGGTGAGGCGCTTGCGGCAAAGGGCTGGCAATTGGCACTGGCGGAATCCTGCACTGGTGGTATGGTGGCGCAAGTCGTCACCGCTGTTGCGGGCAGTTCCGTGTGGTTTGATCGTGGTTTTGTTACCTACAGTAACGCTGCTAAAACAGACATGCTAGGGGTGCAAGCCGATTTGATTGCAACTTACGGCGCCGTCAGTGAGCCGGTCGCTCATGCAATGGCGCATGGCGCATTGCAATATAGCCTTGCGCAAATCAGTGGCGCCATTACAGGCATTGCAGGCCCCGCGGGCGGCTCACCCGACAAGCCTGTGGGGACAGTTTGTTTTGCTTGGGCAATCCGCCATGAGGTTCAAGGCATTCATGTGGTTGCAGAGACGATGTATTTTCAAGGGGATCGAACTAACATACGCGAGCAAGCCGCCAGTCATTTGCTGGCGGGCTTGCTGCGATTGTCAACATCATAAGCGCATTAAATCAGTGGTGGTGATGGTCGTGCCCATGTCCGTGGCCGCGACCATGACCCCAGCCACCGCCCTGATAATTGTGCGGCCCGTAGTTGTAGCCGCCGTAGCCACCACTGCCATACGAAAACTGGATGAACCCTGGCGTTGGTTGCGGATAAGCCACTGCTGGCACACCATAAAAGTTGCTTTGCGGATGGCGGTAAACAACCACTGGCGGGGGTGCGTAGTATACCGGTGGCGGCGCGTAATAAGCGGGTGGATAGGGATTCCCGACCACGACACCAACCGACCAATTATCTTGTGCTTGCGCCGTGATTGCGGCAGCGCTAACCAGTGCAAACGTCAATAAATTTTTAACCATATTCATAAATTCTCCTCACAAGGAAAACAAATCAATGCTCCCTGAGTCAATAACGCTTGGAGCATGTTGCGGTTGACAGGTGCAAAGCGAAAATCACCTTGCCGAATTCATGGCTTCGCCATTTCACTGATGGTCGATTTATGAAATAATTAGAAGTTATTGTTTGAATTATATAGCGTTTGTATCCACAACGCATTTTACTGCTAATAGAAAGCAACCTCCATGGATGACAACAAAAGCAAAGCACTCGCCGCCGCACTCTCTCAAATTGAAAAGCAGTTCGGTAAAGGCTCTATTATGCGCATGGGCGATGCTGATATCGGCGAAGACCTGCAGGTGGTTTCTACCGGCTCATTGGGGCTAGATATCGCACTGGGGGTAGGCGGCCTGCCACGTGGCCGTGTGGTTGAAATTTACGGCCCAGAATCTTCCGGTAAAACAACACTGACCTTGTCTGCGATTGCCCAGATGCAAAAATTGGGTGGGGTAGCGGCATTTATCGATGCTGAACATGCACTTGATCCGCAATATGCGGCTAAATTAGGCGTCAATGTGCCAGAGTTACTCATTTCACAGCCAGATACCGGTGAACAGGCCTTGGAAATTGCCGATATGCTGGTGCGCTCAGGTTCGGTCGATATCGTGGTTGTTGACTCGGTTGCTGCGCTGACGCCGCGTGCCGAAATTGAAGGTGAAATGGGCGACAGTCACATGGGCTTGCAGGCGCGTTTGATGTCACAGGCCCTGCGTAAGTTGACGGGTAATATTAAGCGGACCAACACGTTGGTGATTTTCATTAACCAAATTCGGATGAAAATTGGCGTGATGTTCGGCAATCCGGAAACCACGACGGGTGGTAACGCGCTTAAATTTTACGCTTCAGTGCGTCTAGACATCCGTCGGACGGGCGCGATCAAAAAGGGCGATGAAGTGATCGGCTCTGAGACCAAGGTAAAAGTGATTAAGAATAAAGTTGCGCCGCCATTTAAGCAGGCTGAGTTCGATATTATGTACGGTGAAGGTATTTCACGCTTGGGCGAGATTATTGAGTTGGGCACTAACCTCAAGCTGGTTGAAAAAGCCGGCGCTTGGTACAGCTACAATGGCGAGAAAATCGGTCAGGGCAAAGAGAACGCAAAAGAATTTTTGCGTGAGAACCCAGCCATCGCCGCCGAGATCGAAGCGAAAATTCGCGATAATTCTAACGTGCTTGCAGATGGCATGGCCGCGGCCAGAACCGAGGATGATTAATTCAATTGCGGCCAACGCCAGAAAAGTCGTTAAGGCAGCGGGCGCTTGAATATTTAAGCAAGCGAGAGTACGCCGCTGCAGAGTTGGCACAAAAGCTCAAAGCCTATGCGACTGAGGATGACGATGTTTCAGCGTTAATTGCAGACTTTAAAACGCGCGGCTGGCTGAGCGATGCACGTTATAGCGAGCAAATGGTGCATGCACGTCAAGCAAAGTTTGGTGCGAATCGAGTCGCACAAGAATTGCGTGAAAAGGGTGTCGATGACACCTTGATTGCAGAAGCAGTCGCAGGATTGCAACAGAGTGAACGTGAACGCGCCGGTGAAGTCTGGCGCAAAAAGTTTAGCACCGCCCCGGCAACGCGCGAGGCATGGGCAAAACAGGCCCGTTTCTTGCAGAGCCGGGGCTTTACGTTTGAAGTGATTAAACAAATTTTGAATAGACACGCAGAAGATGACAGTTAAGTACGGGCAACAACCTTCCAGTAAGCAAATCCGCCAAGCCTTTTTGGATTTCTTTGCTTCCAAAGGCCATCAAGTCGTCGCCTCCAGTTCACTGGTGCCGCATGGGGATCCCACCCTGCTGTTCACCAACGCGGGGATGAACCAGTTTAAAGACGTTTTTTTAGGCTTTGATAAGCGCGCCTATACGCGCGCGGCCAGTGCGCAAAAATGTGTGCGTGCCGGAGGCAAGCACAATGATCTGGAAAATGTTGGCTACACCGCCCGCCATCACACCTTTTTTGAGATGTTGGGCAATTTCAGCTTCGGTGACTATTTTAAGCGCGATGCGATTACATTCGCCTGGGAGTTGCTGACGGAGGTTTATGCCCTGCCAAAAGAGCGCCTAATGGTCACCGTCTATGCCGAAGATGATGAGGCTTACGATATCTGGCACCAAGAAGTTGGTGTGCCGGCAGATAAGATTGTGCGTATCGGCGATAACAAAGGCGCGCGTTACGCCTCAGATAACTTCTGGATGATGGGGGATACCGGCCCCTGCGGCCCTTGTACTGAAATTTTTTATGACCATGGTGCGCACATTCCCGGTGGCCCGCCCGGCAGCCCAGATGAGGATGGAGATCGCTTCATCGAAATCTGGAATAACGTATTTATGCAGTTTAACCGCGACGAGGCGGGGGTGATGCATCCATTGCCAAAACCTTCTGTCGATACAGGCATGGGCTTGGAGCGGATTGCGGCGGTGTTGCAAGGCGTGCATGCCAACTATGAAATTGATTTGTTTCAAGCATTAATCAAAGCAGCGGCCCGCGAGACCAATACGGCTGATCTTAATAGCCCGTCTTTGAAAGTGTTGGCTGACCATATTCGTGCCTGCTCCTTTTTGATCGCCGACGGCGTGATTCCCGGCAATGAAGGCCGTGGCTATGTGTTGCGTCGGATCATCCGCCGTGCAATTCGCCATGGGTATAAATTAGGCAGCCGTAGTGCGTTCTTTCATCAGTTGGTGCAAGACTTAGTCGCAGAAATGGGCGAGGCCTACAGTGAGTTGGTGAGCCATCAGGCAAGGATCACCGAGATTCTCAAACAAGAAGAAGACCGTTTCTTTGAAACGATTGAAAATGGCATGCAAATTTTGGAGGCTGAGTTAGCCACCAAGCCCGCCATTTTCAATGGCGATTTAGCCTTTAAATTGCATGACACCTTTGGCTTTCCACTCGATTTAACCGCGGATATTTGTCGCGAACGGGGTATCACCGTCGACACGGCTGGCTTCGATGCTGCGATGGCGCGACAAAAAGATCAAGCGCGAGCAGCCGGCAAATTTAAAATGGCGACCAATTTGGAATATGACGGTCAGGCCACCACTTTCCATGGTTACGACAAACTAGACACTCCCGCCAAAGTATTGGCTTTGTATAAAGATGGTAGCGCAGTCAACCTTTTGAATGAGGGCGACATGGGCGTGGTGGTGTTAGACGAAACGCCTTTTTATGCAGAGTCGGGCGGTCAGATTGGCGATAGCGGTGAGCTTAAATCAGCCAATGGCATTTTTGCCGTAGAAGACACGCAAAAAATTCAGGCTGCGGTGTTTGGTCATCATGGCGTACTCAAAACCGGCACCTTGTCCGTGGGCGATGGGTTGACCGCGAAGGTAAATCTGCAAGCGCGTGCCAATACCATGCGCAATCACTCCGCTACGCATTTAATGCACAAAGCCTTGCGTGAAGTGCTGGGCGAACACGTGCAGCAAAAAGGTAGCTTGGTCGATACCGAAAAAACCCGTTTTGACTTTGTGCATAATGCGCCGATGACCGATGCAGAGGTTGCTAAAGTAGAGGCATTGGTGAATGCCGAGATATTGGCCAACGTTGCCACACAAGCGCGGGTGATGGATATCGAATCCGCACAAAAAACCGGTGCCATGATGTTGTTTGGTGAAAAGTATGGTGATGAAGTGCGTGTGTTAGACATCGGCTCCTCACGCGAATTATGCGGCGGGACCCACGTGAGCCGTACCGGCGATATTGGTCTGTTCAAAATCACCGGCGAAAGTGGCGTCGCGGCAGGGGTGCGCCGTGTAGAGGCCACCACTGGCGAGGGTGCTCTCAAGCTTGTGCAAGTGCAACAAGCATTGTTGAACCAGTTGGCAACAGAATTAAAGGCGCCGGCACAAGAATTGCCAGCCAAAATGGGACAAGTGATGGATCACGTCAAGTCGCTCGAAAAAGAGCTGGCACGCTTGAAATCCAAACTGGCCTCGTCGCAAGGTGACGACCTCGCCGCGCAAGCACAGGAGATTCACGGCGTTAAAGTGCTGGCAGCAGCGCTGGATGGTGCCGACGCCAACACCCTGCGTGAGACCATGGATAAACTCAAGGATAAACTCAAATCTGCCGTCATTGTCTTGGCGAGTATTGCTGATGGTAAAGTCACGCTGGCGGCAGGCGTGACTGCCGACTTAACAGCCAAAGTGAAGGCAGGTGAGTTGGTGAATCACGTTGCCGGGCAGGTGGGCGGTAAAGGCGGTGGTAAACCAGACATGGCAATGGCTGGCGGCACCGAGCCTGCACATTTGCCGCAGGCACTGGCCAGTGTTCAGACTTGGGTCACTACAAAATTAAATTAATTCAATTGTTTAACAGAGCGAAATAATGGCATTAATCGTACAGAAATACGGCGGAACTTCCGTCGCAAATCCGGAGCGCATCCGTAACGTCGCGCGTCGTGTCGCCCGCTACAAGGCTTTGGGCCATCAGGTTGTGGTCGTCGTGTCGGCCATGTCGGGGGAAACCAATCGGTTGATTTCACTCGCAAAAGAAATTATGCCGGATCCAGATCCACGTGAATTGGATGTCATGGTGTCAACGGGAGAGCAAGTGACCATCGGCATGACCGCACTCGCACTGATGGAGTTGGGCATCAAGGCAAAAAGTTATACCGGCGCCCAAGTCAAAATCCTGACAGACAATGCTTTTAGCAAGGCGCGTATTTTAGATATTGATCAGCATCACTTGAAAAAAGACCTTGATGACGGTTATGTCTGCGTGGTTGCTGGCTTTCAAGGCGTTGATGAACATGGCAACATTACAACTTTAGGCCGTGGTGGTTCAGATACCACTGGCGTGGCATTGGCCGCTGCCTTGAATGCGGATGAATGTCAGATTTATACGGATGTGGATGGCGTGTATACCACCGACCCGCGTGTGGTCCCCGAAGCGCGGCGCTTGGATCGGATTACCTTTGAAGAGATGCTCGAATTGGCATCGCAAGGCTCCAAAGTGTTACAGATCCGCTCGGTCGAGTTTGCCGGTAAATACAAAGTCAAATTGCGTGTATTGTCCAGTTTTGAAGAAGAAGGGGATGGCACGCTGATTACATTCGAAGAAAATGAGGAAAACATGGAAGAACCCATTATCTCTGGTATCGCTTTTAACCGCGATGAAGCAAAAATTACGGTGACCGGTGTGCCCGATAAGCCAGGCATCGCCTATCAAATCCTTGGGCCGGTCGCTGATGCCAATATTGATGTTGATATGATCATCCAGAACGTAGGCGCAGACGGCACCACAGACTTCACTTTTACCGTGCACAAAAATGAAATGAACAAAACATTGGCCCTGTTACGCGATAAAGTGCAAGGGCATATTCAGGCGCGTGAAATCGGTGGCGACGATAAAATTGCCAAAGTATCTGTTGTTGGCGTGGGTATGCGCTCACATGTCGGCATCGCCAGCCAGATGTTCCGTACATTGGCAGAAGAGGGCATTAATATTCAAATGATCTCTACCAGCGAAATTAAAATTGCTGTGGTGATAGAAGAAAAATACATGGAACTTGCCGTACGTGTATTGCATAAAGCTTTTGGCCTTGAGAATGCATAATCGCAATTAACCCCCGCACAAAGAAATCAAAACATTCTTTTTTTTTGCGTTGATTTTTGAAGGGTTTTCACGTAGTATGGCGCCCTTCGATGCAGTAGCAATACTGCAAAGAAAAGCAGCATAAGCTGTGTTGGTTTGATTAAAACTGAATAGTTTTAATAGGTGAGCTGGCCGAGTGGTCGAAGGCACTTCCCTGCTAAGGAAGCATATGGGCTTAAACCTGTATCGAGGGTTCGAATCCCTCGCTCACCGCCACAAAGCTTAAATTTGTGTTATAATGCTGTTTTTGTTGCATAGCAGCAAACCTTGGCGCCCGTAGCTCAGTTGGATAGAGTATTTGGCTACGAACCAAAGGGTCGGGCGTTCGAATCGCTCCGGGCGCGCCAAAAATAAAAAGCCTTGTTTCTTCGGAAGCAAGGCTTTTTTCTTTGTTGGTGTAGCAGGCCCTCACCGTTGTCTAGCAGATTGTAGCCATTGCTGCAGGATGTAAGCGTTTTGCATGCTTCAGGCAGCGCTGAGCGTAGCGAGAGGTATGTCAGGTATGGTATGCTTTAACTTTGCTTTTTCATTGGTGTTTCAGTGTCTTTAAGTGCTTGTTTGGCGCGGATTACAGGCGATATGCAGCAGGTGGATGCCGTTATTCGCCAGTCGTTGTCATCTCAAGTTCCGCTGATTAATCAAATTTCGGAATACATCATCCATAGTGGCGGGAAGCGCTTGCGCCCAGCGCTTGTCTTGATGGCTGGCGACTTAGCCGGCAGTGTTTCTCCGGCACATCATGCGCTGGCCTCCATCATTGAGTTCATTCATACCGCGACGTTACTGCATGACGATGTCGTCGATGCCTCAGATCTGCGACGCGGAAAATCGACAGCTAACCATGTTTACGGTAATCCTGCCAGCGTGTTGGTTGGTGATTTTTTGTACTCACGTGCTTTTCAGATGATGGTGAAGCTGCAAAATATGCGTGTGATGGAAATTTTGGCCGATGCGACCAACGTGATCTCTGAGGGCGAGGTGTTGCAGCTGCTGAATGTGCGCAATATCGGCGTCAGCGAGCAAGATTATTTGCAAGTGATTCATTTTAAAACGGCCAAACTGTTCGAGGCGGCGACGCGTCTAGGCGCAGTCCAATGTCAAGCCGATGCATCACAGGAAGCCGGCTTAGCAACGTATGGCATGCATCTGGGCACTGCGTTTCAGTTGATTGACGATGTGCTGGACTTGACTGGCGACAGTGACAAGATCGGTAAGACACTAGGCAATGATTTGGCCGAAGGTAAGGTCACGTTGCCGATGTTGTATGCAATTCAGCAAGCCCCGGCCGCGCAAGCAGACTTGGTGAAGCAAGCCTTACTTGAGGGACAAGTAACGCAGTTAGATGCTGTGCTGGAAATTTTGCATGCAGTGAAGGCATTTGATTATGTGCGCGCGGTAGCGCAAAAAGAAGCGCAGTTGGCTTGTGAGGCGTTATCTGTGTTTGGTCAAACCCCCGCCAAACAAGCGCTACTCGATTTAGCGCAATTCTCAGTCCGTCGACAGCAATAAGCAAACAGCCCACCAAAAGGTAGGCTGTTTTAAAAACATTGCAGATGCAATATCGATGTCATACCCAACAAATAATCATCACACAATCCATCGCCAGTAGATCAGTGATTAGTTAAGCGCAATTGGCTCACCGCTGACATGGTAATAACTGAGGCGGGCACAATCGTTGGTGGCGTGCGTGAGCGCACCATCAAATAGTGATTCTCCATCCACATCCACGACGGCGTAGCCATTGTGATAGAGCGTCACCTCTGCTTGCAGCGCTTTTTCTGTCGGCTGGGCAAGTTTGTGCAGCCGGTGCCCATGGGAAGATCGCATCGCGAAACTGATGCAATTGTCTTCCTCCTCTTCACTGTAGACCTCCCAGTGCGCTTGTCCGGTCAGTTTGGTGAGCCAACCTGGTAAGTCCACCTCTACTCGGCAAATAACAGGCTCATCCCAGGCAGGATGCTCGACTTGATTGAGTTCAATTTCAGTCGGCGGCGTAAATTTGATTTGATCAGACATAGGCAACTTCCTTCACTAGATAACGGATACGAAGTCACTCGGCTGGAGTGCTGTTCCCATCTTACACATAAATGGTGACAGGCAAGTGGTTTTCAAGACTGGGAAAGCGGCTTTTAAACAGGTTTTGCCGACTTTTAGCCTTGCTTACTTGCATTAACGATGCGATCATTCAGCAACCTTAACTCTGTTATCGGCATCATGTCAGAAATCCTTGAACCTGTTTTAAGTTTATTGCAGACCCAGCCACATTTTTTGCAAGCAGTTTGTTTGGGCATCGGCTTGATCGTAGGCAGCTTTCTCAATGTGGTGATACACCGTCTACCCAAAATGATGGAGCGTGAATGGCAAGCGAGCTGTCTTGATTTACAGGGGGAGTCTGCACCGGCGCAACCTAAATATAATTTAGTGGTGCCGCGCTCAGCTTGTCCGCACTGTGGACATCAAATTACCGCATTCGAAAACATTCCTGTCATTAGTTATCTCTTGTTACGCGGTCGTTGCAAAGCATGCAAAAGTGGGATTTCGCTACGCTATCCGCTGGTGGAGTTGTTAACCGGTGGCTTAGCATTTTCGGTTGCCGTGCAATATGGCTACAGCGTATTAACGCTGTGCGCATTGGTATTTGTGTTTGCCTTGGTCGCTCTCACTTTTATTGATTTTGACACCCAGTTATTACCCGACGATATCACCCTGCCGTTACTATGGTTAGGGCTGTTGGTGAATATTAAATATGGCTTTACCGACCTCAATTCTGCAGTGATTGGTGCCATGGCTGGTTATCTGGTGTTATGGACGGTGTACTGGTTGTTCAAGCTGGTGACGGGTAAAGAGGGCATGGGCTATGGCGATTTTAAACTGTTGGCTGCCATCGGTGCCTGGTTTGGTTGGCAATTGCTACCTGCAGTGATTTTGCTGAGTTCGGTGGTGGGCAGTGTGATCGGCATCGGCTTGATTCTACTCAAGGGCAAAACTAGACAGACAGCGATTCCATTTGGCCCCTTTCTTGCGCTCGGCGGCATTGCTGCTCTGTTTTATGGGCAAGCGTTAGCTGCCTATTATCTAGTGCCGTAAGGGACGTATCATGCGTAAAGTGGTTGCCGTGACTGGTGGTATCGGCAGTGGAAAATCCGAGGTCTGTCAAATATTCACTACATTGGGGGTGCCGGTGGTGGATTTAGATCAGATTGCGCATGACATGAGCGCGCCGGGTAGTCCTGCCATGCAAGCAGTCAAAGAAAAATTTGGTGCAAGTATGTTTAATGTCGATGGTCAATTAAACCGTGCCAGACTGCGCGAACTGGTCTTTGCTGAACCTGATGCGCTTGAACAACTCAACCAGATCATGCATCCGGCGATCCGCGTTGAGGCGATCCGTCAAATCGGCCAATATGCCGATCCCTATGTCGTGTTGGCGATTCCTCTGCTGGTCGAAAGCCGTGAGGATTGGCGCATGATTGATCATGTATTGGTGGTCGATTGTGATGCGCAAACGCAGCTTGAGCGCCTCATGCAGCGCAGCCAATTATCAGAGGGCATGGCACAAGCGATGATCGCTGCCCAAAGTGACCGAGAGGCCCGTTTATCGATTGCCGATTCAGTGATTGAGAATGATCAGACGCTCGATAAATTAGCGCAAAAAGTGCAAGAGTTTCATAAAAATTTCTCTAAGACTTGCCAGTGAGTGAAAAGGGTTTCATAATCAGGCTTTTATTGCATACTTTTCAAGTATCAGCTGACAGAAAAGGCTGCCGTGTCGAGCTACGAATTTCCATTTAACGAGCGCATCCGGACCTATCTTCGACTCGAAGATTTGTTCGTGAAAATGCTGCATCACATCGAGATTGGTCATGAAATCAGTCATCATGTGGCGCTGATTTCTATGCTACAAATCCTCGATCTCATTGATCGTGGTGATTTGAAGGTAGATCTGCTGCAAGAGCTAGACAGGCACAAAGTGCAATTGTCTTTTCTGCAAAACAATCCCAATATCGATCAACAGGCGCTGGGCAGCACATTAGCCAGCCTTGAGCGTTGCGCGACTGCGTTACGCTCAGACCATCAAAAACTTGGTCAATCATTGCGTGAAAATGACTGGTTAATGAGTGTCAAGCAACGCACCAGTATTCCTGGAGGGGTCTGTGAGTTTGATTTGCCCTCTTATCGGCATTGGTTATATTTAGGCGAAGCGCGCCGCAAAGATGATTTTGGCAACTGGCTTGCTCGTCTAATGCCGATGTACGAATCCATACGCTTAATTCTGCAGCTATTGCGCGGTAGTGGCCAAGTATTGCCCCTCGTGGCGCATCACGGTGCTTACCAGCAGCAATTGTCCGGCCATAAGCCCGCGCAACTATTACGCATTGAAATAGAGCACGATGAGTGTTTTCCTGAAGTCAGTGCCAATAAATATGCGATTAATATTCGGTTTCAAAAATTGGATTTTGTACAGCGGCCCAAAGGCTGTGAGCAAGATATTCCATTCAAGATGATTATTTGTAACTTTACCGGAGCTGGGCACAATTGACGCAAGCTGCAGTCAAAGTCCGCAAGGTGGCTTGTCCCTCATGCGGCGAAACGACCGAATATTCCCCGACCAATGCCTTTAGGCCATTTTGTAGTCAGCGCTGCAAATTAGTAGATCTAGGCGACTGGGCAACAGAAAAGTTTCGGATTCCTGACCACACGCCGCCTGATTTGCCAGAGTCAGAATAACTTACCTGCAGGATGATCGCTTATGCCAAAAATTGCGCGCATAGTTTGTTTTTTGATTGCTCTAAGTTGCATCGGTTGGCTTGGGGTCGCTCAAGCAGAGGTGACCCTCACGGAAGCTTGGGTCCGCGCCTCTAATCCGGGCCAGTCTGTGGGTGCGGCTTATTTGACTTTACGCAGCGCGCAAGCGGTCACGCTGGTCTACGTTGAAACCGAGCGCGCGGGTGCGGTGGAGATGCATAGTATGACCATGCAAAATGGGGTCATGAAAATGCGCAGTCTGGAAGAACTGGCGATCCCCGCCAATAAACCAGTGACATTGGCCCCAGGCGGATTGCACCTGATGCTATTTGAGCTCGCGTCCCCGTTCAAAGTGGGGGAGCAAGTCAAATTCAGGCTTTGTTTCAAAGACCAGCAAGGCAAGATTGCAGAGCAGTTTATTACCATGCCGGTGAAAACTGCCCCCTAAGCGGTCAACAGGGCGCCTCAGCGCTGGCCCTGTGTGTATCGAGCGAAGGTCGCAAGATACAATTGTTCTGCTTCAGCCCTCGCCCAAGGCGTGCGTCGCAAAAACTTCAAACTCGACTTCACTGATGGGTCAGTTTTGAAACAGTTGATGTTGACCTTTTGCGCCAGTTGATCCCAGCCGTAATGTGCGACTAATTGTTCAACAATGTGCGCGAGCGTTAACCCATGCAGCGGATTGTTTAATTGTTGGGTGTGCATATATTTAATCCACTTTAATTCTGTTCATCAACGGCCATACAGACAAATCACATGCGGCAATCGCCTGATCGGCTAGAAAAGCCATCCATGCAATAATCGCCCCGGCATTAAGGCAAAGCCTCCTGCAATTAACAGTCCTCCTACATAAACCCCAATCAGATGGGCTTTATGACTAGCCAAGTGACCTCGCCGAATGGCAAGGTAGCTGGCTGGTACTGAATACAACACCAACAAACAAAATAAATGAATAAAACCAAAATGGCCCATCAAGGTTGGGCCAATTTGTGCAGGCATCCACAATGCGATGATGGCGGTCACCAACATCAGGCCCATGAAATACTTGCCAATCAGCCTGTGCTGTATGCTGCCTTTTCTCTGCAATAACTGCAAAGTCCCCAATATAAACGCGAGTAAAGCTGTCGCAAGATGCAGGTATGCTAACTGTAAATATGACATTGTGTGGCTTTTTTCAAAATAAGGCGTTTCCCCCAATCGATGCCGAAAAGCTAAGAACCTCTGAGGATTGGCCACCAGTTTATTCAAGTGTGACAACTACAAAAAGTCGCCTACTAAGGCAGTTTAAATTAAATTTCCCTGCGCTCACCACAGAGCATAACCCAGCCTGCCAGATTTAGTAGTATTTTTAATCTTACAAAATAGATTGCCCTTAAATTGGCTTGATTCAAGAAACATAAGGTCGTTGAATCTCTTGCGCTGCAATAAAGGCGCTGCGGAACGAGATCGGGTCGGAGATGCCAGGAATCGAGGCTTGCGGATTGCCAGCGCCTGCAATGACTAGCGTGCCAAAGTTAAACAATCTACCGAAGATGCTTTGGCTGACTTCCACTGTTTCGACGTTGTTGATATTGAGTTCTATTGTTTGGCGGCGTATGAAACCGAATGTTGCAATGACGCGTTTATTGGTAAATGCAAGCTCTGTGGTTTTGTATTGCATGTAAGCGTTGATCCAAAATACTAGACCCACGCCAACGGTGATAAATATCAAGCCCAAGATGATGAGCGGCACCAGTGACCACACACTGACATGCGCACGATAGATGATATGTTCCTCTTGACTGGGCGCGCCTTCAATTAAGCGAGTCATGATATGTTTCTCTGTTTTAATAATGTGGCTTTAACATTGCCACTGTTTGCCCGTTGTTCACTTACGCTGAGGACACGGGTCGCGCACTTGGCGCCCACTTAGGGTAAAACCACAATGGCAGGCCACACATAGCTACTGCCACCTTGCAACACTCTGATTTTGTAATTGCCTGGCCCGTTGGTGTATGGCACGCTTTTGGTTTTTTGGCCGGCGTTATTGCAATTGCCGTTGCCAGAACCTAGTGAACTCCAACTCGGTCCGGAGCCTTGTAATTTAATCTCTAGGCTGGTGGGGCCGTTACCAACGTTGCAATAGCCTGTCACATGAATCATGCCGCTCGAGGTCGTGGTCGGTGCCGTGACACTGATGTTGGTGATGCTGAGTGCGGCCTGACTGGTGTTCATGGTCAGTAGCCCAATCATAGTCAGTCCAATAATGAATGAAGTGTTTGTCAGTTTCATGGTGTCTCTCAGTCGTTTGCGTTGATGAATGCGTGATCATTGATACATTTAAATGAATGTTTTTTGCTAATTTATTAACAATAATTAACAATTATTAAATGTTAAGTCGAAACAGACTTATCGTCAACCATCAATGTCATGCGTATGGCGACTGGTCTGCTTGAGAGTGGCAGGGAGTGGTGTAGGCTGCGCTAAGACGCATTTTGTGCTGCGGTTAATACGTGGGTTAATACGTGGACCAGCGACGGCTTCAGCAGCCGCGCTGGGTGTGGATTGTTTGCTGTGCTGGAATGCTTAGGCTAGCTGCGCTTGCCAAAGGCCACTTTGCATGGCGATGCCTCTCGCGCCACAAGCTTGTGCCTGCGCTAGATGCGTAGGGCGCATGCCCCCGAGTGCATAGACTGGAATTTCTAAACCATTGAGCATGTCTTCAAAGATTTCCCAACCCATGCCTGCTGCTTCTGGATGACTTTTTGTCGGCAATACGGGGGAGAGTAAGGCAAAGTCAAGTTGCAGTGTTTGTGCTTTTTGCAGTTGCTCAAGATTGTGACACGATGCACCGACAAGTAGGTGATCAGGTTTGACGGACATTGCTAACAAGCGCTGACTATTGAGATGCACGCCTTGGTATCCAAGTTGCAAGGCTTGTTCTGGGCTGGCATTTAACAGACAGCGGCAGTCATAAGGTGCGCATAGCTGCAATATTTGTTCACTTAATTGTGCCAGTGCTGCACTGTCAAGTTGCGGCTCACGAACCTGTAATAATTGTAGGCCTTGATCGAGTTGTCGCTTGAGTGCTTGCAAAAATGTGGGTTCACCCATTTCTTGTACATTGCTGATTGCATACACTGGTGGCAGGCTAAGGGCTTGCATGATCGGCGCGTTGGCGGGAAGCACTGGGGTGACATTGCCTATTTGTGGATGTTGCCATGCGAATTGTTGGCCCTCGCGGGCTTGCAGCGCACCTTGCCAGGCATGGACAAAGAAAAAATGCAGTAGCACTGTTTTGGCCTCTGCATCGTGTGTGGCGGGGTAGTCATAGCGCCGTTTGATCCAAGGCTGTGTCTGCGTCGGTGTAATGCCCAGCTCTTCCTGTGCTTCGCGGATCAATGCCTGTGCGGGCGTTTCGCCAGATTCGATCTTGCCACCGGGAAACTCCCACCAGCCCGCCCAACCCTTGCCTTGCGGACGGCTGGCGAGCAGATATTCCCCATTGGGACGGATTAAAATAGCGACCGCAACTTGAACGAGCTTGGTCATGGTATTACTCCGCGTTCAATTGCAGTTTACCGGCATAGTCTTTGGCAAACTGATAGGCGACACGACCACTGCGGGCGCCGCGGGTGTGATAAAACTGTAATGCTGCGTGTCTGGCCGCGTCATCCATGGCGATACCAAAGCTTTGTAGCCAGTGCTCGGCAATACTGAGGTATTCCTCTTGATCAAAACTGTAAAAAGACAGCCACAGACCAAAGCGTTCGGCCAGTGCGGTCTTTTCATCGATGGTGTCGTTTGGGCGAATTTCGCCTTGGTCAAGGATAGGCTGATTGTCCGCCATGAATTCCGGCATCAAATTTTTCCGGTTGGAGGTGGCATACACCAGCAGGTTTGGACAAGCATGTTCAATCGAGCCATCTAGAATCACTTTGAGCGCTTTGTAGCCGCTATCATTGGCCTCAAAAGTCAGGTCATCACAAAAGATAATAAATTTTTCTGGGCGTTGGCGAATCTGTTGCGCAATTTGTGGCACATCGTTGAGGTCTTGTTTCTCAACCTCAATCAGACGCAGGCCTTCACTGGCATAGGCATTTAGCACTGCTTTTACCAGCGACGATTTGCCAGTGCCGCGCGCGCCAGTCAGCAAGACGTGATTGGCCGGTAGTCCTTGCAGAAATTGGCGGGTATTACGCACGACCTCCGCTTTTTGTCGGTCAATAAACTGAATGTCTCGCAGTAATACTGCATGTGGATGATCTACGGCCTGCAATTGGCCTTGGGAGCCATGTTTGACCCACCGCCAGGCAATCGCCTGCCACTGGACCTCTGCGGGTGGCGTAGGGAGCAGTGTTTCGAGCCGTGTGATCAGTTGTTCGGCGCGGTGTAGCAAATGTTCAAGTGAGTGCATGCGGACGGTCGGGTGTGAAAAGACAAACGAAAGCTTATTGTACACGCGGAAACCAGCGCTGGTGCGCGTAACTTGGTGTGGCTTTAGCGCAAAATGCCTAGTGTTTGTGTTACCTTGTGCGGCTTGCAGACGCAGTTTTTGGAGTATCTATGGCCTTACAAAACATCATTCTTGCCTCTCGCAGTCCACGCCGCGTCGAATTGCTGGCGCAATTGGGGGTGCATTGCGACATCGTGCCCGCAGATATCGACGAATCCAGTTGGCCGGACGAGGATCCTGCGCAATATGTGGTGCGCCTCGCACGCGAGAAGGCTCTCGCGGTTGCCAGCTTACATGGTCATCGCGGCTTGCCGATTTTGGCTGCGGATACGACGGTGGCGCTTGGCCAACTGATTTTAGGTAAACCCGCAGACGCAGATGAGGCCATGGCCATGCTTGCCCGTTTGAGTGGCAGCATTCACTTCGTGCATACAGCGGTCGCACTTTACCAAGCGGGAGAGGTGCATTGTTTGCTCAATAGTACCGAAGTGGAGATGATGCAGGTCCCGGTGGCGGTATTAGCCGATTATGTGGCATCCGGTGAACCGATGGACAAAGCGGGTGCCTATGGCATACAGGGCCGTGCCGGGCGATGGATTAAACAGATTAACGGTAGTTACAGCGGCGTGATGGGTTTGCCGTTGCATGAAACGGCGCAGTTGTTGCACGCGTGGTAAACTTTTACACAAAGAAAATGATCGGGATTGGGTAAAGCAATATGTCATTGGCGCAAGAAGTACTGATTAACGTCACCCCGCAAGAGACGCGCGTGGCGATTCTGGAGCAGGGTATTGTGCAGGAGCTGCACATTGAGCGTGCGTCCTCATTGGGTATTGTCGGTAACATCTACCGCGGGACCGTTGTGCGCGTTTTGCCGGGTATGCAGTCAGCGTTTGTCGAAATCGGCTTGCCACGTGCCGCTTTTCTACATGCGGCGGATATCATGGCGTGTCATTCAGAGGACGGCGCGATCAAAACGGACCGGCCGATTCAAGAAGTGCTGCACGAGGGACAGTCAATCATCGTGCAGGTGATTAAGGAGGCGATTGGCACTAAAGGTGCGCGCCTGACCACCGAGATCAGCATTGCAGGTCGCTTTTTGGTCTATTTGCCTTATCAGAAACATATTGGGGTATCGCAACGCATCGACCTTGAAGAAGAACGCGAGTTTTTGCGTAACCGCTTACTCGGCTTGTTGCCGGAAGAACGTGAAGGTGGTTATATCATCCGCACCATGTCTGAGAACGCAACCGATGCAGAGCTAGTGGCCGATGTGGAATATCTGCGCAAAGTCTGGCAAAAGATTCAAACAGAGAGTACCAAGGTCGGCGAGCGCTCATTGATATTTTATGACCTCAGTCTGCCGCGTCGCATTTTGCGCGATGTGGTGTGTACCGAAACCACCAGTATTCGGGTGGATTCGGGCGAAATGTTCGAGCGCTTGAAGGAGTTTGCCGAATTATATGTCTCCCACGCAGTTAAGCCCCTGACGCATTACAAAGGCGAGCGCTCGTTGTTTGAGTTTTATGACATTGAAAGCGAGATTGAAAAAGCGTTGTCACGTAAGGTCGAACTCAAATCTGGCGGCTATTTGATTTTTGACCAGACCGAGGCGTTGACGACGGTAGATGTCAACACTGGCAGCTTTGTCAGCGGCAAAAATTTGTCGGACACGATTTTTAAAACCAATCTTGAGGCAGCGCAAACCATTGCGCGCCAACTGCGCTTGCGCAACTTAGGCGGCATCATCATCATCGACTTTATTGATATGGATGAAGATGCCCAGCGCGAGGCGGTGCTCGAAGAGTTGCGTAAAGCGGTCACGCTGGACCGTGCGCGCATTAATGTGAATGGCTTTTCAGCATTAGGCCTGGTGGAGTTGACCCGTAAGCGTACGCGTGAAAGTTTGGCGCATTTGCTGTGCGAGTCGTGCAAGGTCTGTCAGGGCCGCGGCGAACTCAAGACGGCGCAAACGCTGTGCTATGAAATCATGCGCGAATTGTTGCGGGAATCTAAGCAGTTTAGAAATGCCAAAGAATTCAAGATTCTGGCATCCCCAGAGGTCATAAACATGCTGAGTGATGAGGAGTCGCAGAGTTTGGCCAGTTTGTCTGACTTTATTAAAAAGCCGCTCTCGCTGCATCCCGACACGCAATATGGACGCGAAGAGTTCGATATTGTCTGGATTTAACACCATTGAAAGCAGGCGCTAACCATGGTGTGCAAACTACGGCCTTAGAGGATGCTGACCGCTAAACCGGGCAATACAATGTGGCTCAACATCTGCAATAAAATCAGCGCGACCAATGCAGAAAAGTCAAAGCCCTGAATCGGCGGCAACAGGCGTCGTAAGGGCTCTACAATCGGCGCCGACAATTGATTGAGCACGCCATAGATTGGGCTGTAAGGATTCACCCAGCTTAAAATCGCCATCAACAAAATCGCATAAAAAAACACATCGACGATTTGCCCGAGCACGCCAAACACGGCTTGCCACAGCCAAAACACCGGGGAAGCGGGGGCGCCTGCCAATAACGCTAACAAGGCAAATAGCGCGATTTGCATGCATAAAGCCAATATCAGCGTCGACAAGTCCCATTGTTTCACCGGACGAATCAATCGACGGGCTGGCTTCACCATAAAGTCGGTCAAGGCCATGCTCATTTGTCCTAAGGGGTTCTGAAATGCGGTGCGCGTCCATTGCATTAAAAATCGCAATACTAGCAAAAAGGTCAAAATGCCGAAGGCGGCATTGAGTAAGAAAGTAGTCATGTTTTGTAACATTATGCTTGTGCTCCTAATTGATCGCCCAGTTCTTTGGCCCGGCGCGCGGCTTGCTCGGCGGCATGTTGCATCATGCCATGAATGTCATGCTGGCGCATACTCAACAGCCCTTGTTCGGTGGTGCCGCCTTTGGAGGTAACTTGCTCGCGTAGTGTCGCAATCGGGGTCTGGCTGCCGGCAGCCAGCAAACTGGCACCTTTAAAAGTGGCCAAACTGAGTTGTAAGGATTGCGCCTCACTCAGGCCCAACGCGACGCCCGCAGCGCTCAGGGCTTCAATCATTAAAAACACATAGGCCGGGCCACTGCCCGAAATCGCCGTCACGGCGTCCAGCTGTACTTCATCGTCCAGCCAAACGACCTCGCCTGCCGCTTGCAACAGGTCATCGGCCTGCGTGCGTTGTGCGGCGGACACCGCGGGCAAGGCAAAGGCACCGGTAATGCCAGACTGTATCTGCGCTGGGGTATTGGGCATCGTACGAATAATAGTAGGGTAGCCGCCCAGCCAGCGGCTGAGATCAGCGGTGCGGATGCCAGCGGCCACAGAAACCACTAATTGTGCATTGAGCAAAGGCGCCAGCGTTTGTGCAACCTGTTGTAATTGCTGCGGTTTCACGGCGATTACGATAACGTCTACCGCCAATAATGCCTCGGTCGCGCTGTCAGCGGTAGTCACACCCAGTGCAGTTTGCAGGGTGGTGTGCTTGGTTGTGTCTGGGTCGACCACGGTAATGTGTTGCATGGAAAACCCACGTTGTTGCAGGCCGATCATTAAGGCTTGTGCCATATTGCCGCCGCCAATAAAAGCGATGCGCATGTTTGAAAGGGAAGCGGAAGTCATCAAGGTCCTTTTGTTGCAGAGTCTGAGGGGGTTACGCGGACACGGGCACCGAAAATTGCAGTGCCTATGCGCACCAAGGTTGCACCTTCGGCGATAGCCGCAGCAAAATCATTGCTCATGCCGATGGAAAGGGTGTCTAGTTGCAGGCCCTGCGCGTTTAAGTGATCAAACAAAGCACGCACCTGCCGAAATTGGTCACGCTGTTCCTCAAAGGTGTGACAAGGGGCGGGAATCGCCATCAAGCCTCGCAACTGCAAGTTTGGCAACTGTTTGATATTTAAGGCGAGTTCTAATAGTTCATCACCACTGGCACCACTTTTGCTTTGCTCTTCACTGATGTTGACTTGCAGGCAGATATTGAGTGGCCCGCGCTCCGGGGGACGGGCATCAGACAGCCGTTGGGCAATTTTAAGCCGATCCACAGAGTGCACCCAGTCGAAATGACGGGCGATGGGCTGTGTTTTGTTGCTTTGAATCGGTCCGATAAAGTGCCACGCGATAGCACAGTCTTCAAGGTCAGCTTGTTTTTGCAGTGCCTCTTGTACATAGTTTTCGCCAAAGACGGTTTGGCCTGCAGCATAAGCGGCACGGATCACCTCCGCCGATTGCGTTTTACTCACGGCACACAAGGTCACAGTCTGGGCCGCCTGAAAACGTGTTTGCGCCGCTGTAATCTGTTGTTGAATCGTGGCGAGGTTTTCAGAGAGGGTAGTCATGGGCAATCGTGATGGTTTGAAAACAAGTCTTTACAATTTAGAATGCAAAGCGATAGCACCATTATATAAATAATCATTGGAGTCGATTGTGGATATTTCAGATTTATTAGCATTTTCTGTCAAAAACAAAGCCTCGGACTTACATTTGTCCTCTGGTCTACCACCGATGATTCGTGTGCATGGCGATGTGCGTAAAATTAATTTACCCGCGATGGAGCATGCTGAAGTGCACCGGATGCTGTATGACATCATGAATGACAGTCAGCGCAAAGTGTATGAAGAAACGCTGGAGTGCGATTTTTCGTTTGAGATTCCAGACCTAGCGCGTTTTCGGGTCAATGCATTTAATCAGCAACGCGGCGCCGGCGCGGTGTTCCGGACGATTCCGAGTAAGGTGTTAACGTTAGAAGAGTTGAATGCTCCACGGGTGTTTAAAGATATCGCGGATACCCCGCGCGGCATTGTGCTGGTGACAGGCCCGACCGGTTCAGGGAAATCGACCACGCTGGCAGCCATGATCGACTATATCAACGAGTCACAAATGTCCCATGTGCTGACCGTGGAGGACCCTATCGAATTTGTGCATACCTCTAAAAAATCATTGATTAACCAGCGCGAAGTCGGCCCCCACACCATGTCGTTTGAAAACGCCTTGCGCTCCGCACTGCGTGAGGACCCAGACGTGATTTTGGTGGGCGAGATGCGTGACCTTGAAACCATTCGTCTGGCGTTGACAGCCGCGGAAACTGGCCACTTGGTCTTTGGCACCTTGCACACCAGCTCAGCCGCTAAGACCATCGACCGGGTAGTCGATGTGTTTCCGGCGGCAGAAAAAGAAATGGTTCGCTCGATGTTGTCTGAATCGCTACGCGCCGTGATTTCACAAACGCTATGTAAAACCAAGGATGAGCAAGGCCGGGTTGCCGCGCATGAAATCATGATGGGCACGCCAGCTATCCGCAATTTGATTCGTGAAAACAAAATTGCGCAGATGTACTCCGCGATTCAAACTGGCCAGAGCATGGGTATGCAAACCTTAGACCAGAACCTGCAAGATCTGGTTAAACGCAATGTCATCAGTGCCGCAGAAGCCCGCACTAAGGCTGCTAATCGTGACGCTATCATCGGCTAATACTATGGATAGTACGCAAACCACTGGCGATCACGGCCAAACTGAAAAATTTGTGAATGACCTGCTCAAGCTGATGGTCACACGTAAAGCATCCGATCTTTTTATCACGGCGGGCTTTCCGCCAGCGATGAAGATCGATGGCAAACTGACACCGGTCTCGTCACAAACCCTCACCACGCAACAAACAGCTGAAATTGCAACCGCCGTCATGAATGACAAGCAGGCGCAAGAGTTCAAGCAGACGATGGAATGTAATTTTGCCATCAGCATGGCGGCGGTTGGCCGCTTTCGTGTCAATACGTTTATTCAGCGTAGTGCTGTTGGCTTGGTGTTTCGGGTGATTAACACCAATATTCCCAAGTTTGATGACTTGAAGTTGCCAGTGATTTTGAAAGAAGTGGTGATGGCCAAACGTGGCCTGATCATTTTTGTGGGCGGCACTGGCTCTGGTAAGTCAACGTCAATGGCGGCAATGTTAGGCCATCGCAATGAAAGTAGTTATGGCCACATTATTACCATTGAAGACCCGGTTGAGTTTATTCATGGCCATCGCAATTGTATTGTCACTCAGCGTGAAGTGGGCGTGGATACGGAGAGCTGGCATGCTGCGCTTAAAAACACGCTGCGTCAGGCACCCGATGTGATTATGATTGGGGAGATTCGGGATCGCGAAACCATGGATTATGCGATTGCGTTCTCAGAGACCGGACATTTGTGTTTGGCTACCTTGCACGCCAATAGTACCAATCAGGCGCTGGACCGCATTATTAACTTTTTCCCTGAAGAGCGTCGTCAGCAGTTGTTGATGGACTTATCACTCAATCTACGCTGTGTCGCTTCACAGCGTTTGATCCCCAAAACGGATGGCAGCGGCCGCGTGGCAGCGGTGGAGGTGTTGCTGCATTCGCCCTTGATTTCTGACCTGATTTACAAGGGCGACGTACACGCCATCAAAGAGATCATGGCTAAATCACGTGAGCTGGGGATGCAGACATTCGACCAAGCATTGTTTGATTTATTTGAATCTGGTCAGATTAGTTATGACGATGCTTTGCGCAATGCCGATTCGGTCAATGACTTGCGTTTAAAATTCAAACTCAATAGCAAAGTGACCAATCCTGAGAATCAGGAGCGCAGCAAGATTTCAGATTTAGACATTTTGTAGACGCGCTACTAAGTTAGCGCAATCTAAAACACGTCTGCGATGCTTAAAAGTATCGCAGGCGTGCTGCTTTTAGCTACCGAGATTGCAAGGTTTCTTGCTGAAATACCAGCTTGCCTTGGGTTAAAGTGGTGGTAACTTTGCCAGTGACCGCGTGATTGACAAACGGCGTGTTTTTGCCCTGACTGGTCAAGGCGCGGCCATCTACCCGCCACTCCATTTCCGGGTCATAAATCACCACATCTGCGCTGGCACCTACCTGCAGGTGCCCAGCGGCGATACCCAAGATATTCGCCGGTGTTTGGGTGATTTTTGTCAGTGCTTGTGTTGGTGCAAGCTTGGCTTGTGCAGCCCATTTCAGGGTGAGTGGCAACAGTAGCTCAAGCGCTGAAGCGCCCGCATGCGATTCGGCAAACGGCAGTGCCTTGGCGTCATCATCCACCGGCGTATGGTCTGAGCAAATCGCATCCAGGGTGCCATCCAACAAGCCGGCGCGCAGTGCATCCCGGTCTCGCTGTGTACGCACAGGCGGTTTTAAATGCACCATGCTGTCGAAAAAGCCAATGTCCATATCGGTCAGGTGCAAGTGTTGAATACTCACATCCGCAGATAATGCCATGCCAGATTGTTTGGCTTGACGGATCAGTTCGACTGACTCTGCGGTAGAGACCCGCGCAATGTGCAATTTGACGCCGGTGGCTTGCGCAATACGTAACATGGTTTGCAAGGCTATGCTTTCTGCCGCAGAAGGAATCCCTTTGAGACCTAACCGAGAGGCGACTTCGCCATCATGCGCGACACCATTTTTAGCCAGGTAAGGATCCTCGGCGCGCATAAACAAGGTGTAACCAAAAGAGGCCGCATACTCAAACGCGCGCCACAGTACCTGTGTATCGACAATGGCAGTATCCGCTTGCGAGAAGCCGACGCAGCCGGCCGCCGTTAAGGCATACATTTCAGTCAGCAATTGGCCTTGAAGTTGACGAGTGACCGCGCCCAACGGATACACGTGGGCCAGTGCTTGAGATTTGGCACGGTGCTTAAGCATCTCTACCAAGCCTGGCTCATCTAATACGGGGTCAGTGTCTGGCGGGCAAGCGAGGCTGGTCACGCCACCGGCCATGGCTGCACGTAACTCGCTGAGCAAGGTGGCTTTGTATTCGCTGCCTGGTTCACGCAGGCGGGCGCATAAATCAACCAAGCCGGGTAGTACCCATTTGCCCGTGGCATCCAGTGTTTGATCAGCGATAAAGTCAGCCGGTGCTTCGCCAATCGCGACAATATTGCCGTCGGCGATATACAGGTCTTTGACTTGATCCAGTGATTGGCTGGCATCCATGAGCCGGCCTTGTTTGATGAGGATATTCATGCGGCGTTGCCTCCCCCAAGAATGGCCATCACCGCCATGCGCACTGCAATGCCATAGGTGACTTGCGGCAGAATCACGGATTGCTTCCCGTCGGCGACAGCGGAGTCGATTTCGACGCCTCGATTCATCGGTCCGGGGTGCATCACGATCGCATCCGGTCTGGCAAGGGCCAACCGTTCAGGCGTCAGGCCAAACGTTTGAAAAAATTCTTGCGAGCTAGGGAGCAAGGCACCAGACATGCGCTCATTTTGCAGTCGCAGCATCATGACCACATCGACATCCTTGAGGCCTTGCTCCATATTGTGAAATACCTGTACGCCTAGTTTTTCGACATCGGTCGGCAACAAGGTGCGTGGGGCGATGACGCGGATCTCGGGCACGCCCAAGGTGGTTAATGCGTGAATTTCACTGCGGGCAACGCGGGAATGCAAAACATCGCCCACAATAGCCACGCGCAGATTGTGCATTTCTGGTTTGTATTTGCGGATAGTAAATACGTCAAGCAACCCTTGAGTAGGGTGCGCATGGCGGCCATCGCCGGCGTTGATTACACTGATGTGGGGCGGCACATGCTGTGCAATAAAATGTGCCGCGCCACTTTGCTGATGACGTACCACAAACATGTCCGCGTGCATGGCGATCAAGTTGTTCACCGTATCCAGAATGGTCTCGCCTTTGGATTGCGATGAGGTGCTCACATTGAGGTTGAGCACATCCGCCGACAGACGTTTGGCTGCAATTTCAAATGTGGTGCGCGTACGCGTGCTGTTTTCAAAGAAAATATTGCACACCGTTTTGCCGCGCAGTAACGGCACCTTTTTCACTTCACGCTCGGCCACGCCGACAAAGTTTTCGGCGGTATCCAAAATGTCGTTGAGGATGCGTTTGGGAAGCCCTTCGATACTGAGTAGGTGCTGTAATTGTCCCTGCGCATTGAGTTGCGGGTTATACATGGGTGGTGGCTCCCTTATTTGCAAGCGGGGTAGACTCGGCGATGCTCAGATGCAAGCGCCCTTGCGTATTCATGGCTAGCTCATAAGATTGGTGTGCTAATAATGGTAGGTCTGCACCGACCATGTCTGGGCGAATCGGCAGTTGCGCGCCGCCACGGTTTATCAATACCGCAAGTTGCACCGACGCGGGACGGCCATGATCAAATAATTCGTTCATCACGGCGCGGGTGGTACGTCCGGTATAAAAAATATCATCCACTAAAATAATGTGTTTGGCGTTCACGTCAAAAGGCATCTGTGCTGGTTGCGCCGCTGTTTTGAGGCCGCGTTGCGCGTAGTCATCACGGTACATGGCAGCATCCAATTTGCCATGCGGGATGTCCCGGCCAAGCTCAGCCTGCAAACGATGCAGCAATCTTTCCATCAGCCACACGCCGCCGGTATAAATCCCCACTAGTACCGTTTGGTCTTGAATGCGAGGCTTCAGTTGTTGATACAAATGTTCAAGCAGTTGTTCGGGGTCAGGTAAGGTCATGATTGTCCAGTGCTGTCATGGGGATCTGCTGATAAGGCACGCGTATGGTAGGTATCAAAATACGATTGTAAAATAGTCTGGGCCGCAACTTGATCTAACAACAGTTTTTGTGCGCGGCCTTTAATCCCCGCCTCGCTCAGTGATTGCGAAGCCTCGGCTGAAGTCAAACGCTCATCGATCATCACCACCGGCAAATTAAAACGGCCCTCAAGACGTTGCGCAAATTTTTGTGCCAACGCCGTCATGGCATGCGCCTCACCTTCCATGGACATCGGTAAGCCGACAACCAGCAGGCAAGGCCGCCATTCTTGCAATAATGCGTCAATCTGCGCAAATTTGGCGGCATTTTCTTCTGCGTCTATGGTCAGCAGCGGGTGTGCCAGCTTGAGCAAGGTGTCACCCACGCCCACCCCGATGCGTTTTTCGCCAAAATCAAAGGCTAATACTGTGCCACTGACATCAGGATAACGTCGTTGGGTAATTGGTAAATGGCTTTGGTTGAGGGGTTGTTTACCGCGCTTGATCGCATCAGGCATGGCCAGCGACCTCTGATAACGTCGCAAAGTCGACCCCAAGTTGATGCATGGCCCAGGCTAGTTTGTCGTCATTAGGTAATTTAAAAATGAGTTTATGCAACTGTTGATGGTCTGTCAGTGGCAAATTCAACCAAGCGTTTGCCTGGATTTCTTCTTCGAGTTGGCCTGCAGACCAACCGGTGTAGCCCAACGCAATGAACATATCTTGTGGCGCTTCATCGCGGGCGGCGGCTTCTAAAATGTCCTTGGATGAGGTCATGGCTAATCCATCAGACAGTTCCATGGTGGTATTGAACTCAGTGGCAGGCGTATGCAAGACAAAGCCACGTTCGACTTGCACGGGGCCACCAAAATGCACTTGGCGTTCTTGTTGGTAATCCGTCTCGCACGACATGTCTAGCTGTTCAAACAAGTCGCCCACATTGATTTGCAGCGGATGATTGAGGATCATGCCCATGGCGCCGTCGGCATCGTGGTTACATACCAGAATCACGCTTTTGCTGAAGTAGGGGTCTTCCATCGCCGGCATGGCGATGAGGATTTGTCCGGTCAGATTCATCCGTGTGTCATTAGACGCTAACGCTAACTGTTCATTCATAAAAGGCTGGCTTCTTCCGCACTTAAATAACCGGTAATTTCTAGACCAAACCCGTCCATGCTAGGCATTTTGCGTGGCGTGGCCATCAGGCGCATTTTTTTGACATTAAGGTCGAGTAAAATTTGTGAGCCGATACCGTAATTTCGTAATTCTTGGTTGAGCACCTGTTTTTGGTCTGCGCGCAGAATACGATCCGTCAACCCTAAGCCATCCTCATCATGGTTGATCAGCACGATCACCCCACACGGCACTTTGCTGATCACGCGCATCGCTTCTAGCAGATTCCAGCTGTGCGCTTGATGGCTACGATCGAGCAGGTCGATCATCGACAGTGGCTCATGCACTCTAACCAACACCTCTGTGCTGCTGTGCGGATCACCTTTGACTAATACCAGATGGGTTTCTTGTGCGATATTGTCACGGTAGGCAATGAGGCGCATGGGCCCAAAAACAGTCTCTATATTGCGTTCGGCACTGCGTTCGATCAGTGTTTCATGTGCGGCACGATAATGAATCAGGTCAGCAATCGTGCCAATTTTGATGTCATGCTCAGCCGCGACTTGCATTAAATCGGGCAATCGTGCCATTTCACCGTCATCTTTTAAAATCTCGCAGATCACACTGGCAGGTTCGCAGCCAGCGAGTTGCGCCAAGTCGCAGCCTGCCTCAGTGTGCCCGGCGCGCACCAACACGCCACCATTCATGGCCGACAATGGGAAAATATGGCCAGGGCTGACGATACTGCGCGCATTGGCCTGTTTGGCAATCGCTGCACGGATGGTAGTGGCGCGGTCTGCCGCTGAAATGCCCGTGGTTACGCCTTCTGCGGCCTCAATGGAGACTGTAAAGTTAGTCCCCAGCCGGGTGCCATTTTTTTGCACCATGGGCGGCAAATCTAACTGACGACAACGTTGCTCGGTCAGTGTAAGACAAATCAAGCCGCGACCAAATTTGGCCATGAAGTTGATATGTTCTGCGGTGACGAATTCGGCGGCGATGACAAAATCACCTTCATTTTCACGGTGTTCGTCGTCGACCAGAATCACCATTTTTCCGGCACGAATGTCGGCAATAATGGCTTCAATAGGGCTAATTTGCGCCGACATTATTCTTGTCCCCAAGCTTGCATACGTTCGACATAGCGCGCAATTAAGTCGATTTCGAGATTGACTGGGTCTCCGGCGTTGGCATATTGCATCATGGTGTGCTCCATGGTGTGCGGGATGAGATTAATGCTCACCTCGTCTTGGCTGATCTCATTCACGGTTAGACTGATACCGTTCACGCACAAAGAGCCTTTTTTGGCGATGTATTTGCTGATGGCGTGCGGCGCGCGTATTTTAAGCAGCCAGCATTCGCCGACCGGCGCCAGGGTGGTGATGGTGCCTATCGCATCGACATGCCCCGTGACTAAATGACCGCCTAGCCGATCCGACAGTCGCATGGCTTTTTCTAGATTGACCGGCCCCGGCTTACTTAAGCCGTGCGTCACTTCGAAGGTGACTTTTGACACCATGACGTTAAAGCTATGTGCGTCGAACGCCGTCACAGTCAGGCAGACGCCATTGACGGCAATGCTATCTCCCAGTTGCACATCTTGCATTCCCAGTTCCTCAGCTTCGATGCGTAATGCGCAGTCTTCACCATGCGGAACCACTTCGGCAATCCTGCCGACGGTTTGAATAATCCCAGTAAACATGGTGTGATTTTATCAGTGCTGCATGCTAAAGTAATCACATTCCATCAACATTTTTCAATAGTACGGGGTCGGAGGATTTTTGTGCGCCTAGATGATTTGGAAGAAAGTCAGCATGTTGAAGACAGTCGTGGCCGTGGAATGGTGGGCGGTCGCAGTATTGGCATTGGAACAATTGCGCTTGCGCTGGTTGCCATGTATTTTGGCGTAGACCCTAATCTGGTGCTCAACAGTGCTCAGCAGACACCATCTGCAACGTCCGCGCAAACGGCGCCCGCAGACAAGGCTGACCCGCAGATTAAGTTTGTTTCACAAGTGCTGTGGAGCACCGAGCAAGTTTGGCAAGGCTTGTTTTCTGCGGCAGGGCAGCAATATCAGCCACCTACGCTCGACATTTTTTCGGATGCAACGCAGACAGCCTGCGGCCAAGGTCAAGCCGCGATGGGGCCTTTTTATTGCCCGGCCGATCAAAAGGTGTATATCGATCTGCAATTTTATCAAGCGTTGCAATCACGTTTTAAAGCCCCCGGCGACTTTGCACAGGCTTACGTGATCGCGCACGAGGTGGGCCATCACGTGCAGCATTTGCTTGGGACCTCGGCGAGAGTGCAGCAAGCCAGACAGCAAGCGCGCTCAGAGGCGGCTTCAAACGCGTACTCTGTCCAGTTAGAGTTGCAGGCAGATTGCTATGCCGGGGTGTGGGCGCATCATGCCGATCAGCAGTTTCGCGTGCTTCAAGCGGGAGATGTTGAAGAGGCTCTTCGCGCCGCAACTGCGATCGGTGATGATGCCTTGCAAAAGCAGGCACAAGGCTATGTGGTGCCAGACAGCTTTACCCACGGCAGTTCAGCGCAGCGCGTGCATTGGTTTCAACAAGGTTTGCAATCTGGCCAAGTCAACGATTGCAACACATTTAAATAGGCATGTTAAGTATTAGAATTGAGTTATGACGCAATCGACCACGCCCGATCAAGATCAGCATTTAATTGAAACAACGGTCTCTAGCGAGATCATGGCGCAGGGCAAAATGCTCACCGTGCGTTATGACGAGGCACGTTTACCTAATGGGTTGATCAGCGGCCGTGAGTATGTGACCCATCCGGGTGCGGTGGTCGTGGTCGCCCTTACCCAAGCGGGGGAGGTGGTGCTTGAGCGTCAGTTCCGTTATCCGCTGCATCAAGTGTTTATTGAATTGCCAGCGGGCAAGATCGATGCTGGCGAGCCCATATTATTAACAGGGCAGCGCGAGTTGTTGGAAGAGACCGGTTACAGCGCGCAGCAATGGATCAAACTGGGGGTGCAGCATCCTTGCATCGGCTATTCGAACGAAGTCATCCACATTTATTTGGCACTCGATCTGCATTTGGGTAACCATGCCAGAGATGTCGATGAGGCGATGGATGTGTTTGTCTGGCCATTTGAACAAGTGATGCAGGCAATTGAGCTTGGTGAGATCACCGATAGCAAAACCATGTCAGCCATGCTGCTGGCTGAGCGCTATTTATTGAAACACGGCTTGCCAACAGGCGACATCGGTGGTGTGTTCAATCAAGATGTCTCGAGATAATTATGCACATTTTACAAATCGGATGTGGGGCCTTGGGTCGCTTGATTGCGCAAGCCAGCTTAGAGCATGGTCATGAAGTGACGATCGTCAGGCGTTCGCCTCTGCCAGTGCCGAGTGGGGCGCAAGCGCTGTATATGGATGTTGTCGATGGGGCAGGCTTGTCCGCCTTGCGTAAGGTGCAAGCGGATATTGTGTTGTATTGCTTGGCGCCGGTTGAGGGGCAAAGTTACTTGCAGACCTATGTGGAGGGATTGCGCAATGTGCTGGCAAACCTATGTATGGACTCACTGAAACACGTTTTTTTTATTTCTAGCACTGGCGTTTATGGCGAGCACCAGGGCGAATGGATTGATGATGACACGCCCGCCATCCCGGCGGACGAGCAAGGACAGCTGATTTTGGATGCTGAGCGCTTGTTAGCATCGCTGGCATGCGGACATACGGCGCTGCGTGTCTCAGGTATTTATGGCCCGCAACGGCTTTATCTATTGCGCATGCTACAAAATCCGGCGCGTTGGCCCAAGCAAACCCACTGGACCAATCGCATGCATGAAGCAGATGTGGCGTCGGCTGTGGTGCATTTCTATCAGTGCGTGCAGGATCAAAAGCCCTTGCCACATCATTGCATACTGAGTGACGGCGCATCTGCCCCACAGCATACGGTATTACAGTGGCTAGCAGCGCAACAGCAGGTAGCCGCGCCAGAATCCCCACCGTTACTGCCCGCATCTGGTAAACGCATTCGCGCACATTTTTTACAACTCAGTGGCTTCCAACCGCAGTTTTCCGACTATCGTGCGGGGTATGCAGCCATTTTATCGAGCCTCTGACGGTGCGCATGACCATACTAAAAACAAGCAGTCAACGCCTAACGCAATGGGGTCGCCTCGTGATATTTGTGTGGGTGGTTGCCAGCAATCCCAGTCATGCAGACGACTTAGAGGGCTTTCAGCGCTGGTTGACAGACATGCGGCAAGAGGCGTTGGCTTTGCAGGTATCGCAGGCAGCCGTCGATGCAACGCTGAATCAAGTCAATTACTTGCCAAAAGTGATCGAGCTTGATCGCAAACAACCCGAATTTGTCACGAGTTTTTCGGCCTACGTGAATCGTCGTATTCAGCCGCGCGTCGTCGCCAAAGGTAAGCAAATGATGCAGGATTACCACGGTGTGCTCTACGTGGTTGAAGAGGTCTACCATGTGCCTAGAGAGGTATTGGTGGCTTTTTGGGGCTTAGAAACAAATTTTGGCGGATTTATGGGTGATATTCCTTTGGCCTCCGCCTTGGCCACGCTTTCTTATGAGGGTCGGCGCGCTGATTTTTTTAAACGCGAACTTTTGAACCTGATGCGCGTTGTCGACCGCGAGCAGCGCTACGACAGTCCTGTAGTTGGCTCTTGGGCGGGGGCCACAGGCCATATGCAGTTTATGCCGACCACCTTATTGAAATATGGCGTGGATGCTGATGCCGATGGCAAAATTGACATCTGGGGCTCTTACCCTGATGTTTTCAGCTCTGCTGCCAACTATCTGGCGCAGGCGGGCTGGCAACCAGGTCAACCGGTGAGTATTCAAGTTACGTTGCCCGAAGGGTTTGATTACAGCCAAGCGCAATGGCAACACAACAAACCAGTCGCGGCTTGGGTGCAAGCGGGTGTGGCGGGCGTGCCAGACAGCGTGCTGTCTTTGCCGCAAGCCGCGATCTTATTGCCACAGGGCTTTGATGGTCCGGCATATATGGTGTTTCCGAATTTTGACGTCATTATGCAATGGAACCGCTCAGTCAACTATGCGCTGGCAGTCGGATTGCTGAGTCAACAGTTAGGGCAGGAGAGTTATACTTTGCTGATGCCGCCGGAACCCGCCGCACTCAGTTATCAGCAAATGTGGTCGTTGCAAGAAGCGCTCAATGCGCGTGGCTATGATTGTGGCATCCCTGACGGTTTTCCAGGGGCAAAGACCCAAGCTGCCATTCGGCGTTACCAAGCGAGGCTGGGGTTGCCACAAGATGGCTACGCCGGGGCTGAAATCTATAGTCGCCTAACGGAGCAGGTGCAATCTGCGCAATAGCTAGCGCGTTTTAAACCAGCCTGTCACACTCACTCGAGGTAATGTTGCCGGCAAGACCTCATGCCAGAATCTGCCTGACAAAAACAACACGAGTTTGCCGCCTGTAGGGGCGATGTCGATATGTTTGGCTTCGCGCGCAGGGGGGTGCGCATGTTCACCAAGGTATAAGCGCAACGCGCCACCCGCGTCGTCCGGCCACGTTTCATTTAAATATAGAACAGCGCTGAGTGCTCTGCCGCCGGGGCTAGCTGCTTCGCGATGTAGTCTAAATTGGTCAATATGTGTGGCATAACCCACCGAACCTGCTGGATAAACGGCGAAGTGTGTTTCAAAGGTTTGAAGGCCCATCATCAGGTCACGATTTACCGCAGACTGCACTTGATGCAATGCCGACAGGTAATGTTGAATCGCTGGTTGCGGGTCGTCTTCCTCTAGCCAGACAATATGGTCACTTCGCAAGTTGGCGTTGGCCATGCCCGCTTGACTGGTGCCTGCTAAATGCATGTGCCCTTGCTGATGCTGCGCTTGTGCGATTTCGCGCAAGGAGGTCACTAATGCGGGTGCTAAAAATTGATCAATGACGCAATACTGTTGCGCTGCTAAGGTGTCGATGAGAGTTTCAATCACGCTGTCGCTCACAGAGTGAGTAGAGATAGAGACGGTTTTCATGGCATATATTATAAGCAGATCCCATTGCCTTACCGATGGCTTTCGGATAGAATGCGCAACCTTATTGATTAGCAACCTTGGTTGCTAATGTAATAGTCGCGTAGCTCAGCTGGTTAGAGCACCACCTTGACATGGTGGGGGTCGATGGTTCGAGTCCATTCGCGACTACCAAATTTAAAAACACCTTATTTCAAAAACCATCAGAGCCTTCTGATGGTTTTTTTGTTTTTACTCAGCGCACGCTTGAACCTCACCCAACATCCCGTGCGCTAAATCTCGCCATGGCTTTGAATACATTCGTAAAAAACTGGATGAGAGGCTGCGGTTTGTCGGTCGCTTGAAGATGATTCAATGTTGGTTTCTGATTGCGAAATTTTCGCCCGCTGTGAGATAATCGCGGTTTGACCAAAAACAGGTGCCATGTGCTTGTTTTGTTTAGATGTTTAATGTTTGAAGAGAGATAGCCATGCCTGTAATTCGCTTGCCTGATGGGTCATCGAGAAGTTTTGAACAGCCGGTGACCGTGGCCGATGTTGCGTTAAATATTGGCGCTGGTTTGGCCAAAGCGGCATTAGCAGGAAAAGTCACCTACACAGGTCAAGCGCCTAAGCTGGTCGACACCAGTCATTTGATCGCAGAGGATATTGATCTCGCCATCATTACCGATAAAAACGAAGAGGGGCTGGAAGTGATTCGCCACTCGACGGCGCACTTGCTCGCGTATGCGGTGAAAGAACTGTTTCCAGACGCGCAAGTGACGATCGGCCCCGTGATCGATAACGGCTTTTACTATGATTTCAGCTACAAACGCCCTTTCACGCCAGATGATTTAACTGCTATTGAAAAGAAAATGGCGGAGTTGGCAAAAAAAGACGAAAAAGTTGAGCGCAAAGTTTTGCCGCGTGACGAAGCCGTCGCTTACTTCAAAAGCATCGGTGAGCATTACAAAGCCGAAATTATTGCCAGCATTCCAAGCAATGAAGATGTCTCTTTATACAGCGAAGGCAACTTTACCGATCTCTGCCGTGGGCCACACGTACCTAATACTGGCAAGCTCAAAGCTTTCAAATTGATGAAATTGGCTGGCGCCTACTGGCGTGGCGATAGCAATAACGAAATGTTGCAGCGGGTGTATGGAACCGCTTGGCGCAACAAAGATGAGCTTGAGTCCTACTTGCATATGCTGGAGGAAGCTGAAAAACGCGACCACCGTAAATTGGGTAAGCAGCTGGATTTTTATCACATGCAAGAGGATGCCCCCGGAATGGTGTTCTGGCATCCGCGTGGATGGGTCATCTGGCAAGAAGTTGAGCAGTACATGCGCGCCAAATTTAAAGAGTACGATTATCAAGAAGTGCGTACCCCGACGGTGTTGGATAAAACCTTATGGGAAAAATCCGGCCATTGGCAAAACTACCGAGACAATATGTTTGTCACGCAGTCAGAAAGTCGCGACTATGCGGTGAAGCCCATGAACTGTCCGGGCCACATTCAAATCTTCAATAACAGTTTGCATAGCTATCGCGACCTGCCATTGCGTCTTGCGGAGTTTGGGTCTTGTCATCGCAACGAGCCCTCTGGCTCATTGCATGGCTTGATGCGGGTGCGCGGATTTACGCAGGATGATGCGCATATTTTTTGCATGGAATCCCAAGTTGAAGCTGAGGTAGCAAACTTCATCAAGATGCTCTACGAAGTATACAAAGACTTTGGCTTCTCGGATGTCATCGTCAAGTTGTCTACCCGTCCTGAAAAGCGTGTGGGTACTGAAGAAGCTTGGGACATGGCTGAAACCGCTTTGGCGAATGCAATTAAAGCCAATGGACTGGCATTTGAATATCAGCCAGGCGAGGGCGCCTTCTACGGCCCTAAAATTGAGTTTACATTGAAAGACTCGTTGGGTCGTATGTGGCAGTGCGGTACCATCCAGCTCGACCCAAATTTGCCGGAGCGCTTGGGTGCGGAATATGTAGCTGAAGACAATACTCGTCAGCGTCCAATTATGTTGCACCGTGCCATCGTGGGCTCTATGGAGCGTTTTTTAGGTATTTTGATTGAGAACTTTGCTGGCGCCATGCCGGTGTGGTTGTCTCCAGTGCAGGCCATGGTGCTCAATATTTCTGATAATCAGGCAGATTATGTGCGCCAAGTGGTTGAAACATTGAAGAAAAATGGCATTCGATGCGATTTTGACTTGAGAAATGAGAAGATTACCTATAAAATACGAGAACATAGTTTGCAAAAGTTGCCATACTTAATTGTGGTGGGCGACAAAGAAATGCAAAATGGTCATGTGGCCGTACGTACCAGAAAAGGTGAAGATCTGGGTGTGATGACGGTAGATGCGTTTATAGCGCATATACAACAAGACATCCAAAACCGGGTCTGATTTTCTTAGGTGCTGTGCGGCTTTGTTTATTGTTAGGGGATTGTTATAGCTCAAGATAAAGATACACGCATCAATGGCGACATTACCGCGCCGCAAGTGCGTTTAGTAGGTGTTGATGGCGAACCGTTAGGCGTGATGACTCTGAGAGAGGCCTTTGCCAAAGCGGAAGAAGCTGATATTGATATTGTCGAAATTGCACCAAATGCCGCACCACCAGTGTGTCGTTTGATGGATTACGGTAAATTCAAATACGCTGAGAGCAAGCGTATGCACGAGCAAAAACTGAAACAAAAACAAGTGCAAATTAAAGAGGTCAAATTTAGACCTGGCACGGATGACGGTGATTACAACATTAAATTACGCAATATCATCCGCTTTTTGGGTGATGGCGATAAAGCAAAAATAACCTTACGCTTTCGTGGCCGTGAAATCACACACCAAGAGTTTGGTTTGGCACTGCTAAAGCGTCTGGAAGCAGATTTAACAGAACACGCATTGGTTGAGCAGTATCCTAAAATGGAAGGCCGCCAAATGGTCATGGTGTTAGCGCCAGCTAAAAAAGCACCTGTGAAAAAGTCTGATAAAGACGGCGTAGACGCAGAATAATTTTAAGTATGAATTTTCGGGGTGATATGGCTAAATTGGCTGCCTACTCACTCTTTATTAACCTCTAAGGAGACCAAAATGCCAAAGATGAAGACGAAGAGCAGCGCTAAAAAGCGCTTTAAGTTCTTGGGTAACGGTAAAGTGAAGCGTACACACTCTCACTTGCGTCACATTTTGACCAAGAAAACCACTAAGCAAAAGCGTAAGCTGCGCGGTACTTCCATTATTTCTGCGACTGACGTGAAACGCGTCCGCGCAATGATGCCAACACAATAAGGAGACCGACATGCCTAGAGTAAAACGTGGTGTCATTGCACGCGCTAAACACAAAAAAGTTTTAAATGCTGCTAAAGGTTACCGTGGTCGTCGTAAGAACGTCTACCGTGTTGCCAAACAGGCGGTGATGAAAGCCGGTCAATATGCATACCGTGACCGTCGTCAGAAAAAACGTCAATTCCGCGCATTGTGGATTGCCCGTATCAACGCGGCAGCCCGTGAAGCTGGTTTGACTTACAGCCGTTTCATGAACGGTTTGAAAAAATCTGCGGTGGAAGTTGACCGTAAAGTATTGGCTGATCTGGCCGTGTTCGATAAAGCTGCTTTTGCTAAATTCGTGGAATTGGCTAAATCAGGTTTAAGCGCCTAATCAGACCTACCAAAAAAAGAGGCTGCGGCCTCTTTTTTTATTTTAATGTTACTTAAATGTTGAAGAATACGCACGATGGCTGATCTAAATCACTTAATCGCAGAAGCGGCCCAAGACTTTGCGGCTTGTAATGATGTGCCTGCCCTAGAAAATGCAAAGGCCAAATTTTTGGGCAAGTCTGGCGCGCTGACGGAGGCCTTGAAAGGCTTGGGTAAGCTGACAGCGGAAGAACGACCTGCGGCTGGTGCGGCGATTAATGTCGTCAAGCAAGCGGTTGAGCAGGCCTTGAACGACCGCCGTGACAGTATTCTGGCTGCGGCACAAGCTAAACAGCTAGCGAGTGAAACTATTGATGTCGCCTTGCCTGCTCGTGCGCAATCTGCCGGTGGCTTACACCCAGTGACGCTCACTTTACGTCGCGTGGAAGCATTATTTCACTCGATTGGTTTTAGTGTGGCCGATGGCCCTGAGATTGAAACGGATTTTTATAATTTCACAGCGCTGAATATCCCAGATAACCATCCTGCGCGCGCCATGCACGACACTTTTTATGTGGATAGTGGCAATGACAGCATGGAGCATGTATTACGCACGCACACCTCTCCAGTGCAAGTCCACTACATGGAAAACAATACACCACCGTTAAAGATCATCGCCCCCGGTCGCGTTTACCGCGTCGACTCTGATGCGACGCATTCTCCGATGTTTCATCAAGTGGAAGGCCTTTGGGTGGACGAGCAGATTAGTTTTGCCAACCTGAAAGGGGTAGTGCAAGATTTTCTACAAAAGTTTTTTGAGCGTGATGATTTGACGGTGCGTTTCCGTCCTTCTTTCTTTCCGTTTACCGAGCCTTCGGCTGAGATGGATATGAGCTGGAACGGGGGATGGTTGGAAATTGGCGGCTGCGGTATGGTGCACCCTGAAGTGTTAAAACACGTCAATATTGATAGTGAGAAATACCGTGGTTTTGCTTTTGGTTTAGGGGTCGAGCGCTTGGCCATGCTGCGCTATGGTGTCAATGATCTTCGTCATTTTTTCAATAACGATTTGCGTTTTTTGCAGCAGTTCATTAAATAATTGCGCCCCAGCGCATTTTAAATAGCGAATTTTTACAAGGTTAGACAAATATGCAGTTCTCCGAACAATGGTTACGTTCTATGGTAAATCCAGCAATGGATACCGCGCAATTAGGTCATGCATTGACCATGGCGGGGCTTGAAGTCGAAGAATTGACGCCAGTCGCACCTGTGTTTAGTCGCGTAGTAGTGGCTGAAATTATTGAAACTGCCAAACATCCAGATGCTGACCGTTTGCAGGTGTGCAAGGTAAAAGTCGGTGAGGAAATTTTGCAAATTGTCTGCGGCGCACCCAATGCACGTGCAGGCTTGAAAGCGCCGTGTGCGCTGGTGGGCGCTGAGTTGCCGGGCATACAAATCAAACAGGCAAAAGTGCGGGGTGTTGAGTCATTTGGCATGATGTGCTCTGCCAAAGAGCTGGGCATTGCGACAGAAGCGAACGGTATTCTGGAGTTGCCAGCGGATGCGCCTGTTGGCAGCGATATTCGTGATTACTTGTCTTTAAACGATAGCACCTACACCCTAAAGCTCACCCCTAACCGTGCCGATTGCCTGAGTATTTTGGGGATCGCACGCGATGTGGTTGCGATGACTGGCACACCGATGACCGTGCCGGTGATTACGCCCGCGCCGATCACTAGCGAAATCAGCAAACAAGTCGCATTGCATGCGACAGAAGCTTGCCCTGCTTACTATGGGCGGGTGATTGCCGGCGTCAATGCGCAGGCCAATACGCCAGCGTGGATGGTACAACGCTTGGAGCGCAGCGGCATCCGCAGCATCAGTGCGCTAGTGGACATCACCAATTATGTATTGCTCGAGCAGGGTCAACCCTTGCACGCCTTTGATTTGAGTTTGTTGCAAGGCGATGTGCAGGTACGGTTTGCACATGCGGGCGAAAAATTATCTTTGCTCAATGATACTGAGGTGACGCTGAAAGCCGATGATCTGGTGATTGCTGATGCGCAAGGACCAGTGGCGCTGGCAGGAATTATGGGCGGGAAACCCACATCTGTGAGTCATTCCACCCGAGCTATCTTCTTAGAAAGCGCTTTTTTTACACCCCAAGTGATGGCCGGTAAAGCGCGTCGTTTAGGCTTGAGCACTGATTCGTCCTACCGTTTTGAACGTGGGGTAGATTTTGGCAACACCTTGAATGCATTGGAACGCGCAACGGCCTTGGTATTAGAGATTTGTGGTGGCCAAGCGGCGGCAGTCACTGCGGTGACCGCCCAATTGCCCCAACGCAATGTGGTGGCTTTGCGCCATGCTTATTTGTTGTCAGTCCTCGGCATTGAGGTGAGTCTGGCACAGGTCGGCCAATTGTTGACACAATTAGGCTTCGCCTACACCGAGACCGCGGGCGTATTTCAGGTGACGGCCCCTAGTTATCGTTTTGATATTGCCCGCGAAGAAGACTTGATTGAAGAAGTGGCCCGTTTGCATGGCTATGAGCATATTCCGGCACTGACACCGGTGGCGCCGCAAGGCATGTTAGTCGCGCCTGAGGCCAGCCGTAGCAAACATTGGTTGTGTGATGTGATGGTCAGTCATGGGTTTCAGGAGGTCGTCACCTACAGCTTTGTCGATGCCAGCTGGGAACGTGATTTATACGGTAATCCTCAGCCGATCACCCTGAAAAATCCAATCGCCAGCAACCTCAGCGTCATGCGTTCTGGTTTGTGGGGTGGCTTGTTAGAGGCATTAGATTACAACCTCAAGCGTCAACAGACACGTGCGATGTTATTTGAAGTTGGTGCGCGTTATGCCAAAGGCACCGAAGGCTTTGTAGAGACCTTGACCTTATCTGGTTTGGTTTATGGCAGTGTGCAACCGGAGCAATGGGCAACAGCAGCACGTGCATTTGATTTCTATGACGCCAAAGCTTATGTAGAGGCCTTGTTTGCACAGCCGGTGCGCTTTGTCGTTGAGCATCATCCCGCATTGCACCCAGGTCAGTCCGCTCGCGTGTATGTGGGCGATCAAGCGGTTGGTTGGCTAGGTAAACTGCATCCGCAATGGCAGCAACAATACGCATTAACGCATGCGTGCTACCTGTTTGAACTGGATGCACAAGCTGCCCTTGCGACACAAGTGCCAAGCTACACTGAGGTCAGCAAGTTCTTACCTGTGCGTCGCGATTTGGCCATGGTCGTCGATCAAGATGTCTCGGCGCAGGTCATGATAGATGCCGTGATTGCGGAGCAAATTCCGCAGTTACAAACGGTTAAATTGTTCGATGTTTATCATGGTAAAGGTGTGCCCGAAAACAAAAAAAGCCTTGCATTTCTTGTACTTATGCAAGATACTTGCAAGACAATGGTCGATGAGGAAGTGGATGCCATCGTGTCACAAATCCTCAACAACTGGTCATCCAAATTTGCTGCATCACTCAGATAGTCTTTGTCATAATCGTCGGAAAATACAAAGATTGCAGTTGATAGAACATAAACTTCATCTCGCATAATAAGAAGATTCAGGGGATCATTCATGACACTCACAAAAGCTGACTTGGCTGACTTGTTGTTTGAACAAGTCGGGCTGAATAAGCGCGAAGCCAAGGATATGGTTGAAGCGTTTTTTGAAGAGGTGCGCAATGCGCTTGAACAAGGCGACAGCGTCAAACTCTCCGGTTTTGGTAATTTTGAACTGCGCACAAAATCTGAGCGCCCTGGCCGTAACCCAAAAACTGGCGAAGAAATTCCTATTTCTGCACGTCGGGTGGTGACATTTCATGCCAGCCAAAAATTAAAATTACGCGTAGAAGAACACTACGCTGAGCAACCGTTTCAGGCACAAGCTTAACTAAACATTTCTTATGGTAGAAACGCAAAAAGTCACACTGCCGCCTATTCCAGCCAAACGTTATTTCACGATTGGTGAAGTTAGCGAGTTGTGCGGGGTAAAGCCGCATGTTTTGCGTTATTGGGAGCAAGAGTTTACCCAACTCAAACCGGTAAAACGCCGTGGTAATCGTCGTTACTACCAGCATCACGAAGTCCTTCTCATCCGTAAAATTCGCGAGCTGCTTTATGAGCAAGGGTTTACCATCAGCGGTGCGCGCAATCGATTAGAGGGTGTGGATGAAAAAGCTGACAAATCCCGCGCCGCCACTGAAGTATCTAATGTTACAGCCGCTAACAACAGCCAGGCGCTATTAGCAGATGTTTCTGCCCTACCGGTGGTCGATGTCGCTGCACTCAGACTACAAATTCAACAGATACTCCAATTGTTAAAAGCGCCTGTTTAAACACGGCTACGCATACATAAAACCGCATATTCTGCTTAGCGAATATGCGGTTTTGTTTTATAATGCACCCTTCTTTTCGAACAGGTTCCTGTTCGATTCTGATGTCGGGGCGTAGCGCAGCCTGGTAGCGCACTTGCATGGGGTGCAAGGGGTCGTGTGTTCGAATCACACCGTTCCGACCAACAAAATCACTGATCTGTTTTGCTGAATCTAGCGATTAACCGAGCGCTGAACCAATCCAATCCATTGAAATGGGTCTCCGGTTGCTAAGCCTGTAAGATAGCCAATTAGCGGTAAAGGGCTTACCGCTCGGTGTCATTAAATGGTCAGATCAGGTGCAATCGCAGCAGCGAGTTGTTGTTGGTTACCAATGGTGCCAATGTGGCGCGCCAACGCTTCGTTGAGTGGCATAGGGCGGTTGAGGTAAAAGCCTTGTGCGAAGGCGACACCCATTTCTTTCAAGCAGTCTAGAGTGGCTTCATCTTCGACGTATTCCGCGATGGTTTTAATTTCCATGGATTCTGCAACGCTTTGTATGGCTTTGGCCATCGCCAGGTCAACTTTGTTGCTGGTGATGTCTTTAACGTAAGCGCCATCCATTTTGAGAAAGTTCACAGGTAGGTGCTTGAGGTAACTGAATGAGGACATGCCACTGCCAAAGTCATCCAGCATGAAACGTGTTCCCATTTTTTGTAATTCTTTAATGAGTTTAATGGTATTGTCGATGTTAATAATCGCTGAGGTTTCTGTCACCTCGAAGCAAACATGGCTCGGTAAAATGTCATAGGTTTCGAAACATTTTTGAATGTAAGGCAGTAGCTGGGCGTCGCCCAAGGACATGCCAGACAAATTAATACTGACAATGAAAGGGCTGACGCTGGATTGCATTTTAAACAGCGGCTGCAGGGCCATAAATGCATGCTGAATGACCCAGCGATCAATTTTTGTCATCAGGTGATAACGTTCGGCGGATGGTAAAAATTCGGCAGGGGCAATGAGGCCGCCATGTTCATCTCGTTTGCGGATGAGGATTTCGTAAAATGGCGGTAGTTCTTTGTGTTGCAACGGAAAGATGCCCTGACAAAAGAGCACAAAATCGTTGTGTTCTATGGCCTCGTTGATTCGTAACACCCACTCCATTTCTACATGACGTTTAAGTAAAACATCATCCTCAGGATGGAATAGATGGATCTGGTTACGTCCATTGTCTTTGGCTACATAACATGCTGCGTCAGCATGGCGGGTGATTTCACCCACATCTTTAAGGGCGCTCGTGATTTCGACAATGCCAATGCTGATGCCGGTTTGAAAAAGCCTTCCCTCGTGCATGAAGCGAAATGTTTCGACCATTTGCCGTAACTGTGCGGCAATCTCAATGGCTTTTTCCACTTGGCAATAGCTGAGTAGCAGGCCGAACTCGTCGCCGCCCAGTCTGGCAAAGGTATCTTCTGCACGAATGCGTTGGCTTAGGATCATGCTGATCTGGCGCAGCATTTCGTCACCAGCCAAATGGCCACAGGTATCGTTAATGACGCGGAACTGGTCTAAATCCATGTAGCAAAAAACGTGATTGGCTTGATGCTGTTTGACATCTTGCAAGGCTTGTTGCAATCTTCTTTCTAGCTCCTGACGGTTGACTAAGCCGGTTAAAGCATCGTGTCTAGCCTGATAACGGAGTTGAGCTTGGGCGTCTTGGATGCGGTGACGCATGTCAGCTTCGACATGCTGCATGTCTTTTGATATCTGATTGATGGTGCTCTGCAACGAGAGGATTTCTGGCAAGGTATTTTTGCCATCAGTGACATGCTGGCTGCCGATGACAAAACGCTTGAGTGCAGCAGTCATATCCCTAAGTGGCTGACTGATCGAACGGCTCACCCAGCTCACCAAAATTGAACATAGCATGAGTGCTAGTGTGATGTAGCCAACATTTTTGATAAAAGCCTCGCGATGATCTTCGATCATTGATGCTTTATCAATGGCGACAAATACATATCCGAGAAGCTGGTGTTGCGTGGCGGTTGAAAACACTTTTACCATGGTGATGTCATGCGTGCTTTGTTGCATTACCATGGTGTCCTGTTTTGGTAGGGCCTCTTTAACGCTGAACGAAGTCCCAAGGTTGGCAAGCGGATGATGATCGGCATCGGTAATGATCAACGACAGATAGGGTTCTCGACTCAGCTGGCTGGCTTTCAATAAACGCTTTATATAATCCTGACCCTGTAATTCTGTCTGGTTGTGGATCACTGCTGAGAGAAACTTTGCAGTGGTCATGGCATGTTGGCTGAGTTTTTCTTCTTCGTTTTGTAGTTGTTCTTTAAAGTCGAACAGCAGTATCAGGCAAGATAAAACGAAAATGGGCCCGATGACGTAAAGGAGTAGTCTGGATTGAATACTTAGATTTTTGAAAAAATGCATGGATGCTAAGGTGTTTCTTAAAAATAAATCAGCACACTGGTACAAGGGCAGTGAGAAATGGCCGTAGGTTGCGATTCATGACATCCCCCCAGATTTCGTGTATAAGTCGCTGTGATTATAGCAGTAAGCATTTTGCAGACTGGTCGTTTAAATGCGGCGACTTGTTAATTTTTTTTAGCATTGAAACTAGTGTATTTCTTTTTTCATGATACCGCAAATTTATATCACAGATTACCTGTCCACTGCGGCTGCACAGCCTGTAGAGATGATACAAGCGCTGGTGGCACGATGCCCATTGCTGTTAAATGCAGAATGGACATTGGGTGCTTTGCCGCCGATGAAAGCCTTGTTTGCGCAATGCGTTGAGGAGGATCTCAATCAAGCGGTATCGCCGGTCACGGCGATATTAAAAGCAGCGCAAGTCGGGCCAGCGCTGGACGCTGCGTTTTGTTTATTGCCAGTGCACCTGGGCATGCGGCGGGATACCTTTAGTTTGCAGGCGGTGGTGCCATTATCTGCGCATGTCTATGCTGCCCTCACAGAGCGACTGTCAGCGCACTTTGCCGATGTCTTCGTTATTCATCCCGATGCGGCGCATCGCTATTGGTGGATTACGCCATTAAAGCCGGTTGATGCGCTGTGCCAGTGGCCGCAGGATTGTCTATATCAGCAGGCGTTTCAATGGCAACCGCAAGGGCCCGATGCGGCGTTGGTGCGTCAGTGGACCAACGAAATGCAGATGTTATTGCATCAGTTGGCTGGTGCGTCCGCGATGGAAGACTGGCCACAGACATTGAACAGCCTCTGGTTTGCCAGTGTAGGAGAGATGCCGCGTTGGCGCCAGTCTTTGCCAACCCTGGCAGGGCAGGGGCATGTGTTAGATGGCCTAAAGGCCAGTCAACTGCCTGGCATTCAGCCGTTATCGCTAGCGGCGCTATTGGCGCACACGCATCCTCGGGGTGTAGTTTGGGTGGCAGATGATTGGCAAACCCTTGAATGGAAAGCGCTGTCTAGTGCCTTAGAGACGGGGCAAGTGTCTGCATTGACGCTGGTGTTGCCGTTTGCTGAACGGAGTGTTGCGGTCCATTATAAAAAACAACCGCGGTGGCAATTTTGGCGCAAAACGCCTAGTTTAGACATCTTATTGCAACAACTTGAAACCAAGCTCACTGCGACGCAATCAAGCGTGTAGATGCGATAATCAGATGAAAATTCAGCAGCGCACTTATACAGAAACGGTTTTTCAGGATTTGCAGACGCAAGGTCTTTCGCCATTACTTGCGCGCTTGCTCGCCGCTAGAGCGGTCACCGCCGAGGACTGGCCCTTACAAGAGATGCCAGACCTACTCAAGCCTGAGGCATTAACGGGTGCGACGGAGATGGCAAAACGGCTGGCCGAGGCGATTGCACAAAAAAAACGCATTCTCATCATTGGCGATTATGACGCGGATGGTGCGACCGCCACCACTGTTGCCATGCGTGGCTTGCGCATGATGGGTGCTGAGGTGGATTTTTTGGTGCCAAACCGCTTTGAGTATGGATATGGTCTAACGCCCGAAATTGTCGCTTTGGCGGCGCAACAACGCCCCGATGTCATCCTCACCGTGGATAACGGGATTGCCAGTTTAGATGGCGTCGCCGCTGCCAAAGCGCTCGGTTTGCAGGTGCTGATTACCGATCACCACTTACCAGCCGAGCAGACACCGATCGCCGATTGCATCGTTAATCCCAATCAGCGTGGGTGCGCGTTTCCGAGTAAGCATCTGGCCGGAGTGGGGGTGATGTTTTATGTGCTGATTGCGTTGCGTGCTGAACTCAAACAATATGGGACGTTGACAGCGCAGGCGGTACATTTAGGTAGTTTGCTTGATCTAGTCGCACTAGGCACCGTGGCTGATTTGGTCAAGCTGGATACCAATAACCGTATTTTGGTGAGGCAAGGTCTTAAGCGTATCCGCCAAGGTCAGGCGTGCCCAGGTATTTTGGCTATTTTGAAACTGGCGGGGCGTGATCCCTCGCAGGTCAATGCGCAAGATTTGGGTTTTTATGTTGGCCCGCGCTTGAATGCGGCTGGCAGACTCGATGATATGACCATTGGGATTCGTTGCTTGCTGGCAGAGACGCCGCAGGAGGCGATGCAATACGCGCAGCAATTACAGGCACTAAATGCAGAGCGCAAGCAAATTGAAGCCGAGATGCAATGGGATGCCATGGCGGATCTCACACAGGATTTTCGGCAGACCCAGTACACCATCAGCGTGTTTCAGCCAGACTGGCATCAAGGGGTGATCGGTATTTTAGCTTCTCGTATTAAAGAGCGCTTCCATCGCCCCGTGATTGCATTTGCTGACGCAGGGGATGGCTTAATTAAAGGTTCAGGCCGCTCAATTGCAGGCTTGCACTTGCGCGATGCGCTGGATGTGGTCACCAAGCAGCAACCCGATTTGATTCTCAAGTTTGGTGGACACGCGATGGCGGCTGGACTCAGTATTCGTGCCGAAGACTTCGGGCGCTTTCAGCAGACATTTGAGCAGGTAGTACAGCGTTTAATGGATGCCGACATGCTGTATGAGGTGCTAGAAACCGATGGCGCGCTGGCGGTGCAGGAGATGACGCTGCAGACGGCTGAAGCTCTGAGTCAACAGGTGTGGGGGCAGGGGTTTCCGCAACCCGTGTTTTATGATCGTTTTCAGGTGCTTCAGCAAAAAGTCTTAGGTGAAAAACACTTGAAATTGCGCTTGCAAAAACAACAGCAGCAATTTGATGCGATTTATTTTCAGCATGCAGAATTCTTGCCTGAGGCCGTGGATATTGCTTATGCCTTGCAGGTGAATGAGTTTAACGGCGCACGCAATTTGCAGTTGCAGGTGGTGCATGCCGTGACCAGTTAGAACCCTTGCGAAATTCACGATGGGTGCTAATTGTAATTAGGCTTAGAGAGTATGGCTTAAATACGGTAAAATACAGCCTTCATTCAAGAGGTTAAGCATGGCTCGTCCATTTAAATCCCCTAGCGCAAACGCAGCGACGCGGCCGCCTAAAGCGCAAGCAGCCACCCCAGTAGATGCGGCTGATCCAGCTGCGCCATCGACATCACGTAGCGGCCAGCGATTACACAAATTACTGGCCCTCGCTGGATTTGGTTCGCGCCGGGACATGGAAACCCTCATTGAGAGCGGACGAATCACGATCAATGGTCAAGTTGCGCAAGTCGGCGCCGTGGTCGACGAGCATGATGTGGTGCGTCTGGATAGCCGAATTTTGCACTTGCCGTTTGAGGCAGAGCTGCCACAAGTACTGCTTTATCACAAACCTGAGGGCGAGTTGGTCAGCCAGGATGACCCAGAAGGTCGCGCAACCGTATTTGATAAATTGCCACGCATCAAACAAGGCAAGTGGATTGCGATTGGCCGCTTGGACATGAATACCAGTGGCTTATTGATTTTCACAAACTCTGGCGAGTTGGCGAACCATTTTATGCATCCTCGGTATGAGGTGGAACGTGAATATGCCGTGCGTATTTTGGGTGAACTGAGTCAGGAGCAAATGGCGCAGTTGACGCAAGGCATTGAGCTTGAAGATGGTCCGGCGAATTTTGAGAGCATTCATGCCAGTGGTGGCGAAGGCGCCAACAAGTGGTATCAAGTGGTGATTAAAGAGGGACGTAACCGTGAGGTGCGACGTCTGTTCGAGGCCTATCATTTGCCGGTCAGTCGCTTGATGCGGGTACGTTTTGGTCCGGTGGCCTTACCGCCGCGGCTCAAGCGTGGCACCATGCTTAAACTGGAACAAAAACAGGTGGTTGCGTTGCTTGAATGGGCCGGTTTGGCCGTGCCGCGTAAACCGCTCAAACAATTAAGCCCGCATGACAGAGATCGCGCGACGCGTGTATTCGTCCCCAAAGTGCGTAAACAGCGTCGTAGCTTGCTCGAAACCGCGAATGCACCGGCAACCCCTGAGCAACGGCCAGCCCGCCCCCCGAGCGGCAGTCGTCGTATTCGCCAGGATGCCGATATTAAACAAGCCTCGATGCAAAATGCCCGTCTCAATGCGGGCGCAAAAAAACGTGGTGAGCGCGGGCGAGGTTAAATGTTTGTCATATAAAAAAGCACTTCTCAGGAAGTGCTTTTTTGTGGCCAAATCGAGGGGTTCGGGCTTACTCTGTGTGTAAATCTGCTTCTACCAGATCTTCTTTGGTCAGCATAAACACAAGCTGATCGCCCGCACTGGTATCGAGCCAAGTAAACGGCAAGTCAGGGTAGGCCGCATGCAGTGCGTCACGATTATGACCGATCTCAACCACCAAAATACCACCGTCATTCAAGTAAGCACTCGCCTGTGTCAGCAAGGTATGCGTGTGGTCTAAGCCGGCAACACCACTACCCAACGCGAGTTGCGGCTCTTGGCGGTACTCAGCAGGCAATTCTGCCATGCTCGGCGCATCAACGTAAGGCGGGTTGCTAATGATGACATCATATTTACGGCCTTTGAGCGCAGCAAACATATCCGACTGCACCGCTTGCACTTGATCTTCGAGCCCGTAGCGCTGAATGTTGATATTGCACACTTCGATGGCGTCCGGTGAAATATCCACCACGTCAATATGCGCGTTAGGGAAGGTTTCAGCCAACAACACCCCAAGGCACCCTGAGCCGGTGCAGATATCGGCTGCAGACTCGACCATTTCTGGAAATTCTACCCAGGGCTGCAAGCCATCTTCCAATATTTCGGCAATAAATGAGCGCGGCACAATCACGCGTTCATCCACATAAAATTTGTAGCCCCGCAGCCAGGCTTCGTTTACCAGATAAGCGGTCGGCGTATGTTCGGTGACCCGTTTTTCGATCAACGTTGCGAGATGCTCACATTCTTGGGTGGTTAAACGGGCATCAAGAAAGTTATCCAGGGTGTCATGTGGTAAATGCAGCGCGCTCATGACTAACCAGACGGCTTCATCATAGCTATTATCTGTGCCATGACCATAAAAAATATCAGAGTTTTCAAAGCGGCTGACTGCATAGCGCAGCCAGTCACGGATGGTGTGTAAATTAGCGGTCATAAGATTTTAGTAATAAGCTTTGCATGGTACGTTTATAGGTTTCTTTGAGGGGCTCGATGTCAGCCACTGCCACACATTCATTGAGTTTATGGATGGTGGCATTGAGCGGCCCAAATTCAATCACTTCCTGACAGATGTCGGCAATAAACCGCCCGTCAGAGGTGCCGCCGGTGGTGGATAAGTCAGGCGTTACACCATAGCTTTCTCTAATGGCTTGACTAATGGCTTCGACCAGTTGGCCACGCGGCGTAATGTAAGACTGGTTATGTTCCCACACGAGCGTGTATTCAAACCCGTGGCTGTCTAGAATGGCATGCACCCGTGAGCGCAGGCTCTCCTCAGAGCTGCCTTGTCCGTCTACAGCGGGGCAATAGCGAAAGTTAAACAGAATCTCCACGTGACCAGGCACGACATTGGTAGCGCCGGTGCCACCATTGATATTTGAAATTTGCCAAGAGGTTGGCGGGAAATATTCGTTGCCATGGTCCCATACCGTTTCGACCATTTCTTTGATCGCTGGCGCGGCTAAATGAATTGGGTTTTTGACCAGGTGCGGATAGGCGATGTGGCCTTGCACGCCTTTGACGATGAGTTTGCCTGAGAGCGAACCACGGCGGCCATTTTTAATCATGTCGCCCACCACTTTATTACTGGTGGGTTCCCCGACGATGCAGTAATCAAACCTTTCGCCGCGCGCTTGTAGCGCTTCGACCACTTTTACCGTACCCTCAATCGCAATGCCTTCTTCGTCAGCCGTGATGAGTAAGCCGATCGAGCCTGGATGGTCAGGATATTCGCTGACAAACGCCTCAATGCTGGTGATGAAAGCGGCCAGTGAGGTTTTCATGTCTGCCGCCCCGCGCGCATACAGCATGCCGTCTTTAATAGTGGGTTCAAATGGAGGGGTATGCCATTGGTCCAGCGGCCCGGTCGGTACCACATCGGTATGGCCAGCGAACACAATGAGCGGGGCCGTATTCCCCCGACGGGCATAGAAGTTATCAACCGCACCAAAGCGCATGCGCTCGATCTTGAATCCAAGCGGTTCTAGACGCGCGATCATGGCCTCCTGACAGCCTGCATCCCCCGGTGTGAGCGAGCGGCGTTTGAGTAAATCAATGGCAAAATCCAGTGTGTTTGACATAGGTGTTATTCTTTGGCAAAGAGTTGCACATAATCAGCTTCTTTAAAGCCGATGGTGATGATTTGATGGTCTTTCATTACGATTGGTCGCTTAATGACTGACGTTTTTTCTTGCATGAGGGTTTGCGCAGAAGCTGCATCTATCACGGCATTTTTCTCGGCGTCACTGAGGTTTCGCCAAGTCATGCCACTGCGATTGATTAATTTTTCCCATGGTTGCTGTTGTAACCATGACTGCGCGGTTGCGGTATCCAGCCCCAGCTTTTTAAAATCATGAAATTCGTATTGAATAGCGTGTTGGTCCAACCAATCGCGCGCTTTTTTGACCGTGTTGCAGTTAGGAATGCCGTACAGTTTCATGACGATCTGATCTGGTAAAAATGGTATTTTACCAGCCAGTGCGCAGGGCGTTGTAATTTATTCTTACAGTGGGTGGGGACTTAGAACAGACTTTGCGTAGTAGATTTGAGTTGCAACTCACTAAACACATCAAACAGAAATTGTTGCTCAACCGGCTTGGAAAAAAGAAAGCCCTGCATTTGATCACAACCGATGCTGACTAATGCTTTGCGTTGCGCTTCGTCCTCGACGCCTTCCGCCACCACGTTGAGGTCTAGTGCATGCGCGAGCTTAACAATCGCTTCAACAATCGAGAGTGCCGTATGAGAACCACCCACGCCTTTGGTCAGGGTGCGGTCGAGTTTCACTTCGCTGATCTCGAGGTCTTGCAAATGCATCAGGCTAAACGGGTGCAGACCAAAATCATCTAACGAGATTTTTAAGCCTTGGCGTTTAAAGTGGCGTAAGGTCTCTTTAAACTGTGTCTGGTGATGAATGGCGTTGGTTTCGGATACTTCTAGAATCAGGTTGCGCGCTTCAACCTGATGTTGCTCAAGAAACGACTGAATCAGTGAACCAAGCTGTTTATTGCGGAACTGTTGATTAGACATGTTGACTGAAATGCTGAGGTCGATGCCACGATCACGCGCCTGCTTGATCGTGCTGCACGCTTGCGAAATGACCCAGGCATTGATTTCTTCAATCATGCCAAAGCGCTCAGCGGCTTCAATAAAGCTATTGGGTGAAAGTAGCCCACGTGTGGGGTGTTGCCAGCGCAACAGCGCTTCTGCGCCATGTGCGAGCCGGGTCAGTGCATCCACTTTGGGTTGAAACAATAACCTGAACTCTTGCTGCGTAATTGCTTGCTTGAGTTCAACCCGCGTTTGCTGCATTTCATCGGAGGCCTGCTCAATCTCGGCATCAAAAAAACGGTATTGGTTTTTACCGTTTTCTTTGGCTTTGTACATGGCTGCATCTGCATTCAGTTTGAGTTTTTGCAGATTGCCATCTTGCGGATACATAGAGACCCCGATCGAACACGAGATTTCAATGACATGATCTTCAATAATGAACGTCTCGCGCAAGGCATCCACGATGCGTTGTATCACTGTGACCACACTCTGGTGACTCTCGATTTCACTCAAAACAGCGATAAATTCGTCCCCACCCGCGCGTGCGACATAATCGCAATTACGGATGGCGTTACTAATCCGTTTGGATACTTCAATCAGTAGCAGGTCACCAATATGATGACCAAATTGGTCGTTCACCGGCTTGAAATGATCCAGATCGATGTAGGCCAGCGCCAGAGACTCGCCATTGCGGTCACAGCGCTTGGCACTGATAATCAGATGCTGATTTAAGGCGTCGCGATTGGGCAGGTGTGTGAGTGGGTCATAGGCTAAAAACTTTTTATTGACCGTTTGGGTGTTGCGGAACGTCAGCTTACTTTGCGTAATGTCGACATTGCGCTCATAAAAAATGACCAAAATAAACGAGGTGATAAACAATAGTACCGGCACCAGAACCAGTAATAACATTAGGTAGTTGCCCGCTTGGTCGGTGGGTTGACCAATTAGCATGTTGTTGTGCACGATACTCAGGTTGATGGCGGTATGAGAGGCCAAAAAGCCTAGTGCAATTTCAACAGAAAACATCCATTTGAGTCGCTTCAGCGCTTGTCCCTCGTAGCTTTTTAACCAGAGAATGGTCACGATGGCCAAGGCTGAGGTTAAGCAAGCCAAAAAGAGCGCGAATAATGCGGTCCAAGTATCAATGCGTATGTTAATGGCGCCCGCGCTAATCTGAAAAAAATACGAAAGTAGATAACCACTGACCCCAGCGGCTAAGGAGGCGTACAACAAATCACGCAAAGGTAGTTTTTTCTGGTTGGCGGTTTTGAGTAACGACAATGAAAGCAGATATGCGCAAAGCACACTGCCGATAAAATCCACCGGATGCTGGGTGATTTTAGGAATGTTGTCAGCGGCTAACTGATAGCCGGTATGCAGGGCGAAAATACCTGCAGCGGTCAGTGCTGAATATTTTTTTAGCAGCGTTTCATGATCTCTGGTGGCCACCAAGCGCAAACGATCCACGAGCTTAAATGCAAAAAAACATCCGATGACACTGGATGTGAATAGCAGCAAAATAAGCATATGGGTTGGGATCATAAAAAATGCACGGTCATTTTTGGTTGTGAGTTGTGTGACGCTACTGCCTATGATTACTTAACGATTGATTCTCCGCATTAAAACACTGACGACACCATCATACTGCTTGAGAACGCCTCTTCATAACGGCCTGCGACTGCCATAACTTGAGGGCAGGGCAGGCAGATACGCAAATGACGCTCTGTTAAAAGACCTTAGATGCCACGTAATAATTCGTTGATACCGACTTTGCCTAAGGTTTTAGCATCGACCTTCTTCACAATGACTGCGCAATATAAGCTGTATTTCCCGTCGCTAGAAGGTAAGTTGCCAGAAACCACGACTGAGCCTGCAGGCACACGGCCAAAGTGAACCTCGCCGGTCTCGCGGTCATAGATCTTGGTCGATTGACCAATATAAACGCCCATCGAAATCACGCAGTTGTCTTCAACCACAACGCCTTCAACGACTTCTGAACGCGCGCCGACAAAGCAATTGTCACCAATAATCGTTGGGCCAGCTTGTACCGGCTCGAGCACGCCGCCAATACCGACGCCGCCTGATAAGTGCACGTTTTTACCGATCTGCGCGCAGGAACCAACAGTCGCCCAAGTGTCTACCATGGTGCCCTCGCCGACATAAGCGCCGATATTGACGTAAGACGGCATCAATACCGCATTTTTACCAATAAAGGAGCCTTTGCGGACGATGGCATTTGGCACCACGCGGAAGCCGCCTGCTTTGAAGTCTTCTTCGCTGTAGCTGGCAAATTTTGGATCGACTTTGTCAAAATAACGCGTCACACCATCATCCATCAGGGTGTTATCTTTTAAACGGAAAGATAACAACACTGCTTTTTTCAGCCATTGGTGGGTTTCCCATTGCTGCGTGTCACCAATGCGGCTAGCCACGCGCAATTTACCGGCATCCAGATCGTCTAACACAGAGGCCACGGTGGCTTTGATTTCGGCGGCTGCATTGGCAGGGTTGATGTTGGCGCGGTCTTCAAAAGCCGCTTCAATAATGCTTTGACGTGGATCCATGATGTTCTCTTGTTCGGTTAAATAACAGTGAAACCCGAAATTTTAACCTAATTTTGACGGGTCAGGGGCAGCGCATCGCGGCCCGCCCCAGTCAAGTGAGTTTTATTTGCTTTTGCTCGCGAGGTAAAACGGCATCACTTTAGGGGTTAATGCTTGTAGATCCTTGATGCGGTTTTCGCTCGAAGGGTGTGTGCTCAAAAATTCTGGCGGCGCCTCTTTGTTGGTCGCCATCATTTTTTTCCACAGGCTGACGGCAGCTTCTGGGTTGTACCCTGCGCGCGCGGCTAACTCCAGCCCCATTCGGTCAGCTTCTCTCTCTTGTTCACGACCATTTGGCAAAGAAAAAAGAAGCTGGCTACCCATGCCTGCGCCTTGGGCAGCCATGCTGCCGGCGGTGCCGCCGACAAACGCCGCCAGCGCTTGCAGGCCAAATTGCTGAATGTAGGCTTGTGACATTCGTTCACGTCCATGCTCGCGTAACGCATGCGCGATTTCATGACCGATCACCGCCGCCAGTTCATCGTCGGTGGCATTGAGTTTTTCGGCCAACCCAGAAAACATCATGATTTTGCCACCAGGCATGCAATAGGCATTCAGTTGATCATTTTTTTCGACATTGACTTCCCATTTCCATTTGGCAGCATCTGGTCTGAACACAGCCACTTGTGCGATCAGGCGGTGGGAGATAGTCGACACGCGATTCAGTAAGGGTTTGTCTGCATTGAGCGTATTTTTCTTTTCGGCTGCTTGCAGCGTTTGCGTATAAGACTGGGCAGACATCTTGTCTACAGTGGCCGATGGCAGCAATAACAGTTGGCTGCGCTGCACGCCTGAAACGCTGTTATTGGTAGTACTGGCACAGGCCGATAACAACGCACACAGGCTGACGATTGAAAGCATTTTGACATTAAACATAGGGTTTCCTCACACAAGAGTGCGACGCTGTTTTGCCAGCACATCGCACTGGTTGATGCATTGCAATAAGTAAAAAAGTGTATTTTACGCCAGGACGATGCCGCTGCGTGCGGCATGCCATCAGGTTTATATTTTCACTTGTGAGCCGAGCTCGACTACCCGATTGGGCGGTAACTTGAATTGGTTAGTGATGGTTTCGGCGGTTCTGAACAAGCCGATGAAGATCTTTTTGCGCCAAAAAGCCATGCCGGGCTTGTCGGACGCAATCAGACTCTCTTTACCGACAAAGAATGAGGTATCCATCGCATCCATGGTTAATCCTAAGGCCTCTGTCAGCACCAAATCTCTGGGCAGGTCTGGCTCGTCCATATAGCCATAGCGCAAGGTGACGCGATAAAAGCCATAAGGCAACACCTCGACCGCAACCCGCTCTTCGCGGCTGGTATAGGGGTAATCCTCAAAGCGCACCGTCAGGATGACCATGGTCTCGTGGAGCACCTTGTTGTGTTTGAGATTGTGCAGCAAGGCATGCGGCACGCCGTCCGGGTTGGGCGTCATAAATACGCCCGCCCCATTGACGCGGGCTGGCGGATGGGCGCCAATGGCTTGAATAAAAGGAATCAGCTCCATCGACTCTGATTTCAAAATGCTATATAACAACCGGCGGCCCGTTTTCCAGGTACGCATCAGGGTGAAAATAATCAGACCAATCAGCAATGGCACCCAGCCACCATCCGGTATTTTGAGAATATTGGCGGCGAAGAAGGAGAGGTCAATCACCAAGAATAAGGTAATCAAACAAGCGGTTTTAAGTTTGCTCCAGCCCCACAGGTGATGAAAGACCACCGCTGCCAGTAAGGTGGTAATCACCATATCGCCAGTCACGGCGATGCCATAGGCGGCGGCTAGGTCGCCTGAACTGCCAAAAATAAGCACCAGCCCCATGACGGCGACCATCAGCCCCCAGTTGACACGTGGCATGTAGACTTGACCCTCTGTTTTTTCAGAGGTGTGTGCCACATGCATTCGTGGAATAAAGCCTAGTTGTAAGGCTTGGCGCGAGACAGAAAACGCCCCCGTAATCACGGCTTGAGATGCAATGACGGTGGCAAGGGTGGCTAACAGGATGAGTGGGAATAGGGCCCAATCCGGGGCCAGGTGGTAAAAAGGGTTTTGAATCGATTCTGGTTCGGCCAGAATGAGCGCGCCTTGCCCAAAGTAATTGCAGATCAACGCGGGCAATACAAATAAAAACCAAGCCAATCGAATGGGTTTGCGGCCAAAATGGCCCATATCGGCATAAAGTGCTTCAGCGCCAGTGACCGCGAGCACCACGGCACCCAGTGCAATAAAAGCAATTTTGGGTTGGGTGTAAAAAAACATGAACGCGTAAGAGGGGCTCAAGGCCTTGAGGATCTCTGGATGGTGGTTGATGTTGATCACACCAAGAATGCCCAGCACCGCAAACCAAGTGAGCATGATCGGGCCGAAAAATGCACCCACCACTGCAGTCCCCTTGCTCTGGGCCCAAAACAATAGAAACAGCACGAAAAGTGTGATCGGTACAATCCAGCTATCGAGCTGCGGCGCAGCCACTTCTAGACCTTCAACCGCTGACAGCACTGAAATGGCGGGCGTAATCATGCCGTCAGCGTAAAACATACAGGCACCAATAATGCCCAGCATCATGATGCGTTTGCGTTGGTCCGGCTCACCGCCGGCATAGCGGCTGGCTAATGACAATAGCGCCATGATGCCGCCTTCGCCACGGTTGTCGGCACGCATAATAAAAGCGACGTATTTAAACGATACGATCAGCAATAACGCCCAAGTGATTAACGACAAAATGCCGTACACGTTGTCTTGTGTGAGTAGTAGGGGATGGTGCCCGACCGCAAACACTTCTTTCATGGTGTAGAGGGGGCTGGTGCCAATATCCCCGAAAACGACGCCAAGCGCGGCGAGGGCCATGGTGTGGAGCGCCGTTTGCTGATTTTTTGTGTGGTCCATTGTGTGAACAGCTAAAAACAAACGCCCATTATCAGTCAATTTTAAAGCTTCACCAAAACATTTGGCGCAAATAATATCTGCAGTAGATTGATTTGTGGGGGAATCGACGAAAAGCCTACGCTTTGGGCGGCAGCAATTGCGTGACCACGACCTTTGCCTCGCCTTGGTGCAAGGTGACCCGTAGGGGTTCATGCAGGCTTAACGCGGCGGTGTCGGTGATCGCGTGGCCTTGTGCGTTTTTGACAATGGCATAGCCTCTGGCCAACACTTGGTGCGGGTTCAATTGTTGTAGGCTGTTGGCATACGATTGCAGGAGACGCTGCTGACGGTGTAGTTGTTGCTGCATCGCCAGTGTGAGGCGATGTTGCCACTGCTTAACTGTCTGTGTTTGTTGTTGCAACTGCTGTGCAGGTGAAATCAGTCTGCGCGATAAATAGTCTAGTGTCTGTGCATGCTGGCGCAACAGGGATTGCATGGTGCGCATGAGGTTATGCCGCGATTGCATCACCTGTTGGCGCAGCTGCGATTGGTCCGGGCAGGCCAGCTCCGCCGCCGCTGTTGGGGTGGCTGCGCGCAGGTCTGCGACAAAATCCACGATGGTAAAATCGGTTTCATGGCCCACACCGCTGATGGTGGGTAAGCGACAATCGGCCACAGCACGCGCGACAACTTCTTCGTTAAATGACCACAAATCCTCAATACTGCCCCCGCCTCGGCAAATCAGCAGTGTATCGACCTCTTGCCGCTGGTCTGCCAACCCTATTGCTTGCGCGATGCGCGCTGCAGCGTCCTTGCCTTGTACCGGCGTCGGGTAGATGACCACACCCATGCCAGGATAGCGTCTGCGGATCGCTGTCAGCACATCGCGTAAGGCAGCGGCATCGGGCGAGGTGACCACGCCGATGCGTTGGGGATTGGTCGGGATGGTTTGTTTGCGTGACACATCGAACAGGCCTTCCGCTTGCAGGCGTTGTTTTAATTGCTCAAATGCCTCGTATAAGCGCCCCAAGCCAGCTGGTTGCATAAATTCAACGGTGAGTTGAAAGTCACCCCTGGCCTCATACAAAGTCACGGTTGCCCGGGCCTCGATGAGATCACCTTCTCGCGGCATGCGATCAACCAGACTATTTCGGCCTTTAAACATCACGCAACGCACCTGTGCGCGATCATCCTTCAGCGAAAAATACCAGTGACCACTGGCCGCGCGGGTGAAATTGGAGATCTCGCCACTGATCCAAAATAGTGGAAAGCTGGTTTCGAGCAGCTCCTTGGTCAGCCTCGTCAGGTCGCTGACATTCAAGATTTGTTTAATAGGTGTCGATAACGGATTGGACATAGCTGGCTATTATCCAACAGCCGCTTGCGATTTGGCTACGCTTTTTGATCAAAAGCCAAGCTGACTTTTGCTAGAAACAAACTGTGAATGGCGTTTGGAGCTATGTGCCAAGCGATTGAGCCATCGTATTTTGGAATCGGCGCACAAAGAGAGGAACTAAAATTAGCATGCAATGGAAGACACCCCGTGTGATTGAGTGGGCTGGTATCCGCACGCGCCTCATGTATGCACTGTCCTTAGGGGCTGCATTGTCACCCAGTCTGTCTCAGGCTGATGAGAACATGTACCCTGCGTTGGTGGATGAGGCCGATCAGGGAGATACGCCCGCAACGCCCACAACCCACTACCGCGAACAGTTCGCGACGAGTCATGCGGCTTATAAACAATTCATCAAGTTGCAGGTGAGCTTGGCGACGGGCAGCAAAAATAGTCTGGGCTTAAGCAGTTATGAACAGGCACACACGCATTTTTGTGCCTTGGCGTCTGCGTCGCCTGACCCAGATGCGCAGTTTGCGCTCGGCTGGTTTTATAGCATGGGCAAAGGCGTGCCGGTCAATCATGATATTGCTGCTCGTCTGTTTAGTTTGGCGGCAATACAAGGTCATCGCGCGGCCAGAGAGTGGTTAGATAACTCCCCGGGTAACCCTGCGCTGGCAGTGTTGCCCGCATGCCTGCAACCACAAGGCAATTCTGCGGCAGAGGTCTTGTTTCGAAAACGTGGGCCCATTTATCAATTGGTTAAAAAGCACGCGCCCGTGTATGGGGTGGATGTCGATTTTGCCATGGCCGTGATCGCTGTAGAGTCTGGGTTTAATCCCCAAGCGACCTCGCGTAAAAAAGCACAAGGATTGATGCAATTGTTGCCGGACACACAAGCCAGGTTTCATGTACGGGATGCTTACGACCCGGAACAAAACATCAAAGGCGGCTTATCTTATTTGCGCTGGTTGATCACGCACTTTAAGGGCGATGTCGAATTGGTGGCGGCCGCTTACAACGCGGGTGAAAACGCAGTGCAACGACATCAAGGCATCCCGCCCTATCCCGAAACGCGTGAATACGTTAAACGCATTGGTCGCTATTACAAAAAAAAGCATCATGAGGTTAGGCGAGACGCCGCCCTACAACAGGGGGCGCCCATGTCAGCCGCGTCATAATGGGGGGGGTGTCGACCAAAAACATGAAACGATCTTGCGCTAGGCTGCATCAAAGGCATGTAATCCATTACAATTTGAGCTTTATTGAATGCGCAGGAGTATGTGATGTGTCAGTGGTTTAAAGGTCGTGGCGGTTATATCGTGGGCACTTTGGCGGCCTTTGGCATCGTCGCGCTGGCGTTATTTATTCAGGTGCAGAATCAGCTCGAACCCTGCCCATTGTGCATTTCGCAACGCATTATTTTTATGAGTGTGGGCATACTATTCTTGCTGCATGCGTTTGTATCGCCAAAATCTTGGCTGCATCTGGGTCTGATGGGGTTGGAAGTACTCACAGCGCTCGGTGGCGCCGGCGTTGCCATCCGTCACTGGTGGCTACAAGCGCACAAAGCAGACATCATCGCGGATTGTGGTGTGGGTTTTGACTATATGTTTGAAAATTTTCCGCTCAAAAAAGCCTTCACTTTGGTTTTTCGCGGTACCGGCGATTGCGCAGCGATAGACTGGACCTTGCTCGGCTTGACCCTGCCACAACTTGGCCTGATCAGTTTTCTTTTATTCGGATGTTATGCCGTGTACTTGTTTCGTTTGCGTCGCGCGGGCTGCACCTCGCCTAGCTAGATGAAATCGCTGCATTGGTTTTAACTTAAGGCGGCGGCAGAAACACTGTTGCGACCAGCTTGCTTAGCTTGATAAAGTGCCCGGTCTGCCCGCTGTATCAATTGCGCCAAGTTGTCGCCAGTTTGCAACACCGCCACGCCAGCACTAATCGTGACGCTACCGACTCCGGCGATATGCATCGCTTGAATTTGATGACGCACTTTTTCGGCCAATTGTGTCGCTTGTTTCAGCGTGGTGCGGGGCGCATAAATAATCAACTCATCACCGCCCCAACGCACGGCGATATCTGAGATTCGGGTGTGTTTTTTGATGCAGCTTGCGATGGCTTTAATCACAATATCACCCAACACGTGCCCACGCGTATCGTTGATTTTTTTAAAATGGTCAATGTCGATCAAAATCAAGGCATCAGAAATTTTTCTTCGCGTCAGCTGCGTATGTTCAGTAAACACAGTTTCAAAGTGATGGCGATTACTAAGTCCCGTCAAGTGGTCGGTGCTGGAGAGCGTTTTCAAGTTTTCTTTTTCGACCTCCAACGCCGTATTAGCAGCCGCTAGTTGTTCAGTGCGCTGTTTGACTAGGGCCTCTAAATCGGTATTCAAAGCTTTTAAATGACTGGTTTGCAACTCTCGCAGACATTCGTAGTTGCGGATGATAAAAAACTGCGCCATTAGATAAAGGCAAAGGCTCAAAATATCGAGGCTGCTATATTCGGAGGGAAATACCCCGGATAGATGGTTGCTGATCACCAACACCATCAATGTCGCCAGCATGTAGTAACCGGTACGCCGACCTTTGAGATAAAAAGCTGCGGCCAAAATCAATAGCAACAATGCGCTGCGGGTTGTGGTGCCGATGCCCATGAAAAACACCGCCAAAAACTGCGTAAAACAAATCCATAATGCAATGCTGGATAACAACTCAATGTTTTTCTGGTAGCGATAGAGCGTCCACAATAAGCCAAAAGCGAGAATGGCTGAGGCAATATCGACCCTTGCGATGAAGGGTTGCAGATCCCAGCGGATAATGCCCATAGACAACGATACAATGCCCGAGAAAGCAAACACGTTGTTAAGGAACACGACTTTATAGCGCACGTTGTCGGCAGCAGCATGCGCCGGCGTGCGCTTGATCACCTGCATAACGCAGGCAAGCACTTGGCTAATCCACTTCTTCAACATCCGGTATCCTTAGTAATTATTCTTTTTGTGATGCGTTTAGTTTATGTAAAATTGTGCCTGCATCTGCTGATGCAAATTCGACATTGAATTTTTTTACATATTTTAACGCTTTGAATGCGTTTTAAACGATGCAATTCGTACTTTTTTGGGTGCTAGACCCCTTATTCGTCTGGAAAACAACAAACATTGGTCTGATATGAAATCATATAAAACGCTGGATGACTTTGTCGGCAATACCCCACTGGTGGCCGTGCAACGGATGAATCCGAATCCGAGCAATACCATTTTGCTCAAACTGGAGGGTAATAATCCAGCTGGATCAGTCAAAGATAGACCTGCGTACAGCATGATTTTGCGTGCCGAACAGCGCGGGCAAATCAAACCGGGGGATACGCTGATTGAAGCCACCAGCGGCAATACAGGCATTGCTTTGGCGATGGTTGCCGCCATGCGTGGTTATAAAATGATGCTGGTGATGCCAGAAAATCAGTCTGTCGAGCGTCGCCAAAGTATGAAGGCCTACGGCGCTGAGCTGGTGTTAACGTCCAGAGAAGGCAGCATGGAACTGGCGCGAGATGTCGCTTTAAGATTACAGGCAGAAGGCAAGGGGATAGTGCTGGATCAGTTCGGAAATACCGACAATCCATTGGCGCATTACGAAGGCACAGGCCCAGAGATTTGGCGCGATACCGCGGGCTCAGTCACGCACTTTATTTCCAGCATGGGAACCACGGGCACCATCATGGGGACTTCGCGTTACCTCAAGGAGCAGAATCCAGCGATTCAAATTATTGGTGTGCAACCCGAAGAGGGGGCACAAATTCCAGGTATCCGCAAATGGCCGGAGGCGTATCTGCCGTCGATTTATGATGCCAAGCGCATTGATGGGTTGCGCTACGTGAGTCAAAAAAATGCCGAAGATACCACACGCAAGCTGGCCACCATGGAAGGTGTGTTCGCGGGGATTTCCAGCGGAGGGGCGTTGTACACCGCCTTGCAGCTCTCTCAAGAGGTGAATGATGCTGTGATTGTGACCATCGTCTGCGATCGTGGCGATCGCTATCTGTCCACCGGCGTTTACCCATCCTGATGCGTACGCTGGCGCTGATGCTATGGTTTTTGGCGTCTCAAGCGTGCGCCATGACCGAGATCAGCCTCAGCGCAGATCAAATAGCCAATGACGTTTTTCTGCTAAAGAAGCCCCACGCCGTCGTCAATTTGCATCGCAAGCAACAGGTGCAAGTTTACGCGGAGCAATTAAACCTGGGCGATGCACGCATAGACCAGCCCAATATCATGCTCGATATTAGTGCTCGGCCGAGCTTGCTCATTCGCTCTGACCGAATGCAGCTGCCGCCTTACCAAGTGCGGCACCCAAAAATGATGCTGCGTTATCAGGCGCAGGCACAGCACGCCATGCTCTCTTTTGATGCCGAAGTGAAAGCGGCGCAGGATGAGACTTGGGGCACGTTTCATCTCAATTGCCAAATGCCAGACCAAGCCATGGCACAACCCTGGCGGTGTGACGATGGTTTGTATCACGATCTTCGGTCCAATATTCCGTTTCAGCTGCGCTTGACGCCGACTTGGAAAGACCAAGACCATTCAGGCCCTGCCGGCAAGGGCTTAGATTTGGTGTTTGCCGTTCAAAACGCAACCTTTAGTGATGCCAGTGGTTTGCATGCCGGCGATAAGCTGACGGGTGAGGTCAAGCTCTCAGCGCACCAACAGGCCGATGGTTGGCACTGGCAAGGCGTGCTTGAATGGCAACAGGGGGAGCTCATCTGGCAACCATTTTATTTTGCCGAGGGCAATAAACGGTTTGAAGTGCGGGGCAGGTATCAGCCGCCCTATGTCGATATTGATCAAGCAACACTCGCCTTGCAAGGCGTGGGCACCCTGCACAGTCAAGGTCGCTTGAATCTGACCACCCAAGCGTTCGATTTTCTAAAAGTCGATGCCAAAGACGTCAACTTTAACGGGGTGTATCAGGCGTTTATTCAGCCCTTGATTCCGAATTCTGCATTTGGTCATTTAAACGTATCCGGTAGTGCAGATTGGTCGTTTGAAGCCAAAGGATTACAACCGCTTAAATTTCACCTCACTATTGCTGACGCGAGTGTCGAAGACCAATCAGGAAAATTTGGTTTTCAACACTTTAACGCCGATATTCCGTGGGATTACGATCATCCCAAGCAGATCGCCATGGGGTATGCCTCAGGCCATGTTTTAAAGATTCCGCTGGGGGAAACCCGCTGGCAAGCAGAGGTCAATCGCTTTTCAATCACTGCCCCGCGCTTGCAATTGCCCATTCTGGACGGTGGCTTAGACTTTCAAGATATTTCAGCGGCCTGGATTAATCAAAGTATGGTCTGGCATGTGAAGATGGATTTGCAGCCGATTAGCATGTCGAGCTTCAGCCAAGCCTTGGATTGGCCATTGATGCGCGGGCAAATATCCGGGACCATTCCGCTGGTGACCTACGCCAACCACTCTTTAAATATGCTGGGGGAGATGCAGTTTAAGCTATTTAACGGCTTGGTCGGCATGTCAGACTTGACCATTGATGAACCTTTGGGTGCGGTGCCGCGGTTGCACGCCAATTTCAGCATACGTGATATCGACCTCGGTGAAATTACGCGCACCTTCAATTTTGGCTCCATCACTGGCAAGCTAGAGGGCGATATTCAGCACTTGCGCTTGCAAAACTGGAAGCCAGTCTCGATGAATGCCTTCGTGCGGACTGCCGATGGACCCTTTGACAAAAAAATCTCGCAGCGTGCAGTTGAAAATATTACCGCTTTGGGCGGAGAAGGCACTGCAGCGGCATTGCAGCGCACCTTTTTACGGTTTTTTAAAGCCTTTGGTTATGAAAAAATAGGCTTGAGTTGTGAATTGCGTGGGGATGTCTGCAAGATGGGGGGCGTGGATACCGTGCCGGGCGGCTTTGTTATTGTCAAAGGCAAGGGCGCGCCGTCGGTGAATGTCAATGGCTATACGGAATACGTCAGTTGGAAAGATGTATTGGGACGCATGCAGCGCGTCACTGATAGCAATAGTAAAATCATCATCCAATAACTGTAAACTGCTGAATATCATCATTGCGGCGCGGAGAGGGCTCAGATTGAAACGGATTGTCTTGAAGAAAAATGCTTCTGCACGCTGGATGCGTGACAGCCTATGGCTACTGGCCGCTGCCGGATTGTGCTCTTGCGTCACGATTAATATCTATTTTCCGGCTGCCGCAGCAGAAAAAGCGGCAGATAAAGTCATTGATGAGATCTGGCAACTTCCAGCCAGTACAAATCCTGCCAGCCCATCCCCGGCAGTAAATCAGGCGCCTGCACCATGAACATAACACAGACGGATTCAACCCTTTATCAACGCGTCGTGCGCTGTGCGCACCATTTAGCGTTCAGTGGTTTGTTGCTGTTGTTTACGGCCATGTCCGCCCAAGCTGCGGTCGATTTGGATGTGAATACGACAGCGGTGGCTGCGATCAAAGCCAGCATGCAAAATCGGCATCTGCAATTGTTCGCTCATTATCAATCTGGAGCGGTAGGCTTAGCCTCCGATGGCTTTGTCGTTGTCAAAGACGCGAGCGTGGTGCCGCTATCGCAACGCAGTGCGTTAGCGGCCTTGGTGCAAGACGAGAATGCGGATCGTGTTCGCTTATATCAGGGCATTGCCGCCGCCAATGGGCATCCAGAGTGGCAAGGTGAAATTCAACGTACCTTTGGCCAGCGCTGGATCGATAAAGCGCAGGCAGGTTGGTGGGTGCAGCGCGAAGGTCAGTGGGTTAAAAAGTAAGGCTATCCTCAACAAAAGCCTATCTCGCCCTCATTTTTTGCTGGCTGGATAGGTATTTCTACAAGCCGTCTCGCTTTTGTTTTGGGATTGCATGCGCCAGCGCGGCTGCCCCAAGGTGACAATTTGGTGCGTGATTGCTCGCCTACGCTCGAAAATACCTACCGAAATGGGCACATGCGAGTTCGCATCTGACGCGCGGCTATGGCAACGCAATGTTCATCAAATACGCGATTTTTCTGCTTGCCGCCAACGCGTTTCATCCTAAATAGTCAGCATAATCAGTGACTTTCATGTTTTTTTCAACAGCATCCCTGCACACAGGAGGACTAGCCAGCATTTGCTGGGTGCCGCTTCTATCCGTTGAACAGCGCAACTAAAGGGCCTGATTTCAGTTTCAGGCATGTTCATTGCATACAATCAAAGTGCATGTTCCCTTGAAAGGAGTCTGTTGTGGCAACTAATCTTTTCGTTCTCCCTCGCTTCGGTGAAAGCATACACCAGCAGGATTTGGGGATTTACTACATCCTAAATCACCATACTGGTCGTGTGCGCTCATTAATTCAACTCGCGCGTGAAAATGTGCACTGGTATTTGATGCAACTGCAACCGATAGCGGATGGTCTGGATTATCGCTGGTCTGTGATGTCGCGCGAAAACGACTGCGCACTCAAGGCCGCCACCGACAAGCAAATTGCCCATTACTTTTCTAAAGCCGAATACGCGGAGCCCTGCGGCGCTTGGCAGGTGATGCGCAATGCAGATTTCGGATTTGCTAAGTTCACGCCGATCGATGATCCAGAAGATGTCAGCTATGCCATTCTCACATTTGAAGGTGAAGACATGAAGGCGCCGATCCGATTGCATAAAGCGCCCGCAGAGTGGCTAGAAGAAGATTCAGAAACCGATATTCTGCAACTCGAGTTTGCCTGACAAGCAGCCTTTATGGATGCAGCGACCACCTGCAAGCGGTCGCTGCTAGTCAACGCTTTTGCCCGTTATGCAGTGGTGCTGACCACGTTGCCAGTCGGCCCGCGATGTTGCATCCCACTTGATAACGCTTGTAAAAAGCCACTCAGGTTAGCGCTATTACGCTCTCCGCCTAACGCACTCACCAGCGACTGAAAACTACTCTGTAAGTCGCTGTTGGTGCTATCCGTCATATTTTCCGCTGTATTGTTCGCGCTGCTACTTTCGCTGCTATCGCTTTGGCTCAGAGAAGCCATTAGACTTTGCAACTTGCCCTCTATGCCATGACCGCCATAAGGCGGTGGCGGCATGCCTGGTGTCGCATTTGTTTGCGAAACAGTCTCTGTGTCCGTTGAGGACGTTTGGCTATTGCTGCCTTGCGATTGCAAGGCGCTGACCAGGTTTTGTAAAAAGCTACTCAGGGCATTGGCGGCATCGTTGGTGGTCGTAGTGTTGCTGCTGCTGGCATCTGCACTATCTGTATTGGTGCCGTCAGTACTGCTGGTGCCGGATTGCGCAAAGATCGACGCCAAGCCATCGGTGATACCGGCACTTTTTAATGCGGCGTCAATTGCGCCTAAAAATCCGCCGCCGGCTTCGGATTGACCTTCGCCATCGGGTGGTGGGGGCGGGGCTGGCATGCGGCTGCGTTGGGTGGATAACGATTGAACGTTACTCTGACTGCTTAGTGATGAGATGGATGTCATGCGGTGTACTCCGTAAATTGTAAAGGTTCAGGGCTGATGCCATTGTTCGGGATGGATCGTGTTGACTGAACAGGATCAGATTACATGGGATGACGGTTTTTTATTGGCTGATAAAAAGAAAAAAACCTATATAAATCATATATTTAAATGTATCTTTTGATACAAATGATCTCGATTTGTATCGGTTGATACAAATGCGCGATATTTTGTTGAGGCTGTCGTGTTTATGACACCTTTTCTGGCATAAGCGTGGGCGCTGTGCTATTTTAAAAAATCATTTTTTTGTGGGTAGCGTCATGCTGAGTTTGGTATTTGATATTGAAACGATTCCTGATGTGGAGGGGGTGCGTCGCTTGCAAGACCTGCCAGCCAATCTGAGCGATGCTGACGTGGCAAATATTGCCTTTCACCAGCGTCGGCAGCAAAATGGCACGGATTTTTTGCCGCACCATCTGCAACGCGTCTGCGCAATTTCATGTGCCTTACGCGAGGGCAACCAGTTTAGGGTATGGACATTGGGCGATGAGCAGTCCAGTGAGGCTGAAATCATCCAGCGGTTTTTTGACGGCATTGACAAATATACGCCGCAAATTGTGAGTTGGAACGGTAGCGGCTTTGATTTACCCGTGTTGCATTATCGTGCCATGGTGCATGGGATTGCGGCCCCCCGTTACTGGGACTTGGGTGAGGATGACAAAGACTTTAAGTGGAATAACTACATTAGTCGTTACCACATGCGCCATCTGGATTTGATGGATGTGTTGGCGATGTATAGTGGGCGAGCCAATGCGCCGCTTGATCAAATGGCCCAATTATGTGGCTTTCCAGGCAAATTAGGCATGGATGGCAGCAAAGTTTGGCAGGCGTATTTGGATGGGGAGATCAAAGCCATCCGTGATTACTGTGAAACGGATGTCGCTAATACGCACTTGGTTTATTTGCGTTTTCTAAAAATGCGCGGCCATTTGAACGAAGCCAGCTACGCGGCTGAAATCCAGTTGGTGCGTGAGACCTTATCCGGTTACAGCGATGACCACTGGCAACAGTTCATGGCCGCTTGGGTTTGAGTTTGACGCTAGTAGGCATGCGCAAGCACATTTGGCTCAGGCCGCACCGGTTTGCAGCCATAGCCGCATTAAGATAGCTGCATTACGGTAACGCTGACGCATCGGCTGGCATTGCAGGAGGCGCGTCCTCCTCAATGGTGGGCTCTACGGTGTCTTCATCAATCTTGTTTCGCCAGTTAAGAATCACACGCTGATGTTTTTTTGCATCATGTACAAATCGATAGCGCTGTTCACTGCCAAGATAGCTGGCGATGACCAGATATTTCCCGCTGGCCAAGTTTAAAAGCACTCTTGGCGCCGCATGCGCTAGCGTAAATACAGGTTGCTGTTTGCTGTCGAGGATGCTTAGCTGAATGTCATCAATCACGCGGCCCGCTTTCCCTTCAGAAAACAAAAAATACAGATTGAATTGTTTTTTGAAGGATTCCATGGCTTCGACTTCTTCCGAGCCGATGCCGCCGGTGACGTAGGCGATGCCGTGGTCTTCTTGTTGAATCGCGACTTCGTCAGCCATGCAAAACGTTGAGATTAACAGGGTAAGCAACAGCGGGGCGGTAATGCGCCATTTTATCAGCATCATGAACTCCTTATTTTGATGAGCTTGCTGGATGATTGTAGGCCCAAATCAGGTAAAATAATAGGTTATGAGAAACAACCGTCAACGATCTTCTAATCTGTCTTTTGCCGCGCGCGCGGCGCAGGCGCCCCGTATTGCTACGATTGAATCCCTTGACCAAGAAGGTCGTGGAGTCACCCATGTCGATGGCAAAGTCATTTTTGTTGAGGGGGCCCTGCCTTTCGAAGAGGTGAAGTTTGTCTCACACCATGTCAAGGCTACCTATGAGTTGGCGACCACGGTGGAGGTGATTAAACCATCCAGCCAGCGCGTGACGCCAGGGTGTGTTTATTTTGGCACCTGTGGTGGCTGTGCCATGCAACATCTGGAGTTTTCTGCGCAGGTGGCTGCCAAGCAGCGCATGCTTGAAGCCGATTTATGGCATATCGGTCGTGTTCGCCCGGAAAAAATGCTACCACCGATTCAAGGCACGCCTTGGCACTATCGGCACAAAGCCCGCTTGCGTGTCCGCTATGTGGAGAAAAAAGGCGGCGTATTGGTCGGCTTTAATGAAAAGGGCACCAGCTATGTGACCCACATGGATAGCTGCGAGGTGCTGACCCAGCCGGTCTCAGACCTGATTGTTCCCTTGAAAGCGCTGATCGGCCAATTGTCTATTAAGCAGTCTGTGCCACAAATTGAGTTGGCGGTGGGCGAAGATGCAACCGTGTTGGTGTTTCGTATTATGGAAGCGCTGACCGATGCCGATGTCGCACTTTTGCAAACGTTTGAATACACCTACGGCGCACAAGTTTGGACACAAACCAAAGGGCCGGATACGGTCAAGCCATTGTTCAGCCATGGCGATAAGCTGCATTACAGCTTGCCTGAATATAATTTGCAGTATCCATTCAGCCCCATTGAGTTTACACAGGTGAATCCGGCCATTAACCGGGTCATGATTCGACGTGCCATGCAGCTGTTACAACCACAGGCGGGTGAGCGTATTGCCGACTTTTTTTGCGGCTTAGGTAACTTTACGTTGCCGATTGCGCGTAGTGGCGCCAGTGTCTATGGCGTTGAAGGCGCCCAAGCTCTGGTGAAACGAGCGGTGGAGAACGCCCAGCTCAATCAGGTGAGTCAGGTGGAGTTTGCTGAGTCAGATCTATTCGACATGACCACCGAATCCTTGCAAGCCTTGGGGGCTTTTGACAAGTGGCTGGTGGATCCGCCGCGAGATGGGGCGATGGCGTTGATGAAAGCGTTACCGGATGCTGAGGATACTGTAGCCACCCATGCGCCGACGCGCATTGTTTATGTGTCGTGTAATCCTGCCACCTTGGCCCGGGATGCTGCGATTCTGACGCAATATAAAGGCTATCGTCTGACGGCGGCCGGGGTGATGAATATGTTCCCGCATACCGCGCACGTAGAGTCTATCGCGCTGTTTGAGAAAATCTAACGTGTGGACGAAGACATGGCGCTGGCTACTGCCCGCGATCGCACTATCGCTGTTACTCGGCGCGTGCCAACCTGCAAACCAGCCCGCTCGGCTGGTATTTGCAGTGGCGCAGGCGCCCGTGAATCTCGACCCGCGTTATGCAACCGATGCCGCTTCTGAACGCATTAATCGGTTGATTTATCAGCGCCTGGTGGAGTTTGATAGTACCTCACAGGCCGTGCCAGGATTGGCGACTTGGCAAATGCTGGATGCGCAACATTACCGCTTCCAATTGGCGAGTGATACGGTTTTTCACGATGGCCAGCCGTTGAGCGCGATGGATGTGAAAGCTAGCTATGACAGCCTGCTGCAATTGACAGACTCTCCACATACTGCCGAATTTAAACATATCCGGCAGATGACAGTCGTTGACAGCAAAACCATCGACTTTGAACTCAGCAGGCCAGACCCGCACTTTGCCGCGCGGTTAATATTAGGGATTTTGCCTGCACGGCTGATTGCGGTTGGGCATGACTTTGGCCATGCACCGGTGGGCAGTGGTCCGTTTAAGTTAGATCACTGGCAATCATCTTTACAGCTAGAACGGGTCAGAGATGGCCTCAAAGTGCGCTTCGAGGAGGTAAAAGACCCCAATGTGCGCGTGCTTAAACTCAAACGCGGTGAAGCTGACCTGATTCAGGGGGATTTACCGCCTGAGCTGGTGAAATACTTGCAAAAACAGCCCAACATTCAGGTAAAAACGGGTGTTGGTGCCAATTATTCCTATCTGGGTCTTAATGTGCAGGCGGATTTTTTGCGTGATGTGCGCGTGCGACAAGCCATTGCCTATGCCATTGATACACAGGCGATTATCGATAAAGTCATGGTCAACCACAGTCGGCAGGCCACCGCAATATTTCCGCCAGAGCACTATGCGGGCAATGCGCGCTTGCAGCCTTACGCTTACCAACCGGCACTGGCCAAACAGTTATTACAGTCAGCAGGGGTGCAGTTGCCGCTCACGCTCACTTATAAAACCAGCACCGATCCGCAGCGTGTGCGGCTGGCGACCATCTTGCAAGCCCAAATGCAGGCTGCGGGCATCGATCTGCAAATCAAGAGCTTGGATTGGGGCACTTTTTTTGCAGACGTGCAAAAAGGAAACTTTCAACTCTATGGCCTGACTTGGGTGGGCATTAAAACCCCCGAAATTTACAGCAAGGTATTTTCATCTGGCAATGTGCCGCCGCAAGGGTTTAATCGGGGCCGTTACGACGACAAGCTGCTAGACCAGTTGTTGGAAAAGCAAGATTGGCCGGCCGCGACCAGCCGTCTGCATGCACAATTGCCGGTGATTCCACTGTGGTATGAGGGGCAGTTTGTCGCTTATCGGCACACGATAGAAGCCTACCAGCCCAGCTCTGATGGCAATCTCGATGGCTTAGCCCAAGTGGTATTTAAGCCCATCGAGGATCATTAATACTTATCATACAGGCGTCACCCCAAACCAATGGCCAATCAGTGCGGTGGCTGCCATCGCCAATGCGCCCCATAGCACGACCCGACTGACACTCTTCCATCGACTTGCACCGCCGGTGTCGGCGGCAACGATGCCGAGTAAAGCTAAAAATGGCAGCGTACTGACGGTGAACCAGCTTTGCGCTTGCGCGTGGGGCGCTAACCAAGCTGTGATGAGGGGTAACGCGGCGCCGCTACTGAAGGCAAACGCCGAGGCCAATGCAGCTTGCAATGGCTGAGCTTGATTCATGTCATGCAATCCTAATTCGTCGCGGGCATGGGCTGCCAGCGAGTCATGCTCAGACAATGCTTGCGCCACTTGTGCCGCCAGCGCGGGCGATAATCCGCGCTGGGTATAAATGGCCGTGAGTTCTCGTAATTCGCTGTCCGGATTGGTCTGTAGCTCTTCGGCCTCACGCGCTAAATCCGCCTGCTCGATATCAGTTTGCGAGCTCACAGACACATATTCACCTGCCGCCATCGAGAGGGCTCCCGCCACCAGTCCTGCAATGCCGGTCATGAGGAGTGCCTGATGATTAGCGCCTGCCGCCGCCACCCCCATTAACAGGCTCGCGGTCGAGATAATGCCATCATTGGCGCCCAATACCGCCGCCCGTAACCAGCCGCTGCGATGTAATAAATGTCTTTCGTGGTGTGCCATATCGGGTTCCGATGCATGTTGTAGGTCAAATCATCACCTGACCAAAGTTAATTTTAATCGAATTCATCTGAAGTGCGTGTGCGCTGCATCAAAACGCGGCCTATCTACGCCAAATCGCTTAGAATATTGTCTATGCATATTGAGATATTTATTCCTGCGCAAACACTGACTTTGTTTGATGACAATGGTGGGCAAGTTGCGCGTTATTCGGTGTCTACCGCAGCTAATGGCACCGGCTGCATCAAAAATAGCGGCTGCACGCCGCTGGGACGGCATATCATCCGCGCGAAAATAGGCGCAGACGCGGCAGATAACACGGTGTTTGTTGGGCGGCGTCCGACCGGAGAAATCTTTACACCGGCACTCAAGCAAGCGTTTCCAGACCGCGACTGGATACTAACCCGTATTTTATGGTTAAGCGGGATAGAACCCGGTAAAAATCGTCTGGGCAATGTCGATACGATGCAGCGTTATATTTACATTCATGGCACGCCGGATGCCACCGAGATGGGGGTGCCGGGGTCTCATGGCTGTGTACGCATGCGCAATGCGGATTTGGTCGCGCTGTTCGAACAGGTCCCTGTGGGCACTACTGTGAATATCTGCGAGGCAGAAGATTAAGCGCATCGCGACATTATTGCCGGTCATTTTCGGTGTGGTCTGTCTGACCTTTATCCTGCTGCATCTGATTCCTGGTGATCCGGTCGATGTCATGCTTGGCGAGTCCGCCAGCGGTGCCGATCGTGTGGCCCTTCGGGCGCAACTGGGGTTAGATCAGTCGTTGCCAGTGCAATTTGCACAATACGTGCTGCATCTGTTGCAGGGAGATTTTGGCACTTCTATCCATACGCAAACCGCCATTTCGCAACTGTTATGGCAAGCCTATCCTGCCACCTTGTTATTGGCACTGGTGGCGCTCGCTATTGGGTTGATGATCGGCATTCCGCTCGGCATCTGGTCTGCACTCAAAGCCGGGCATTGGCAAGATGTGATGATCACCATGTTGAGCATCCGGCTGGCCGCCATGCCAGCATTCTGGCTTGGCCCGGTACTGATGCTGGTGTTTGCCGTCTGGCTGGGTTGGTTGCCGGTCAGTGGCATGGCAGGCCCCACGAGCATTTTGTTGCCTGCTCTAACACTGGGCTTAGGGTTAAGTGCCATCCTCACCCGCATGACGCGTACCAGTTTGCTCGAAGTGTTGAATGAAGACTTTATTCGCACTGCGCGTGCCAAAGGCCTCACCGAGCGCCAAGTATTACTGCAGCATGCATTGCGGGCGGCTTTACTCCCTCTGGTGACCATCGTCGGCTTACAAATGGGCAGCTTGTTGGCTGGCGCCGTCATCACTGAAACCATCTTCAGTTGGAACGGCATTGGTCGCCTGTTAGTCGAAAGTATTGAAAAGCGTGATTACCCGGTGACGCAGGGGTGTGTCTTGGTCGTAGCAATGAGTTATGTATTGATTAATCAAGCAACCGATCTGGTATATCGCTGGTTGGATCCGCGGACGCGAGGCCATCAATGAAAGCCTTCTCATTGCTGACCTTGGCTTTTTGGCTGCTACTGGTCCTGCTCGGCCATTTGTTGCAGTTACAGCCTAACCAAATTGACCTGAATGCCATTCTACAATGGCCCAGTGCGCAACATTGGTTAGGCACAGATGACTTGGGTCGCGATATTTTGGCACGGGTGATTCGCGGGGTAGAAGTCTCGTTGATGGTCACGTTGCTGGTGACGGCGTTCACCATGGCAATCGGCCTCAGCATTGGCCTGATCGCGGGATATAAAGGCGGCAGGCTGGATACCGCGCTGATGCAGATCACCAATATTTTTTTGGCATTTCCCGGCATCTTGTTGGCGATTGCCTTTGCTGCTGTGTTGGGCGCTGGCCTCAGTAATCTGATTTTGGCGCTATGTTTAACCGGCTGGGTCACCTATGCCAGACTCGCACGGGGCCAGTCATTGGCCTTACGCCAGCGCTTACATGTGTTGGCGGCAGAATCCTTAGGCGCCAGTGGTTGGCGCGTCATGCGTTTGCATATTTTTCCGATGCTGATTTCGATTGTGCTGGTAGAGGCGGCATACAGCATGGCCAGTGTGATGATTGCCGAGGCATCGCTGTCTTTTTTGGGCTTAGGTATTCAAGCGCCTGAGGCCTCTTGGGGCGCCATGTTGCGCGATGCGGTGCGATTTATGCTGGTGGCGCCGCATTATGTGTTGATTGTTGGCGGCTGCATGATGAGTCTGATTTTGGCGATTAACCTCGGCGGCGACGTGCTGCGAGATCGGCTAGATGTGCGCAGTGAGGGGCGTCTATGAAAAAACAATTTCGTTATTATGACTTGATCATGGCGGCATTTGCGGTGGTGCTGGTTTGCTCCAATCTCATCGGCCCGGGAAAAATCACTGAAATTCATCTACCGTTGCTAGGCGCGTTAACGTTTGGTGCCGGCATCATGTTTTTTCCAATCAGCTTTATTTTTGGCGATATTTTGACTGAAGTTTATGGGTACGCCGCCTCTCGCCGCGTGATCTGGGTTGGCTTTGCTTGTCTGGCATTTGCCAGCCTGATGGCCTGGGTCATTGTCGCGTTGCCGCCGGCGCCTGCCTGGCATGATCAAGCTGCTTATCAATCTGTATTCGGCTCCACGGCGCGTATTGCGATGGCGTCTCTGGTCTCGTTTGTGGCCGGTGAGTTTGTGAATTCATTTGTGCTGGCAAAAATGAAAGTCCTCACCCAGGGGCGCTGGTTATGGAGCCGTACCATTGGCTCGACCATTTTTGGCGAAGCGGTGGATACGGTGCTTTTTTTCCCACTCGCATTTTACGGCGCCGGCCAGTTTCCAGATGCGATGATGCCGCAGATTGTGCTGGCGCAATTCACCGCTAAAGTATTGGTAGAAGTGGCATTCACCCCGGTGACGTACAAATTGGTCTCATTTCTCAAACGCGCAGAGAATGTAGACTATTACGACACATATACCGACTTTAGCCCATTTAAGCTTTAAACTGTCCGCATTCCATCATTTCTTATAATCGGAACCCCATTGATTCAAATTAACTGGTACGAAAAAAATAAAACCCAAGCGGCTGATTGGCAATCTGAAGCAGGGAATCCGCCGCCCAAAGCCGTGGTGATCGCTGATGACACCACCAAAGCCGATGAGGCCTATCGCCTGGCCTGCGAGGGCACCGCCTTGCTCTACCGCGGGGATTTTCAAAATGCTAAGCAACTGCTGCAAGCCATCACCCGCCGCGTTGACCGTAAACCCGCTAAACCAGTAGAAACCATGCTGGAGGCTTTTCACCAACACCGCGCCCGTCAGATTGGCCGCGCCAATATCACCAATAAGGTGTTAATTGAGCTGAAATATGGTGTGTGTGATTTGCCACGCGCGCCTGATGTGAAAGTGGCGGTACAAGCGGCGCTGACCATGGATGGCCACAGCCTAGACAAATTGCCGGCCAGACTGGTGCTTTCGTTGAGAGAGTTGTTAGGGATGGTTGGCGCCCATGAGTGGCGGAAAAAAGGCGTGGCGATTCAGGCGCTGCGTAGCACTATTCACGCTTATTACGGCGTGTATTCACCTGTGCGGGGCGAATACCTCGATCTCATCGATCAGGCACCGCTCAATCAGCCGCAAGTCGCATGGGATATCGGCACAGGCACAGGCGTGATTGCTGCCATTTTGGTTGCGCGCGGGGTCAAACAGGTCATCGCCACCGATAATCAGCCGCGTGCATTGGCCTGTGCCAACGATAATGTGCAACGCCTCAACATGCAAACCAATATTCAAGTGCAACAGGCAGACTTGTTCCCCGCAGGCAAAGCCGATCTGATTGTGTGCAATCCTCCTTGGCTGCCCGCGAAAGCCAATGCGCCTATCGAGCATGCTATTTATGACCCCGACAGCCAAATGCTCAAAGGCTTTTTAAATGGCTTGAAAACACATTTGAACGAACAAGGCGAAGCCTGGCTGATTATGTCCAATTTGGCCGAAGAAATCGGTTTGCGCGCGCCTGAGGCATTGCTTGGTTGGATAGATGCCGCTGGTTTGCAAGTGATTGATAAACAAGATGTTGCTCCTAAGCATGCCAAGGCTACTGATCAGTCTGATCCCCTGTATGCGGCACGTGCCAAAGAAGTCACCAGTCTTTATCGGTTAAAATGTGCTTGAAATTTGAATAACAGGAATCGTTTATGTCTTTAGGGCCTTTAATGTTGGACGTGGTTGGCAAAGAACTGTCTGCCGACGATGTCCGTCGTCTGCAACATCCTCTAGTAGGTGGGGTGATTTTGTTTGCGCGTAACTTTGAAAGCAGTGAGCAACTCAAGGCGCTAACGGCCAGTATTCACGCGGTGCGTCAGCCGCCCTTGCTGATTGCAGTCGATCATGAAGGGGGGCGCGTACAGCGTTTTCGAGCTGGATTTACCAAGATTCCGCCCATGCGTGAATTTGGTCACTTATGGGATAAACAACCCCGTCAAGCAAAAGAGTTGGCCGTGCAAGCGGGTTATGTGATTGGCGCAGAGTTACGTGCGCACGGCATTGATTTTAGTTTTACCCCGGTGCTGGATATGGATTATGGCGATAGTCTGGTTATTGGTGATCGCGCTTTTCATCGAGATCCACAAGCGATTAATGAATTGGCATTCAGCCTGATGCAGGGCTTGAAAAAAGCTGGCATGGCCGCTGTCGGTAAACATTTTCCTGGTCATGGCTTTGTAGTTGCCGATTCACATGTGAGTATTCCAGTGGACGACCGCAGTTTTGACCAGATCGCCCAAAATGACATGCAACCGTTTGTGCGCATGATAGACGAAGGTTTACACGCGGTGATGCCAGCCCACGTCATATATCCGCAAGTGGATGAGAAATCTGCTGGATTTTCCCCGCGCTGGCTGCAAAAAGTCTTGCGCGAGCGGTTAGGCTTCAATGGCGTGATCTTCAGCGACGACCTCAGCATGGAAGGCGCAACGGTGGCAGGGGATGTCACTGCGCGCACACTGGCGGCGCTCAATGCTGGTTGCGATATGGCGCTGTTATGTAACCGACCGGATTTGGCGGACGAGTTGTTGGCTAAGCTAGATTGGAAAATATCTGCGCAAAGTATTGCGCGCCTAGCACGCATGCATGGCGGACACCATCCGCTAGACATGGTGGGCCTGCGTGAATCTGCGATGTATGTAGATGCGGTGAAGCGGGTGGCCATGGTTGGGCAAAAAGAGTCAGATTTGTTTGCCTGACCTAGATGCACTCAGGTAAGCTTTTTGTTATTGATATCAATTTTTAATGGCACGTGATCCGGTATTCACTATGAAATGGATTCTATTAGGCATATTTTTAGCGTCAGTGAGTTATGTGCACTTTAGAGGCAAAGTGCGGCATCGTTTTTTTAGGCAGCTATTTGATCACTCCGGCATTGTGTCGCCGTTTAATGTGTTTTTATATCTGTTTTCGAAAGCGCCAACGACGCCATATCTTGAAGTTGCTGCCTTCCCAGAGTTAAAAGCCATCACCGACCAGTGGCAAGTGATTCGCGATGAAGCGTTGCATGTGCGCGAGCAAGAGCGCATCGCCGCCGCACAAACCAATAACGATGCGGGGTTCAACTCATTTTTTAAAACCGGTTGGAAGCGGTTCTATCTTAAATGGTACGATGCACAGCATCCTTCGGCCGCTATATACTGTCCCAAAACGGTCGCACTCCTGCAAAGTATTCCTACCGTGAAAGCGGCGATGTTTGCTGAGTTGCCACCGGGTGCGCATTTGCGCCCACACCGCGACCCATACGCAGGTTCACTGCGTTTTCACCTCGGCCTTGAAACGCCTAACGACGACCAATGTTTTATCCGAGTCGATGGCGAAGATTACAGTTGGCGCGATGGACAAGCGGTGATGTTTGATGAAACCTATATTCACGAAGCGCACAACAAAACCGATCAATCACGAGTCATTTTGTTTTGCGATATTGAACGGCCGATGCGATTTGGCTGGGCGCAAGCGTTGAACCGCTTTTTAGCCAACACCATTGTGACTGCGGCCAGTTCACCGAACGAGGCAGGGGACCAAACCGGTGTCATTAACCGCCTGTTTCATTACGCTTGGGTGGTTGGGCAATATCGCCGTCGTTTCAAACGCTGGAATAAGCCAGTGTATCAAATCACCCGTATCTTATTGATTGCATTGGCTTGTTATGCGATTTGGCGGCTTTAAATGCAAACTATATTTACACAAATGTCACGTTAAACCTTGAAACTTTGTGTATTTGCCATTATCTTAAGCTTATGTTGTTTTATGTTTTAACCCAAGAGAGGAAGAATACACGATGTCAGATATGCAAGTTTTAGGTCGCGAGGGCAATGTCTCCACGGCACAAAATCGCGTGCTGCGTAACACTTATGCATTGCTCGGCTTGAGCATGGTGCCCACGGTCATTGGTGCTTATGTCGGTATGCAAATGAATTTTGGTTGGATGGCGTTGCATCCATTTATGTTTGCGATTGGCTTTATGGCCGTGATGTTCGGTATGTTTAAGTTGATTGCCGTGAATCAAAACAGCGGCGTGGGCGTCTGGTTGTTGCTTGCCATGACGTTTGTGTTTGGCGTGATGTTAGGCCCCATTTTGCAGTTTGCGTTGCATTTGCGTAATGGTGCCGAGATCGTTGGTCTAGCTGCAGCGGGTACAGGGATTACGTTTCTGAGCTTGGCAGCGATTGGTTCTTCCCCAGCGCGTGATTTCAGCGGCATGGGCAAGTTCTTGATGATTGGTCTGATTCTGGCCATTGTGGCAGGCTTGGCAAACATGTTCTTTCAGATCCCAGCATTGTCACTGGCAATTTCAGGTGTCTCTGTGCTGATTTTCTCAGGCTATATTCTGTATGACGTTAATCAAATTGTGCGCGGTGGTCAAACCAACTACGTGATGGCAACCCTGAACTTATACCTCGACATTTACAACCTGTTTGTAAACCTATTGAACATCTTGCTCTCATTGCTTGGCAATCGCGACTAAGCATTGAGCTTACAAAAAGCCCGCCGATAGGCGGGTTTTTTGTTGTCTATCGGTCATTAACTGCACGGCAATCCTGTTTTGCCGTGAGAGCTCCAAGCACCGTCCATAGCGAAATGGATTGTTACTAATGACGTAGCCATCCAACATCTAGCAGCGAACAATACACATGATTAATAACAATGAACCCAGCCATCATTGCTTTACGATCATCTAAGCAGATTAAAAAATGGTTGATTTGCTTCAATAACCCGCGAATTGCAGGTTTTTTATTTGCGCGATGTTCACTGCTAACGTAATCGTTCGTTTGATATGGTTTACTACAGCCAAAATGGCTGTGAACAGCCGCAAAAAGTGGTTGTAAAGATTAATTAATTTATAACTAATTGATTGTGTTGAATTAATTATAGTGTTGCAGGTGGTTTGATTTTTGCACCTTTTCCTCGTTGGAGGAGAAGTATGTTTAGCAAAAAATTAAAATCGGGTTTGTGTTTAGCAGTCTATTCTTGTGTGTCCATCGCGGCTGACGGGGAGGCCGGGGCGGTCAACCCACCCGCCAAGCCGGTGGATTCAAAAACGATAGAGTTAGATGAGATTCAGGTGAAGGCAAAGCGCCGGCGCATTATTACCCCTTTGCCCGGTTTGCCGATCGAGCGTGAAACAGCTACCACCAATATTCAATCTGCGACCGGTAAGGAGATTGCGGACTCTAAAGCGACCAATGTGACCGAGTTTCTCAATGGCAATATGCAGTCTGTCACGGTGACTGACTACGCCGGCAACCCCTTTCAGCAAGATTTAAACTTTAGGGGGTTTACCGCATCGCCTCAAATCGGTACGCCGCAGGGCATTTCCGTTTATCTAGACGGCGTGCGGATCAATGAGCCATTCGGCGAGGTAGTCAACTGGGATTTGATTCCGATGAACGCCATTTCTACGCTGAATATTATCCCGGGTTCTAATCCGATGTTTGGCCACAATACCATCGGCGGTGCATTGGCGATCACGACCAAAGATGGTTTCTCGGATCATTTCATGCGTGCCCAATATCTGGCCGGGGATTGGGGCCGAGAGCAGGTGCAATTTTCAAATGGCATTCACGGCGAGCGATTTGCTTTATTCACCGCTTATTCACATTTCAAAGAAGACGGCTGGCGGGTGAATTCGCCGAGCAATGTTCGTCAACTATTTAACAAAGCCACCGTGCGGCTGGATTCGGGTGAAATTAACTTCACCGCGTTGCATGTGAATGCCGCATTGCTTGGCAATGGGCTTTTGCCAAAAGAGATGGCTGCCTATGATCGCGAGCAGGTGTTTACCTCGCCTGATGAAGCTAAAAATAGCCTTGAGCATTACAACTTAGGCGGGACTTGGTATGTTAGCGACCGAGTGAGTATTTCTGGTCAAATTTACAGGCGGAAAGTTGCCCAAGATGCCATAGGCGCCGATGTTTATCCCGGTTACAAAAGGTTATATTCAAACTGGCAAGATGTCGGTCAGAATGATGCAAACGGCGATGGCATTGACGAGGTTGTCGGTGCAATGAATGGATTGCTGAATTATTCCTCCTTAAGATCGACCGCTGATGGCGCTTCGGTACAAGCCACTTTTGACGGAGACAAGCATCAGGTTGCGGTGGGAGCCGCCTATGATGAAAATGAGATCAAGTTTTTGCAATCCCAAGTGCTTGCTGAGCTAGACGCGGATCATATTGCCCGTTTAACTACCAATCCCTTCTTTGCTGACAATGGATATGGGGGGCAAACTTCTCTGCCGGGCATTATTCGAAATAATCTGACTGGCACCAGCCAAACCAAAGCGCTGTTTATGTCGGATACCTATTCCCCGATCGACACCCTGCATATCACCTACGGCGCGCGCCTAAGCTGGAGTAATGTGAAAAACTACCTGATTGCTGATCGCGGCTTGGATATGTATCAATTTCAGAACAATGTCCTCACTAACCCTGCACGACAGCGCTGTCGAATCGGTAACTCTGGCGACCCGCTAGCCCGGTTTATTTGCACGACCGGGGATTATGATTATCGAAGCTTTAATCCCTCCCTGGGCTTGTCTTGGGAAGCGCAGGAAAATTTAACTGCCTATGGCAACGTGAGTAAGGGTTCTCGCGTGCCTTCAGTGATTGAGCTGGGTTGTGCCAGAGACAAAGAAGGCGAAAATCAAAGTGATAACGTGCAGTACGGCTGTACGATTCCAACCGCCTTGACGGCTGACCCGTATTTGAAGCAAGTGCGCTCAACCGCCTATGAGACCGGGTTACGCGGCAGAATAGCCGACTTTGATTGGAATATTGGCGCCTTTTTGACTGACTTAAAAGACGATATCTTATTTGTGCCACTGGGGCGTAAAAACCGAGGTGTGTTTGATAACTTTGGCAAAACGCGGCGTGAAGGCATCGAGATGGGTTTAAAAGGCGTGTGGGGCAACAGCACGATCAATTTTAACTACACTTGGATGCGGGCGACGTTTCAAAGCAGTGCGCAGTTGATTAACGATGCCAATAGCAGCAACACATCAGCTACCGACGGGCAAGCTTACGTTAACATCTCGCCGGGAGATGAGTTGCCCGGCATGCCCAACCATATTGTTCAAGCCAATTGGAACTACCGATTCACGCCTGCCTTTGATGCGACACTCAGCATGATTGCGCACGCGTCATCTTATGTGCGCGGCAATGAAAATAACGCACACCAGCCGCGTGCAGCTTTGATGGTAGGCACTCGGGATATCTATGACTTTACTGGGCCAGGATCCATTCCGGGCTATGCCGTGTTTAATTTTCGCGCGAATTATCGTTTTGATAATGGTGTGAGTTTGTTCGCACGGGTTGATAACATTTTTGATAAAGAATATGCCACCGCCGGCAATCTAGGACGCAATCCATTTGCAGCCAATGGTGCTTTTAAGTTTGACCCAGTCACCATCGATGGTGATTGGAAAAACTCAACGTTCATCTCGCCTGGAGCGCCTCGGGCGGCTTGGTTTGGGCTGAATATTGATTGGGGCTGGGATAAGGTCAAAAAATCAAAAGCCGTGCAAGAGCTCGCCGATTAATCGCTGATCGTATTGACGCGAACGACAGGCAAAATTGGTTCTAAAGGATAGAGTTGGTTGTCTGCAACCACCACCTTACCCTCAAGACCGCTTTTATGTCATAAAAATGTGTGGTTTGACGTAATGATTCGTGTGTTAATCAAATTTTACCTTTGAATGTATTTAAATTAACCAATTGATTTTAAATATATTTATAGTCAAATATTATTGGGTAATGGTAAAAAGTTTGTGTTGGTGAAGCACATTCAAATTTTGGCATGCGCTTTGCAATCAATCCTAAATGTAGTGGCATAACAACATATAAAGCCATGGATATCTAAGTTGAAAAATTTAAGATTTATTTAGGAGAAAAGCAATGAAGTTAAAATCATTAGTACTTGCAACAGTGCTTGCTGTATCTGCCTCAGCGGCATACGCAGGCAATTACGTCACATTAGGTACCGGTGACGGTAGCGTGTTAACACCGGGCAATGGTGGTCTGCGTAACGGCACCCAAAACCCTAACGCTGACATTTATCGTATTGAATTGTTATCTGCTACCTATGTGGCTGGCTACGACACCTCCAACTCATTCGGCAATATCGTTGCTGATACCATCAATTATCAAACGTTCAACCGTGTTGGCAGCAACAATGTGGCCACAGGTACGGGCACATTAACACTGCTTGATTGGAAAGTGCACACCGGTGTGGATCTTGCGCCCGGCACAGCCCAGGCCGACATTTTTGACTTTGTTTACCGCGATAGCGCTGATAACAGCCTGGTATTTGCCACGCGTTATTTGAACCGTCAGGATAATAGCCAAGAAGCTAACTATCTCTACCGCTACAACTACACCAACACGCCAGGATATCAACCAGGCGTGGCTTGGATGTTCTCCAGTGACAATGACTTGCGCATGTATCAAGCCGCGTTGACCGATGATTTTAGCTTCAATAACTCTGTGCCCTATGTTGATGGCGTCGTCCGTCAAAAGGGTGACTTCAGCGTTTCTGAAGGTAACCCATGGTCTGGTTTGTTTTTAGTGAAAACTGACGCGCAATATTACTTCTACAGCGAAAACATCAAAGCAATTGGTTTTTCACAAGCTGGTGAAGAGGGGCAAGCGGTTGTCAACGGCTGGATTGGTGGCTACGTGGCGAGTGTTGTGCCAGTACCAGAGCCAGAAAGCTACGCTTTGATGATGTTGGGTCTAGGTGTGATTGGCACCATGGTTCGTCGTCAAAAGAAGCAGGCATAAATAAATAAATATAAAAGCCATGAAAATATGGCGGTTTTTGCCGCCATTTTTTTAACCTTCTGAGAGATATATGATGAAATTAATGACTTTAAAAATGGCGATTGCCAGTGCGATGCTGTCCTTAGCAACCACTGCGACTTATGCAGGCAACTTTACCAATGTGCCTTATACAACGCCTAATGCGACCGTTGTAAACGGTGCCACCAATCCGGTGGCAGATCAGTTGTTCCTTGATGCGACTAGCATTACTTGGGCAACGGGCTTTGATGGTTTGGTTGCGCAGTCTATCAACTACAGCGCAACAGCTGGTAATGGCACTTTGACCCTGCTTTCATTCAGAGAAAATGACGATATCTTGTTGGCAGGACAAGAGGTCGGTGATCTGTATGATTTTGTTTACCGTGACTCTTTAGACGGCAAACTTGTGTTTGGCACTCGTGTCATTTTAGAGGGTGAAGAAGAAGAGGAAGAGGAAGTTGAAGAGGGCGAAGAGTTCGAAGTTGAACTGAACTTTATCTACCGTGGAGGTTTCACCAACTACACGACTGCTGCCGCTTGGACGTTCTTGGGTGACAACGACTTGCGTATGTACAACGCTGCGCGGACCGATAGTTATGAATTGGATGCGCCATTTGATGCAGATGCAGATTTGATCCGTTTCCAAGCAGACATTAGCCCAGAAGAAGGTAATCCAATTTCTGGTTTGTACTTAGTAAAAACCGATGCAACTGCCTTCTCTTTGGCAGCGAATGCCATTGGCTACTATCAAGCAGGTGAAGAAGGTCAAGCGGTGGTTGGTGAGTTCATTGCTGGATTTGCGCCAACTGCAGTGCCAGAGCCAGAAAACTACGCTTTGATGATGTTGGGCTTGGGCGCTATTGCTTTTGCTCGTCGTCAGCAGAAAAAAGCTTAATAACAATAATCACGACTTTAACCTAAAGCACATTTTTAAAATTAAGGGGTGGCTGGTCCACCCCGCTTTTTAGGGGGATCCTTACATGAAAAACATCATCAAAACTTCCGTATTGGCTGCATTGTTGGCATTGTCTGCACAGGCTTCAGCGAAAACGGCTATTTTCGATTTAAACTTTATTGCCACCAATAACTTTGGCACCACTGCAAACAGCGTAGGTACCGTGACTGTGACCGATCTGGCTGACTTATCTGCTGGTGATGGCGTGCGTGTCACTGTGAATTTGAATAATCTGAGCCAGTTTGCATCAGGCAATACAGGTGCAGTTTGGATTTCATCTTACGAAATGAACTTTGCTGGTACCGAGCTGCTGGGAAGTGACAATGTTCGCCACGTGGCCGGTTTGAATACATCTCGCATTGAGTGGGAAGAAGATGGTTGTGTCGGTTATGGCACCAACTGTGCTAGTTCTGGTGGTGGTTGGGGCGGTACCGAGTTCGATCCAGCGTTTGGTCAAGAGATCAACTTTGCGACCAGTACATTTACCAATGGTCAATTTTCAACTATTGACTATTTGAACGGTGGCAATGCTGGTTATACTGGTTTTTCAGTAGACCAATTGCTGGCCAATGCGGTTGAGCACAGCAGCGATGCGAATGCACCAGATGCTTATTTCTGGATTCGTATTCGCGGCAATACTGCAATCAATGGTGGCGGTATGGCTTCTAGCGGCTACTGGGGTAACAGCTTCACGAATGGTTCTGGTGACGGTTTGAACTATCGTCTGAATGTTTTAGCCACTACAGCTGCGGTTGTGCCAGAAGCTGAAACCTATGCCATGTTGATGGCTGGTTTGGGTTTGATGGGCGCGGTTGTTCGCCGTCGTAAAACTGCATAATCCATTGAATCTGCAGTGATGACAAACCCGCCAATGGCGGGTTTGTTGTTTTTAAGCGGCTAGCGTTTGGTGACAAATTAAATGTGTGATTTGGCTAATCTGCGTTGCCTGAAAAAGTCACTTAATAAGGCGCCGCATTCAGTGGCTAATATGCCGCCGCTGACGGTGCAATGATGATTTAACTTTTGTTCTGCCATTAAATTCACCACGCTACCACAGCAACCGGTTTTCGGGTCGCTCGCGCCATACACTAGGCGCGCGATGCGCGCATGTTGTATGGCACCGCTGCACATGGCACAGGGTTCTAGCGTGACATAGAGCGTGCAATCAACCAAGCGGTAGTTACCCAACAATTGCGCGGCCGCACGCATGGCTTGGATCTCGGCATGGGCGGTTGGGTCATTCAGACTGATTGGCGCGTTGCGGCCTTGACCAATCACTTGCCCATCTTTGACTACAATCGCGCCAACAGGCACTTCGCCCAAGCTGGCTGCTTCATTCGCCATGGCCATTGCCAATCGCATAAAATCTTCGTCTTGCATGCGCTTATTGATGACCTGTTTTGTCGGCGAAGCGGATCAGGATGTACACCAAACCCATGATAAATGCGCCCGCCAACCAAATGCCGATTTCTTCATAAGTAGGGGTGGCATCTTGCACCGGCAACACGATCAGTTTGCGTAAAAACATCACCAACACGACTTCAATAAAGGTTTCAACGAGTAGCTTGTGGCCACGCAGATAGCGGATTTCAGCCGAAATCAAGGCCGAGATCGACCATAGCAGCATCAGGGTGCCCAGAGCGCGTAAAAAGCCATGCACGAGATTATGTGCATAGGCAGCCTCTTTCACATCCAGAAAAAATAGCCAAGTAAACATGATCACGGAGGTCGCCAACGCCAAGCCAATAATGAGGTGGGCGAGCCCATTTAGCCAAAGCATGGCTTTAATGGCGATACGATTGAGCGGTTCAAATTCTTCTGGGAGTTGTTCTTGTGACATATTGCATCCATTTACTCACATACAAAACATGATAAATCATTTACTTAATAATTGCGTCAATGGCAACTGAGCGCATTGTTTTAATAGCCACTGCATGGCTTTGCCCATTTCTGAGGGTCGTTGCTGGCGCCAGGCGATAAAGGTGGGGCCCACCAGTTTGGGTTCAGAGACTTGTTTAATCAATAGTTGCCCCTTTTCTGCGGCGGCCTCTGCTAGCAATCTGGGCAGATACCCAATCGCAACGCCGGCAATTTGTGCTTGCAACTTGGTCTGCATGTCTGGGACGGTCAAAATGTCCTGACCTGACAGGATGCCAGACGTGCGGGGTGGCAGGTTGCGCGAACTGTCCGCTGCCGCCACCACGCGATGTTGCACGATATCGCTGGCGGTGAGCGGCTCGGGTAGGTGGGCGAGCGGATGGTGCGGGGCCACTGCAAATACAAACTCCAGTTGACCGAGTAAGTGCGTAGCAAATCCGCCGCCCGGTGGCGCATCGCCAGGCGCCCCAATTGATATGTCGGCACGGCCTGATTGCAAGGCATCCCAGCTGCCGCCATATACCTCACGCCAGAGTTTGATACGCGTACCAAAGCCTTGCTGATAAAAGTCCTGCAACAGCTCAAGGATGGGCTTGAAGTCAAACAGGTCACTAACGGCAATTGAAATGTCCGTTTCAACCCCGGTCGCAATGCGTTGCACCCGCCGCTCTAGCGTGTGTGCTGCATCGAGTAAAAAACGTCCTTCTTTAAGCAGCTCGAGGCCGGCTTGGGTGAGCGTGGCGCGATGACCGCTACGGTCAAACAATTCGAGTCCTAGGTCTTCTTCTAGGCGACGAATGGTATACGTCAGTGCAGAGGGTACGCGATAGAGGGATTCGGCCGCTGCGGCGAAGCTCCCTTTGCGGTCAATCGCATCAATCACCTCGAGGGCTTCTAGGCTAAGTTTAATCGTCATGAGATGTTAATCAAAAAAACTGAACAAGAGATGCAAAATGTTTTGCTATCAAAACATTAAGTGTTTTTTTATCATACAGTTAATATTTCAAATGGAGTGAATAAATGTTGCATGTTCGCCCTTCAAATACGCGTGGTTATGCCCATCATGGTTGGTTAGAAAGCTTTCATAGCTTTTCATTTGCCGGTTATTACGATCCTGCACACATGGGGTATTCGGTGTTGCGTGTGATCAATGACGATAAGGTGGCGCCGGGCACCGGCTTTGGTATGCATGGGCATCAGGACATGGAAATCATTACCTACATGCTGGCTGGAGAGCTGCGGCATACCGATAGCATGGGTCACAGTGAAGTGATCCGTGCGGGGGATGTGCAGCGGATGACAGCAGGTACAGGGGTTCGTCATAGCGAAATGAATGCTTCTACGCAAACCACCGCTCATTTGTTGCAAATTTGGGTCACGCCGGACACTCTCGGTTTGGCGCCTGCCTATGAGGATAAAACCATCCCGCTGGCAGACAAACAAAATCAGTGGGCGTTAATCGCGGCACCAGTGGCCCCGCATGTTGCCGCCTCAGATGCGCAGTACGGGTCATTAAAAGTACATCAAGACCTGTCACTCTATGCCACAGTGTTAAGCCCCGCGAGGTCATTACCTGTCGAGGTCAAAGCACATCGTTGTGCGTATTTGCATGTTGCCCGTGGTGCGGTGATGATCGGAGATCAAACGCTGCAAGCCGGGGATGCGTTACAAGTGGAGGCCGCGCAGCGCTTCACTATGCAAGCAGTCGCTGAGAGTGAAGTGTTGTGGTTTGATTTGCCACGCACCTCTGAATAGTATTTTCCCATTGTCGATAAGGAGTTAAAAAATGACACAGGTTTCAATTGTTTATCATAGCGGTTATGGCCACACGGCCGAACAAGCAAAAGCCGTGGCACGTGGTGCGCAAAAAGTGGCTGATGTCACCGTGCATTTGCTGACGGTGGACGAGGCGCAGCTGCAGTGGGATGTGCTCAAAGCCAGTGATGCTATTATTTTTGGTAGTCCGACCTATATGGGTTCAGCTTCTGCGCAATTCAAAGCGTTTATGGATGCCAGCTCCAAGGCTTGGTTTACGCGTGACTGGCAAGACAAAATTGCCGCTGGCTTTACCACCTCTGCGAGTCAAAGTGGTGATAAGTTAAATACCTTGACGCAACTGTCGGTGTTTGCCGCGCAACATGGCATGATTTGGGTGAGCTTAGGCTTGCTGCCGGGGAACAATCACAGTCAAGGCTCGGTCAATGACTTGAACCGTTTGGGTGGATTTTTGGGCGCCATGGCGCAAGCCAACTCAGATCAAGGTCCAGACTTAGGGCCTATTCAAAGCGATTTGCTGACAGCAGAACATCTCGGTCAACGCGTGGCAACTTTGACGCAACGATTTTCTAAAGCTGCATAACGCAGCGAATCAACATAAATAGGAGAACAACAATGAAAAAAGTCATGTTTGCACTAAGTCTATTCGCGGCAACCCAAGCTTGGGCGGCAACAGAGTCCTATAACATTGATGCAACACACAGTTTTGCTAACTTCAGTATCCGTCACGTGGTGTCAAAAACAACAGGCACCTTCAATGATGTGACAGGTGTGGTGACCTTAGATCCCACCAATCTCAATACCGCCAATGTGCGTGCAGCCATTAATGTCAGCAGCGTGAACACCGGCTTCGGTAAACGTGATGAGCATATCAAGGCAGACAAATATCTAGATGTAGCCAAATATACGCAGATTTTGTTTGAAAGCACCAAGTTCACTGCCAGCAGTCAGACGCAGGCGGTCATGCAAGGTAAATTAACCATGCATGGGGTGACTAAGCAAGTGGAGATTCCAGTCAAAGTGCTCGGCTATGGCGCGGATCCGTGGGGTGGCCAGCGTGCGGGGTTTGAGGGGCATTTAACGATCAAGGCCTCGGACTATGGGTTTGGTTGGGCCACCGGCGCAGGGGCACCCGTGGGTGATGAAATTGAAATTACGCTCTTGATTGAGGGCGTCAAAGCAAAATAATGACGAACAACGCCGCACGGTTGCGCGCGATGTTCAAATCAATATCGCTTTAAACACAAGGAGTAAATGATGGCTTTGGATTTATTTTCCCCAGTAAGTTTGGGGAGTATTGCACTACAAAACCGCGTGGTGATGGCACCGTTAACCCGTAATCGCGCCGGTGAAGGCGGGGTACCGCAAGCAATGAACGTGACTTATTACGAGCAGCGCGCGACTGCAGGTCTGATCATCACAGAAGCTACGCCAATTTCACCGATGGCGCATGGCTATCCGGCACTGCCCGGGATTTACACCGATGCACAGGTGGCCGGTTGGAAAAAAGTGACGGATGCAGTCCACGCAAAGGGTGGCAAAATCGTGATTCAGTTGTGGCATGTGGGTCGTATTTCTCATCCCAGTCTGCTGCCTAATCAGGCGACGCCAGTGGCGCCATCTTCATTGAAGCCGGCCGGCAAGGCGTTTACCTATCAAGGTTTGCAAGACTACGTGCAACCGCGCGCACTAGACGCAGCAGAGTTACCTGCCATCGTGCAAGATTATGTGCATGCCACCCGTAATGCCATGGCTGCTGGTTTCGATGGGGTAGAAGTGCATGCCGCAAATGGTTACCTGTTGGACCAATTCTTACGTGACGGAAGCAATCACCGTCAGGATCAGTATGGTGGATCTATTGAAAATCGCAGTCGTTTCTTACATGAAGTTGTGCAGGCCGTGGTCGATACCATTGGCGCTGACAAAGTGGGCGTGCGTTTGTCGCCAGTGAATCCATTCAATGATATGCATGATAGTCAAGCGCAGCAGACGTTTAATGCGGTTACGGAATCTCTGTGCAAATATGGTTTAGCCTATTTGCATGTGGTTGAAGGGGGGATACATGGCGGTGGCAAAGCCGAACCTTTCGATTTCTCGGCGATGCGCAAGCTTTTTAATCAAAGCTACATTGCCAACTTGAGCTATGACAAGGCACGCGGCAATGCAGCGATTGCTAGTGGTCACGCCGATGCCGTGGCTTATGGTGTGCCATTTATTGCCAATCCTGATTTGGTGGCGCGACTTGCCAGCGATGCGCCATTAAACGCCGCAGATTCAAAATCCTTCTACGGTGGCACTGAACGTGGCTATACAGATTATCCATTCTTAACCGCTTAAATGCATCACGGACGCGCGGCAATTATTTATAAATTGTCGCGCGTCCTCCCAAGAAGCTTGCTGCGCACGGTGGTCGAGCGTAAAATTCGCGCAACGCGAATTCAACCGAACTAACGCTCCGCACATTGTGAGTCAACTGCTGCATGCTCCCTTCTGATTTCTCCCCTTCTATTCCGCATAAACTGGTCGTTGCCAATTGGAAAATGCATGGCAACCTTGCCCGCAATCAAGTTTTAATAAAAGAATATTTGCAAGCACTGAACCCTTTGGCGCAAACCAAGGTCGTAGTGTGCGTGCCTTATCCGTACTTAGCGCAGATACAGATCTTGCTTGCGAATACGGGAGTGGCCTGGGGAGCGCAGAATCTAGCTAAATTTGAGCAGGGTGCGCATACCGGTGAAGTCAGTGCCGAAATGTTGAAAGACTTCGGTGCGCAATATGTGATTATCGGCCATTCAGAGCGCAGTACCGCGTACTGCGAGTCTGATGAAAATATTGCCGAAAAATTTATGATGGCCAAGCGACATGGCTTGACCCCTATCTTGTGTGTGGGAGAAACGTTGCTTGAGCGTGAGGCTGGGGTGATGACCCGCGTAGTGGGTAAGCAGCTTGAAACGATCATACGATTGTTTGGTGCTGGTGCTTTTGCGGAGTCGATTGTGTCGTATGAGCCGATCTGGGCTATTGGGACTGGTTTGGCAGCCTCGGCTGAGCAAGCGGTGGCGATGCATCAGTTCATACGTGACACGGTGGCAGCGGCCGATAGTGCGGCTGCTAGCACGTTAAAAATCCTCTACGGGGGCAGCGTAAACCCACAAAATGCGGTACAATTATTAAATCAGAAGGAAATAGACGGCGCGCTGGTCGGTCGTTGCTCACTAGATGCAGAGCAATTTATAAAAATATGTCAGGCCGTTCCTGAAAACAGCGTTATCTAGATAGCGAAAATGCCAAAAGCTTGATCGTTATTTAATCAATGGACTAAAGAAATATGGAAAATGTTATTCTCGTCATTCATGTGTTGGCAGCAGCTGCCGTGATTGGCTTGGTCTTATTACAGCATGGCAAGGGCGCCGACATGGGTGCCGCTTTTGGAAGTGGCGCATCTGGCAGTTTGTTCGGTGTATCCGGCTCCTCCAACTTGCTCAGCAAGCTGACATCAATTTTTATTACAGTGTTTTTTGCAACTAGCTTGACGCTGGCATTTTTGTCCAGTCACAAAGCGAGTTCTGGCAGCGTGGTTAAGTCTGCGTTGACACAACAGGCTCCAGCCAAAGGTGAGGCAGCGCAAGCCGTCAAACCTGTTGAAAATGCACCCAAAGATATTCCTAACTAAGTTTAAGCCGTCGTGGTGGAATTGGTAGACACGCTATCTTGAGGGGGTAGTGACGAAAGTTGTGCGAGTTCGAGTCTCGCCGACGGCACCAGTCCAGTGTTGTTTTAACGACGTGGCTGGATGGGAATTGGTTATTTGGGAGTATTTTTGATGTGCTGCGGGTTGGGTGCATTGAAATCACTTGTTAACATGATCGATTAAGGCAGCTCAGTGTTAGAAAACTATTTCCCAATTCTGATGTTTATCCTGGTCGGCCTGGGCGTAGGCTTAGGGCCGTTGATAGCAGGTAAAATTCTCTCTCCGCACAAACCTGATGCGGAAAAAAACTCTCCCTATGAGTGCGGCTTCGAAGCTTTTGAAGATGCGCGTATGAAGTTCGATGTGCGCTACTACCTAGTCGCCATTCTATTTATTCTGTTTGATCTCGAAATTGCGTTTCTTTTTCCATGGGCGGTCGTCATCCAAGACATTGGGTCTGCTGGCTTTTGGGCGATGATGGTCTTTTTGTTTGTGTTGGTGGTCGGCTTCATCTTTGAATGGATGAAGGGCGCCCTTGAATGGGATTAATGCAAAATGAGCATTGAAGGCGTATTAGAAAAAGGGTTTGTCACTACCACGCTAGACACGGTGATTAATTACACACGCACCGGTTCTTTGTGGCCGATGACGTTTGGTCTTGCCTGTTGTGCGGTAGAGATGATGCATGCCGGAGCCTCACGTTATGACCTTGACCGATTTGGTATCGTGTTTCGTCCGAGTCCGCGGCAGTCTGATGTGATGATTGTTGCCGGTACCTTAGTCAATAAAATGGCCCCGGCGTTGCGCAAGGTTTATGACCAAATGGCGGAGCCACGTTGGGTGATCTCGATGGGAAGCTGTGCCAACGGCGGTGGTTATTATCATTATTCTTACGCGGTGGTCCGTGGCTGCGATCGAATTGTGCCAGTCGATGTCTATGTGCCTGGGTGCCCGCCAACAGCAGAAGCCTTGCTTTACGGCATCATCCAGTTACAAAAGAAAATCAGGCGCACTAATACAATCGCTAGAACTTGATTTTCGTCCACTATCACGAACACTTAAGCCCAAGAAATTAAACTATGTCCGCAAAACTCGAACATTTGTCCGCACAGCTCAAATTGGCTTTGGGCGACGGTGTGGTCAAGCTGGAGCAAGCATTAGGCGAACTCACTGTTGAGGTGCACGTCAAGCATTTATTAGCCGTCACTGAGCGACTAAAAACGCATGCTGAGCTCCAATTTGAGCAATTAATTGACTTGTGTGGTGTGGATTATTCCGAGCATGGCGATGGCCGCTGGGAAGGTCAGCGCTACGCTGTGGTATTGCATTTGCTCTCAGTGAGTTTAAATCAGCGCGTGCGTATTCGTGCTTTTGCTGCTGAGGACGATTTTCCAGTATTTCCGACGTTGGTCGATATCTGGCCAGTGGCAAACTGGTTTGAGCGTGAGGCGTTTGATCTCTACGGCATCATGTTTAAAAACCATCCTGATTTGCGTCGTTTACTGACTGACTACGGCTTTGTTGGTCATCCTTTCCGTAAAGATTTCCCCATGATTGGTAATGTTGAAATGCGTTATGACCCGGTGCAGCAGCGCGTGATTTATCAACCAGTGTCGGTTGAGCTTCGCAATAATGTGCCACGCGTGATTCGTGATGAAGGTGCACACCATGGCTGAAATTAAAAACTACACCATGAACTTTGGCCCGCAGCACCCTGCGGCCCACGGTGTTCTGCGATTGGTGCTTGAGCTGGACGGCGAAGTGATTCAGCGCGCAGACCCGCACATTGGTTTGCTGCATCGCGGCACTGAAAAGCTCGCAGAAAATCGCACCTATCTGCAAAGCGTGCCTTACATGGATAGGCTTGATTACGTCTCTATGATGGCGAACGAGCATGCTTATGTGATGGCCATCGAGAAAATGCTCGGTATCGCTGTGCCAGAGCGCGCGCAATACATTCGCGTGATGTTTGATGAAATCACGCGTATTCTCAATCACCTGCTGTGGTTGGGTGCCCATGCGCTTGATGTGGGCGCTATGACGGTATTTTTGTATGCGTTCCGTGAACGCGAAGACCTCTTTGATGTGTATGAAGCGGTTTCTGGTGCTCGTATGCATGCGGCCTATTACCGTCCTGGCGGCGTGTATCGCGACCTCCCGGAAAATATGCCGCAGCACGAAACTACCAAGTTCCGCAGCGCAGATGAAATCAAAAAACTCAATGAAAATCGTCAGGGCTCCATGCTCGATTTTATTGAAGATTTTACCAATCGCTTCCCCACCTACGTTGATGAGTACGAAACACTCCTGACCGATAACCGCATTTGGAAGCAGCGTACCGTCGGCATCGGAGTCGTCACACCTGAGCGTGCATTGGCGCTGGGCCTGACTGGCGCAATGTTACGGGGATCCGGTATCGCTTGGGATCTACGTAAAAAACAGCCTTACGAAGTGTACGATCGCATGGATTTTGACATTCCTATTGGTGTTAACGGCGACTGTTACGACCGCTATCTGGTGCGTGTAGAAGAAATGCGTCAATCCAACCGTATCATCAAGCAATGTATCGATTGGCTACGTAAAAATCCCGGACCAGTGATTACTGACGATAACAAAATTGCGCCGCCTAACCGCGAAGGCATGAAAACCAATATGGAAGACTTGATTCACCACTTCAAGTTATTCACAGAAGGGTTTCACGTGCCAGCAGGCGAGGCTTACGCTGCGGTAGAGCATCCCAAAGGTGAATTTGGTATCTATATGATTTCTGATGGTGCCAATAAACCATATCGTCTGAAAATTCGTGCGCCAGGCTTTCCTCATTTAGCCGCGCTAGACGAAATGACACGCGGGCACATGATTGCCGACCTGGTGGCCATTATTGGTACGCAAGACATTGTGTTCGGCGAAATCGACAGATAAGCGGAACGAAGCGAAAGCACAGATCGAAAAGACAAGGTATAAGCATGCTGAGTGCAGAATCTATTGAAAAGATTGAATACGAACTGGCCAAGTATCCCAAAGACAAGCGTCAAGCAGCCGTGATGTCGGCATTGCGGATTGTTCAGATGGAACGTGGTTGGTTGTCCAAAGAGAGTATTTCCGAAGTCGCGAATTATTTGCGTATTCCTGAGATCGCTGCCCTTGAGGTGGCGAGTTTCTACAATATGTATGATTTACAACCGGTCGGTGAGTATAAGCTCACGATCTGTACCAACATCTCGTGTATGCTGCGCGGCTCAGACGAGATCGTCGAACACTTGCAGCATAAGCTGGGGGTTGGATTTAATGAAGTGACGCCCGATGGCAAGTTTTGTTTGAAAGAGGGCGAATGCATGGGGTGTTGTGGCGGGGCGCCTTTGCTGCATGTAAACAACGCCGTGATGCACGAATTTCTAACCACTGAAAAAGTGGATGCCCTGATTAACGAATTAAGCAAAGCTTAAGGAACCACCCATGGCAAACATTTTAAACGCCCAAACACAACATCCACCCGTCATTAAAACTGACTTGGCGGGGCAGACCTTGGTCACGCTGCGCACCCTGACTGAAGAGAATCCAGCCTCCTTAGCCACCTATGAAAAATTGGGTGGATATGCGCAACTCAAACGTCTGGTGGCCGAAAAAGTCAAAGCGCCAGACATTATTAGCCAAGTCAAAGTCTCTAATTTACGCGGTCGTGGTGGTGCTGGTTTCCCGACCGGCCTCAAATGGAGTTTTATGCCACGTTATTACGATGGCACCAAATATCTCGTTTGCAACACCGATGAAGGCGAGCCAGGCACCTTTAAAGACCGCGACATTATCCGTTATAACCCGCATCAGTTGATCGAAGGTATGGCCATCGCTGCATATACTTTGGGTGCGCGCGTGGGCTACAACTATATTCACGGTGAAATCTGGCAAGATTACGAAATATTTGAAACCGCATTAGCTGAGGCGCGTGCAGCCGGTTATTTGGGTGAAAATCTATTTGGTTCTACATTTAGTTTTGATTTACACGCAGTGCATGGCTACGGCGCATACATTTGCGGCGAAGAAACAGCCTTGATTGAATCTATTGAAGGTAAAAAAGGCCAGCCGCGCTTCAAGCCCCCGTTCCCAGCCAGTTATGGCGTGTTTGGCAAACCAACCAATGTTAACAACACTGAGAGTTATGCCTCTATCCCATGGATCATGCAGCATGGTGGTCAAGCATTTGCCGATCTAGGCGTCCCCAACTCTGGCGGAAGCAAGCTTTTTTCGGTGTCTGGCCATGTTGAAAAACCCGGCAACTACGAAATCAAAATGGGCATGCCTTTCAAGGATCTCCTTGAGATGGCTGGCGGTATCTGGAAAGGTCGCAAGCTTAAGGCAGTGATCCCAGGTGGACCTTCAACCGCGGTGATGCCTGCCAGTGCGATTGAAAACGCCACCATGGACTATGATGGCCTGAGTAAAGCGGGCTCCAGCCTTGGCGCAGGTTCGATGATTGTGATGGATGAAACGACTTGCATGGTCAAAACGCTCAAACGCTTGAGTTATTTCTTTTATGAAGAGAGCTGTGGCCAGTGTACGCCTTGCCGCGAAGGCACTGGTTGGGTATATCGCATCATAGAACGCATAGTCGACGGCAAAGGCAAGATGGAAGACCTCGACCTGCTGACAGATCTGAGCAACAACATTTCGGGTCGCACCATATGTGCCCTCGGTGATGCAGCTGCGACGCCTGTGTTAAGTTTTATCAAGCACTTCCGCCCAGAATTTGAATATTACATCCAGCATGGCAAGTCCATGGTCGATGGTAAATAAACGCTATCAAGCTTAACGGTAATCACATGCTAAACATCGAAATTGACGGCAAACCACTAGAAGTTGAACACGGCAGCACCATTATTGATGCGGCGGACGCGGCTGGCATTGCGATCCCGCGGTTTTGTTATCACAAAAAATTGTCGGTGGCTGCGAACTGCCGTATGTGTTTGGTGCAGGTAGAAAAGTTTAATAAGCCGTTGCCGGCTTGCGCCACGCCTGTTGCTGATGGCATGAAGATCTATACACGCAGCAAGTCAGCGGTTGAAGCACAGCAAAGCGTGATGGAGTTTCTACTAATCAATCACCCGTTGGATTGCCCAATTTGTGACCAAGGTGGCGAGTGTGATCTGCAAGATATTGCCGTCGCCTATGGTGCGTCAGGCTCACGTTATACTGAAGAGAAGCGGGTAGTATTCAATAAAAATATTGGTCCCTTAGTCAGCACCGATATGACGCGTTGTATTCAGTGTACGCGCTGCGTTCGTTTCTTAAAAGAAGTGGGCGGCATGCAAGAATTGGGCCTAGTGAACCGCGGTGAGCACGCCGAAATCACGGCTTATGTAGACCAATCAGTCAACTCAGAGCTTAGCGGTAACATCATCGATTTATGCCCGGTCGGCGCGCTAACCAGCAAGCCATTCCGTTACTCTGCCCGTAGTTGGGAATTAGTTCGCAGGCCGTCGATTGCAGCGCATGATGGGTTGGGTTCACACATTGAAGTGCACGTTAAAGATCACAAAGTCATGCGGGTTTTGCCGCGTGAAAAAGAGTCGATTAACGAATGTTGGTTGTCAGACCGTGACCGTTTTTCTTATGAAGGCCTAAATAGCCCTGATCGCCTCAAGGTGCCGATGATTAAGCACAACGGTCAATGGCAAGAAACCGACTGGAAAACCGCACTGGAGTTTGCAGCCGGTCAGCTCAAAGATATTACTAAGGAACACGGTGGTGATGCTTTAGGGGTGCTGGTCTCACCGAACAGCACCATGGAAGAAGGCTATCTGATTAAACAGTTGGCGGACGGATTAGGCTGTGGCAACGTAGATTACCGTTTGCGCCAAACAGATTTCCGTTTAGATGGTAAACGTACTGGCACCCCTTGGATGGGTTGCAATATTCAAGAGATCGAAGAGCTTGATCGTATCTTGCTGATTGGCTCTAACCTGCGCAACGAGCACCCGTTATTGGCACAACGCATTCGTAAAGCCGTCTCGAATGGGGCTGAGTTATGCATCGTCAGCCCGCTAGATAACGATCCTTTGATGGACATTGCACATAAAGTCATTGTGCGGCCGAATGACATGGTGAATGTATTGGGCCAGATCCTGAAAGCGATGTCTGGCTTGCAAAAATTGTCCTTGTGCTTGCCACCAGCGTTAAACACGCTGTTAGAAGAAATCAAAGTACGTCCGAACACGCAGAAGATTGCCGAGTGTTTGGCCGGGATCAGTGAAGAGCTAATTTTGATTGCGCCAAAAGTGGGCATTTTCTTGGGCAACATGGCGCTGAGTGATCCTCGCTTTACCGAGATGTACAGCATGGCTGAAGCCATTGGTGGCATCACCGGTGCAAAAGGCGGTATTTTGCCTCCTGCAGCCAATAGTACGGGCATGCACCTGATGGGGGTGATGCCAACCGCGACCGGCATGCATGCAAGAGCAATGATAGAAGTGCCTCGTAAGGCTTATTTGTTACTCAATATTGAGCCCGAGTTGGATTGCCAGCATGCGGCGCTGGCCAGCGAGGCGATGGCCAAAGCAGAGTGCGTGATTGCTTTAACCGCTTACAAGTCTTCAGCACTCGATAATGCAGACATTTTGCTACCGATTGCTCCTTTTACGGAAACCTCAGGCACGTTTATGAGTATGGAAGGGCGCGTGCAAAGCTTTCAAGCAGTGACGCGTCCGTTAGGTGAAGCGCGACCGGCTTGGAAAGTATTGCGCGTGTTGGCAAACACTTTAGGGCTGCCAGGTTTCGATTTTAACAGCTCAGAAGAAGTCAAAAATGCGATCTTCAATCATGAGAAGCCCTCAGCAGTGGTTTGGCGTAGCCTGAATAACAACTTGAAAGAGTTAGTAGAGATTCAAGTAAATATTAAAAAAGAAGGCTTACAGCGGATTGGTGAAGTGCCGCAGTATGAGTTTGATCCAATCGTCAGACGTTCGGCGCCGCTGCAAAAAACCAAATACAATGTGCGGCCGATGGCACGGATGCGGGCGGAGCAACTGGTAGAGCTTGGCTTGACCGACGGTGACATCGTCGTCGCGCATCAAGACAAAGGCAGTGCCGTGTTAAAAGTACGTGTGGATAATCATGTTGCCAAAGGCTGCGTACGCGTGGCGGCAGCGCATCCGCTCACCGCCAGCCTGGGTGATCTCATGGGAGATATCACGATTGAAAAAGCATCGCCCGATCAAATAGCAATTTACGAAAAACAACTGACCGAGATGGCATAACATGCAATTCTTTGCTGAATTTTTTGGCTCTTACTGGACAGACGTGCAATTGGTCGTCTGGACATTAATTAAAATCGTGGCCATTGTGTTGCCGTTGATGATTGCTGTGGCTTATCTCACTTACGCTGAGCGCAAAGTTATCGGCTACATGCAGGTACGTATCGGACCTAACCGTGTCGGTCCGGCTGGCTTATTGCAACCATTAGCTGATGGTTTGAAGTTGCTGTTTAAAGAAATTATCCTGCCGACAGCCTCAAACAAAGCGCTATTTTTTCTTGGGCCTGTGTTGGCGATTGCGCCGGCTTTTGCCGCTTGGGCAGTGGTCCCGTTTGATGCCACGATGGTGCTAGCAAATGTCGATGCTGGCCTGTTATACATACTCGCGATGACTTCTGTAGCGGTTTATGGGGTGATTATTGCGGGTTGGGCGTCGAACTCCAAATACGCATTTTTGGGCGCATTACGTTCAGCAGCACAAATTGTTTCATATGAAATTGCGATGGGCTTTACCTTGGTGGGCGTGCTCATGTGTGCCAATTCTCTTAACCTAGGCAATATTGTCATGGGTCAGGAGGGCGGTTTCTGGCATTGGTATTTCTTACCGTTGTTTCCCTTATTTGTCGTGTATTTCATCAGTGCAGTGGCAGAAACCAACCGTGCACCGTTTGACGTTGCCGAAGGGGAGTCCGAAATCGTTGCTGGTTTCCATGTGGAATATTCAGGCATGGCCTTCGCCGTGTTCTTCTTAGCTGAATATGCCAACATGATGTTGGTCTCCATGCTTGCGGCATTGATGTTCCTTGGCGGTTGGTTATCTCCAGTGCCATTCTTGCCAGACAGCATTTTGTGGCTGTTGGCAAAAGTCGCATTCCTGTTGTTCCTGTTTTTGTGGTTCCGCGCGACTTTCCCACGTTATCGTTACGACCAGATCATGCGTCTGGGTTGGAAAGTGTTTATCCCCATCACGCTGATCTGGATTGTCGTGGTTGGCGCGATGATGCAAACGCAATGGGCTTATTTGTTCCATTAATAGTTAAGCCGAGCTCACCGCTCATGCACAGACAAGGATGTTGGAAACCTGACCATGTTGAACGCGATTAAAAGTACATTAGGCAGTTTGATGTTGTGGGAAATGCTGAAAGGCATGGCCCTGACTGGACGCTATTTCTTTGCCAAGAAAATTACCATTCAGTATCCCGAAGAGCGTACGCCGCAATCGAACCGTTTTCGCGGTTTACACGCATTGCGTCGTTATCCGAATGGCGAAGAGCGCTGTATTGCTTGCAAACTCTGTGAAGCCGTTTGTCCAGCGATGGCCATTACGATTGAGTCAGACCAACGCGATGATGGCACGCGTCGCACCACCCGTTACGATATCGATCTGACGAAATGCATTTTCTGTGGTTTCTGTGAAGAGTCTTGTCCGGTAGACAGCATTGTTGAAACGCGTATTTTTGATTATCACGGTGAGCAGCGCGGTGACCTGCTCTATACCAAAGAAATGCTATTAGAGGTCGGCGACAAGTACGAGGCTCAAATTGCACAAGACCGCGCACAAGACAAAGTATATCGATAAGCGCAGACAGGATAATCATGGTATTTACTGATATTGTTTTTTATGTGCTGTCAGCGATTTTGCTGTTTTCAGGCATCCGCGTGATTACAACACGCAACCCGGTGCATGCAGCGCTGTTTCTTGTACTTGCTTTTTTTACAGCAGCAGGCATTTGGCTGTTGCTTGAAGCAGAGTTTTTGGCCATTGCCTTAATTCTGGTTTACGTCGGCGCAGTGATGGTGTTGTTCTTGTTTGTTGTGATGATGCTAGATATTAATTTGGATAAGTTACGCGAAGGCTTCTGGGAATATTTACCCATGGCTGGCTTCATCGGTGTATTGATGGTGGTTGAGATGACCATGGTGCTGGCAGACAAAAATTTGCGCCCAAGTGCGGCGGTCGAATTACCCGCTAATTACAGTAACACTGCCGCTTTGGGCAAAGTGCTTTACACCGACTATTTACTGCCATTTGAGCTGGCAGCGGTGGTCTTGTTGGTGGCCATGATTGCAGCGATTGTGCTGACTTTGCGTGAGCGTAAGGACAACAAATCCATGAATCCGGCTGACCAAGTCAAAGTAAAGCGCAGCGACCGGATCCGTATTGTGTCGATGCCTGCCGTTGTAGAAGCGCCGGCACCGTCGGCAGAGGAGAAAAAATAATCATGGTCGGATTGTCTCATTACCTGATTTTAGGCGCGCTGATGTTTGCAATTAGCGTGATTGGTATTTTTCTCAACCGTAAAAACGTCATTATTTTGCTGATGGCGATTGAATTGATGTTGTTAGCCGTCAATCTCAATTTCATTGCCTTTTCACATTATTTAAACGATATTGCCGGCCAAGTCTTTGTATTTTTTATCCTAACGGTGGCAGCGGCTGAGTCTGCGATCGGTTTGGCGATTTTAGTGGTGTTGTTCCGCAATTTGCGCACCATCAATGTCGATGATTTGGATCAGTTAAAAGGTTAAGTAGAATGACAATAAAACAAATCTTGATATTGATTCCCTTGCTGCCGTTGTTTGCAGCTGCGCTGGTCGGTCTTTTTAGAAATATGCTTCCGCGCTGGGCGGGTCACGTCATCACCATTCTGGGTGTGGGTGCTGCATTTGCATTATCCACCTATATCTTTAATCAGACCCTTAACGGTTTTACCCTAAACGAGGCCGTTTACACTTGGCTGGATTCGGGTGACATACACTTTGAAGTGGGTTTCTTGATCGATAACCTCAGCGCCATGATGATGGTAGTGGTGACATTTGTCTCACTCATGGTGCACATTTACACCATTGGGTATATGGCCGAAGACCCTGGCTATGCGCGTTTCTTTAGCTATATTTCCCTGTTCACTTTCTCCATGCTGATGTTGGTCATGAGCAACAACTTTATGCAGTTGTTCTTTGGCTGGGAGGCTGTCGGCCTAGTGTCCTATTTATTGATTGGTTTTTGGTTTACTCGACCAACGGCGATCTATGCCAACTTGAAAGCTTTTTTGGTCAACCGTGTAGGTGACTTTGGTTTCTTGCTTGGCATTGGCATGGTTCTTTATTACTTTGGCAGTCTGGATTACGCGACCGTGTTCGAGCGCGCGCCAAGTTTAGCCGCCACGCAAATTAACTTGTGGGGGCATAGCCAGTGGTCACTGATGACCGTCACTTGCTTATTACTTTTTATTGGTGCAATGGGTAAGTCTGCGCAAGTGCCACTGCATGTGTGGTTACCGGATTCTATGGAAGGCCCAACGCCTATTTCTGCCCTGATTCACGCTGCAACGATGGTTACAGCTGGTATCTTCATGGTGGCCCGCATGTCACCCCTGTATGAGTTATCGACCACTGCTTTATCCACAGTGATGGTGATTGGTGCGATTACCGCACTATTCATGGGCTTTTTAGGTATTATTCAAAACGACATCAAGCGTGTGGTGGCTTACTCGACCCTATCACAACTCGGTTATATGACCGTGGCGCTGGGTGCATCAGCCTATTCTGTGGCTATTTTTCACCTGATGACGCATGCATTCTTTAAAGCCCTGTTATTCCTAGGTGCTGGCTCTGTGATCATGGGTATGCACCATGATCAAGACATTCGCAATATGGGCAATCTAAAAAAATACTTGCCGATTACCTGGATTACTTCGTTAATTGGCTCATTAGCATTGATAGGCACGCCGTTTTTTGCGGGCTTCTATTCCAAGGACAGCATCATCGAGGCAGTTGAGCTGTCGCATATTCCTGGTAGTGGCTTTGCTTACTTTGCGGTTATTGTGGGTGTATTCGTGACAGCGTTTTATTCTTTCCGGCTCTATTTTCTGGTGTTTCATGGTGAAGAAAAATGGCGTCAGGCCAAACACGATGACCACGCGCATGCTACCCATGTAGATGCTGGTCACGCGGATAATGGGCATGACGATGCGCACGCAGACAATCATGATCACGACCTTCATCATGGCCTCGGTCCTAATGACAATCCGCATGAACCTGGCTGGGTGGTCACCTTGCCGTTGGTGTTGCTGGCGATCCCATCATTAGTCATTGGTTACCTTGCTTTAGAGCCGATGTTATACGGTGATTTCTTCAAAAACGTGATTTTTGTGAATCCGCAGGCCCACCCTGCAATGTCCCACCTTGCTCATCATTACCACGAGCTCATGCATAGCCCGGCTGGCATGGCCATCCATGGTTTTACCAGCTTGCCATTTTTCCTTGCTGCATCGGGCGTCCTGCTGTCTTGGTTCTTCTATATGAAACGGCCAGATATTCCAGCAGCGATCAAGACTCGTTGCATGGTGATTTACAATATTCTTGAGAACAAATACGGTTTTGATACTTTCAATGAAAAGTTCTTTGCTGGCGGTTCACGTTTTCTGGGTAACTGGTTATGGAAATACGGTGACATTACCTTGATTGATGGCGCCATGGTGAATGGCACCGCCAATACCATGGGCAAAATTGCCGCTAAAATCCGCAATCTGCAGTCTGGACTCATTTATCATTACGCTTTCGCCATGATCATCGGCGTATTCCTCCTTATGACTTTCTTTATCAAAATAAACTAATGATGCAAGCCGACCTCACAAGTATTTCCTGGTTAAGTCTGGCCATCTGGCTACCGGTCATCTCCGGCGTGCTGGTATTGTTGCTGGGAGGTGACCATAAGGCCACGTTGACACGATGGTTGGCTTTAGCCGGCAGTTTGGTCAGTTTTTTGGTGACACTCCCGCTATACACCTTGTTTGATACACAAGATGGATTTTTCCAGTTTGAAGAGTTATTACCTTGGGTACCGGCCTTCAATATGCACTATCACTTAGGTATTGATGGTTTTTCGATGCCGCTGGTGCTGTTGACGAGTTTCACCACTGTCATTGTGGTGTTGGCTGGGTGGGAAGTGATTACCAAGCACGTGGCGCAATACATGGCGGCCTTTCTGATCATGAGCGGCATCATGATCGGCGTATTTACTGCGCTGGATGCCTTGCTCTACTACGTGTTTTGGGAGGCCATGCTGATTCCGATGTTCTTGGTTATCGGTATTTGGGGCGGGCCAAACCGCGTTTACGCGACGATTAAATTTTTCTTGTATACCTTGCTAGGTTCGCTGTTGATGCTGGTGGCATTTATTTACCTCTATCACCAAACTGGCAGCTTTGAATTGGCGGACTACTACCTACTGCCGCTGAGCATGCAAGCTCAGATCTATATCTTCATCGCGTTTTTTATGGCTTTTGCGGTAAAGATCCCTATGTGGCCGGTACACACGTGGTTACCTGATGCACACGTTGAAGCGCCAACAGGCGGATCGGTGGTATTGGCGGCGATTGCGCTCAAGCTGGGTGGTTATAGTTTCTTACGTTTTGCCATGCCAATCGCACCCGATGCAGCGCATTACTTTACCACCGCGATGATTACCCTATCGCTGATCGCAGTGGTCTACATTGCACTGGTGGCGTTAGTACAAAAAGATATGAAAAAGCTGATTGCCTATTCATCCATCTCACACATGGGCTTTGTCACTTTGGGCTTTTTTATGTTTAGCCAATTGGCGCTCGAGGGCGCTGTGGTACAAATGATCTCGCACGGCTTTATCTCTTCGGCGATGTTTCTGAGTGTCGGAGTATTGTACGACCGCGTGCATAGCCGCGAAATTTCTGCCTACGGCGGTGTCGTCAATAAAATGCCGGTGTTTGCAGCTTTCGCAGTCCTGTTTGCTATGGCCAACAGTGGATTACCTGGTACATCAGGTTTCGTCGGTGAATTTATGGTGATATTGGCTGCGGTCAAATTCAACTTCTGGGTGGCGTTCTTTGCGGCCACCACCTTGATCTTCGGCGCAGCTTATACGTTGTGGATGACCAAACGAGTGTTCTTTGGAGACGTGGCGAATCATCATGTGGCGGAACTCAGTGACCTCAATAAGCGTGAATTTTTAATCCTCGCCATACTGGCAGTGTTGGTTATCGGTTTCGGGGTATATCCGCAGCCACTGACAGAGGTCATGCAGGCCACAAGCGCGGAATTCCTGAAACATATGGCAATCTCAAAATTGCCGGTCACAGGCTATTAAGGCAGGATGTTAGAAAATGGATAATATGCAATACGATTTGCTCGCCCTGTTGCCGGAGATGGTGGTGTTGGGCATGGCCATGTTTATTTTGTTGCTGGATTTATTTATCCTGCCACAAAACCGCTTCATCATTTACGGATTGAGTCAGTTCACCTTACTCGCGGCTGCCTTTTTTACCTTTAAGACGCACACCCCCGCGGTCGGCTTTGCTTTTTCGCATATGTTCATCGACGACACACTGTCTGATGTCATCAAGATGATGATGTATCTGGGGACTTCACTGATTCTGGTCTACACACGCAAGTATTTGCAGGATCGCCAGTTATATCGTGGTGAGTTTTACGCCATGGTCTTGTTTGGTCTGCTGGGAATGATGATCATGGTTTCGGGTCACAATATGCTGACCATTTACATCGGCCTCGAGCTACTTTCATTGTGCTTATATTCTTTGGTTGCTTTTGATCGTGATAATCCGAGAGCCTCTGAAGCAGCAATGAAGTATTTTGTACTCGGTGCGCTGGCCTCTGGCATGTTGTTATATGGCATGAGTATGCTCTACGGCATGACAGGTAGTCTCGATGTGAGTGATATTGCCAATGGTATCGCCCAACAAACCAAAAGCCCGGTGTTGATCTTGGGCTTAGTGTTTGTCGTCGCAGGGCTTGCTTTTAAATTCGGCGCAGTGCCTTTCCAAATGTGGGTGCCAGATGTGTATCAAGGTGCGCCCACGCCTATGACTTTACTCATTGGTACGGTGCCGAAACTGGCAGCCTATGCGATGACTGTAAGATTGCTGGTGCAGGGGCTGCATCCCTTGGCCTTGGATTGGCAGGATATGCTGGTATTAATGGCCGTGCTTTCCATCATCATCGGTAACTTCAGTGCGATTGTACAAACCAATCTGAAACGCATGCTGGCATATTCCACCATTTCGCATGTGGGTTTTATCATGTTTGGCATGATGAGCGCCAATGCAAATGGCTTCGCCTCAAGCTTTTTTTATATTAGCGCCTATGTGCTCATGTCGATTGCCGGCTTTGGAATTATTTTATTACTCAGCCGTCAGGGATTTGAAGCTGAAGAGATTGATGATCTAAAAGGCCTTAATCAGCGTCATCCATGGTTTGCATTTTTAATGCTGATCATTATGTTCAGCATGGCTGGGATTCCGCCTACCATTGGTTTTTATGCCAAATTTACCGTTTTGCAGGCAGCCTGGCAGGCTGGCTTCACTTGGCAGGTGGTATTAGCGGTATTGATGGCTACCGTGGGTGCGTTTTATTACCTTAATATTGTTCGTAAAATGTATTTTGATGCGCCAGAGGACAATACACCACTCACTGCCCCTATCGATATGCGGTTTGTTCTCAGTGTGCATTCGCTGGCCTTGTTAGGGCTGGGGTTATTCCCCGAGGTGCTCCTCAGTGTTTGTGGCCATAGTTTGTTAATTAGTTTGCAGTAACCATCATGGCCGCGAAGCTGATTTTTCTGCTGTTGATGTTTTTTATGGCAAACCTGGGCTGGGTTTCAGATAAATGGCTGGGTATGGTTGGCACCATCAGACAATTGTGGCAACGTTTCGCTGTGTTGGTCCCCAGTTATTTGATTACCTTGGCGATTGCCTCTTTGGTTGAGCGCTTAGTCATGGGGCAGGTTTGGCCGCAGGGCTGGGAATTTTACAGTATTAATCTGTGTGTATTTCTTGTGCTGTCTTTTCCGGGTTTCATTTACCGCGTTTTGTGGAAATAACCTCACGTCACATTAATTTCATCAATCCTTCACGCTAGTTTCAAGTATCAAAGTCAAACTCTGCTTCATCTAAGAGCAGTGTCGGGGTTAACCTCGGAAAGGGCTTCAGATGCAAAAACTACAACAAACCATCGGTTGGGTGCAGTCAGTGGACAGCCGGCTATGCGTGAAGGTTAGCCATACTGGGCAATATCGCCTGATTAGGCATTTCTTTCGTGCCATCTCACGGATGGGCGATGGCATGTTCTGGTATTTGCTGATGCTAATGATCGCCCTCACGCAAGGCACGGCCGGTTGGTATGTGTGTTTGCAGATGCTCACAGTCGGGCTGAGTGGCACGCTGGTTTATAAATGGCTGAAACATCGTACCAGTCGTCCAAGACCATTCCAAGTACGTCAAGATGTGCTGTTAAGTGGCACACCGCTCGATTACTTTAGCTTTCCTTCAGGGCACACTTTGCATGCGGTGGCGTTTGGCATGGTCGCTGTGCAGCATTATCCGCAGTTGTTTCCATTGGTATATCCGTTTGTTGTGTTGGTAGGAATCTCGCGTGTCGTGCTGGGCTTGCATTATCCGAGCGATGTGTTGGCCGGCGCGGCGATTGGCTATTTGCTAGTGGCTATCTATACACCGCTATTTTGATCCGATCTGCGGATGTTACCCACGTTTAAGCGATTGTGCTCTCCTTGCTTTGCGCTTAGTGCCCATCAACCAACAGGCTGACTAAAAACATCACAATCGGCCTTACCATCAGTACACAAATAAACGCGATTGGCATCGCCAAAGTATAAGCATGCAATACACGCCACAAATAGCCTGAATGCACGCCTGTGTTTGCTGCCACAATCACCATGGACATTAAAAATGCCATGATCCCGGCCATTAAAAACGCAAATACATAAGGCGTGAACTGTTTAGGCAGTTTGCGCACTTGATAATAACGGATGTTCATCTTTGTCTCCTCTATTTTGATGTGGCTACTATAGCGCCATCATTCTTAACGGAGTAGACACTTGAATGTTGAATGACTATAAAGTTAAACTATCGAATAAGCCAATTGAGTCGATAGAAAATGGACAGCTTAAGGAGTATTGAGAGTTTCGTTAAAGCGGTTCAGGCTGGGAGTATTGCAGCCGGTGCCCGTTTACAAGGGATCACTGCAGCGGCGGCTAGCCAGAATATTCAGCGCTTAGAAAAGTCATTGGGCGTGCGATTATTGGTGAGAACAACGCGAAAGCTAGCCATGACAGAAAGTGGTACGCTGTATTACCGCGAGGTAGAACCGATGATGGCTGCGCTGAGCAGAGCGCAATCGGTCATTACTGAGTTTCAAGGGCAACCACAAGGCCGTTTGCGCATCGGCGCATCTGTGGCTTTTGGTCGGCATGTGTTAATGCCACTCGTCCCCACATTTACGCGTCAGTTCCCGAAAGTATCGTTAGAGTTGGTGCTGTCTGATCATAGCCTTGATCATGTCAGCGAGGATATAGACATCAGTATCCGTTTTAATCAGCAACTTGAACCTGGCCTCATTGCGCGAAAGATTGCCACTGTGCCGGTGTTATTTTGTGCTTCGCCCGCATACCTGCACAGAAAAGGGGTGCCTGTGAGTCCAGAGGCATTGTCACAACATGATTGTCTGATGTTTCGTGTGCCTGTCGATGGTCGATTGCTAAGCTGGGGGTTTCAACGTGATGGTATCTATTATGAGCCTGAGCTCACCCCCAGCATTGTTTGTAACGATATCGATTCGCTGCATCGGCTTGCGGTAGAAGGGGCAGGTATCGCAAGATTGGCTGCGTTTGTGGCCAGTGAAGACATCAAAAGTGGCGCCCTCATTGCATTATTTGAGCAGGGAGAAACACCGTCTGTTGGCTTACCTTTATCTTTTTACGCTTGTTACCGCGATCGACACGCCATGACTAACAAGGTGCGTGCTTTTATGGATTATCTGGTCGAAGTGATGCCAAGTACGTGGTGATTCAAGGTGCATTTTGCTTAATCGGCTATTTTTTTGACTAATATCCCGGTCTTAGGCTGATTATTGTGCATTTTTCATCAAATACTTGTTGCTAATATTCAATATTGCGTGCATAGTTCACCCTCACGAAGTTCAAGTAGTGTTGTTGTTCTCCGGTTCTATCTTTTGGTTCTATCGTTACTTCTCGCCATCTTGATCCTCGTACTTATGGGTATACGCCCTTTTTTTATTATTTATCCAAGGATTTATTATGGTGACAGGTTCAGTTAAGTGGTTCAACGATTCTAAAGGTTTTGGCTTCATTACTCCGGACAACGGCGGTGAAGATTTGTTTGCGCATTTCTCAGCAATTCAATCAGCTGGTTTCAAAACTTTGAAAGAAAACCAACGCGTGAGCTTTGAAGTGGCTACTGGCCCTAAAGGCAAGCAAGCTGCAAATATTCAAATCATTGAATAATTAAAGTTTGTCCGCTGGGCTGCGCAAGCAGCCTACCGGAAAAAGCCCGGATATCCGGGCTTTTTTTATTGTTAAAGGATGCTCAATGGCAAAAGAAGAGTTAATTGAAATGCAAGGTGCAGTGACTGAGATCCTGCCGGACGCGCGCTATCGCGTGAAGCTGGACAATGGTCATGAATTGATCGCTTACACTGGCGGCAAAATGCGTAAACATAAAATCCGCATTCTGGCAGGTGATAAAATCACCATCGAGATGTCGCCCTACGACATGGACAAAGGCCGCATCATTTTCCGTCATTTAGAACCGCGCAAGCCGTTTTAACGTTATCGTCGCTTAAGACATTATCTGACCTATGGCTTGCAACTTGCTTTGCAAGACCACGCGGTCATTAAGCACTGCGAGATCCAATGCTAAGAATGCTGCGATGCGTGCGCTGAGCACGCGATACGCTTGTTCAAAGCTCGCCTGAATCTCCTCTTCACTTCCACTGACTTTTGCTGGATCCTCTACGCCCCAGTGCGCTCTCATGACGTTTCCTAAGTAGGCTGGGCAGGTTTCGCCTGCGGCATGACTACATACAGTAATCACAATGTCTGGTGTTTGCGGCAAATTTGCCCAAGATTTGCTGTAATAACCCTCGGTTGAAATGCCTTTGGCTTGTAATAGAGCAATGGATTTCGGGTGGATTTCACCCGTTGGCTGACTGCCCGCGCTCATCGCGTGCATATGCGCAGGGGCCAAGTGATTAAAGGTGGCTTCTGCAATGATGGAGCGACAGGAGTTTCCCGTACACAAGAAAAGAATTTGCATGTTATTCGCTTTCATACCAATGTTTAGAACGATTGACCAGTGTGACGATGGTGAGCATGACTGGCACTTCAATCAATACACCAACAACGGTTGCCAGTGCGGCTCCTGAGTTAAATCCAAATAATGCAATTGCAGTCGCCACGGCCAGTTCAAAGAAGTTTGAGGCACCAATGAGGGCAGAGGGGCCGGCCACGCAGTGCGCAACTTTGATTTGTTTGTTCAGCCAGTAGGCGAGCAGCGCGTTGAAATACACTTGTATGAGAATGGGTACGGCAAGCAAAGCAATAATCATGGGCTGTTTCAGCACCTGCTCGCCTTGAAACGCAAACAATAAAATCAAGGTGAGTAGCAGGGCAGCCATCGAAAACGGTTGGATTGTTTTTTGTGCTGAGGCAAACGCTTGCGCACCTTGTGCAAGAAGCCAACGCCGTAAACACTGGCTGATGATCACCGGTACGACGATATACAATAGCACTGAGACCCATAAAGTCTGCCATGGCACACTTAGGCTGGATAGCCCTAGTAACAAGGCGACGATAGGCGCAAAAGCAAATAACATGATGGTGTCATTGAGTGCGACTTGAGATAAGGTGAATCTGGGCTCGCCTTCACATAAATGACTCCAGACAAATACCATAGCGGTACAAGGGGCCGCGGCAAGTAAAATGAGCCCTGCAATGTAGCTGTCAATCTGCGCTGCAGGTAGCAGTGGCGAGAACAGGTGGCGAATAAATATCCAAGCTAACAATGCCATGGTAAATGGCTTTACCAGCCAGTTAATCACCAATGTCACTGCAATCCCCTTGGCATGCCCAAATACCTCACGCATGGCGCTGAAATCGACCTTAATCAGCATGGGAATTATCATTAACCATATCAGTACGGCTAACGGCAGGTTGACTGCCGCTAGTTTTAATTCGCCAATCCATTGAAAAAACGTGGGGGCGGATTTTCCAAGCAATATGCCTATGAGGATGCATCCCATCACCCACCAACTTAGGTGGCGTTCAAATTGACCCATTTGTTTAGCAGCGGACATGTCATTCACTTTCTTGAGCTGGGTTGCAGGGATGTGGCGGGCAACAGCTCGTTTGTCCGGCACAACAATTTTCAGTCAGGTAGGTCAGCAGTGCATTCATACTTTGATAGTTCGCGGAATAATAGATATAGCGACTTTCTTGTCTGGCGCTGACTAAGCCCGCGTGACTCAGCTCCTTGAGGTGAAAGGAGAGCGTGCTATTAGGGATATGCAGCGCTTGCGAAATATTGCCGGCAGAGAGGCCTGCTTGGCCAGCTTGTACCAGACATCTAAAAATAGCCAGCCTAGCTTCTTGGGCGAGGGCGGCTAAAATAATCACAGCTTGAGATGGGTTCATCTGTCTATATTTCCATAAATATAGAAATATATCAAGAGGCCGCACCTTTTATTCAAGCTAGGTCTATTTTGGGATAAAACAGAAGAAAAATAAGCGCACTATCGAGATAGCGCGCTTTTGCTCAAGACGTCTGCTTAACTATCCATGCGGTCAAGCGGAGCAGGATGGGCGCGAATAACAGGATGCTCATCAATACAATCGGCCAAGCGATGCTGACGCTACTTAACCATTTTTCAAACAGCTGTGATGTGGGTACCCGATGCGCGAGCAGGATGGTGACGCTGACAATGTTCACGGTGACCAGTGACATGAGCGCAGCAAACACCACTCTGTGTTTCATGGCGCTTCGCTGATCAGGCGGATTTACCATGGTAAGGACTGATCTTCGTGAAAATAACCGCCGCTGGGGCCCTGCGCATCTAACGTGGCCAGTCGGACGGATGTTTTCCAGCTATCACTGATCTCCATCGGTGCGTGCGGGCCGCCCAACGCTGTTTTGACCCAGCCAGGGTGCGCTGAATTGACTTTGATAGCGGTGTCTTTTAAGGCGTGTGCCAAGTGAATGGTGAACATATTCAATGCGCTTTTTGAGGCGTTGTAAGCGAGTCCTTTTGCGGCTTCAATCGGGGAGTTAGGGGTGCTGTGTAAGGTCTGTGAGGCGAGAATACTGGTTAAATTAACGATGCGTCCGTGAGGCGCACGCTCCAATAACGGTATCAATGCCTGCGTTAAGGCGACCACGGCAAAAAAATTTGCCTCAAAGGTACTTTTGAGTATGTCTTGACCAATGGTCAAACTATTGTTCTGTCCGATCAAGTCTTCTTCAAGAATACCTGCATTGTTGACTAAGATATCCAGGTGGCCAAAACGGGCAGATAATGCAGAGGCCACTGCTTGTGGTGAGTTTGTAAGCGTAGCATCATAGTGCAGATACTCGGCATCAATGTTTAAGGCCTTGAGTTCGCTAACAGCTTGCTCTCCTTTGTGCGCGTCTCTGGCGCCAATGATGACTTTGATGCCTTGTTCGCCTAATTTTTTGGCGGTCTCGAAACCGATGCCTCGGTTTGCGCCTGTAATCAAAGCAATACGTTGTGGTGAAGCACTCATGTGAACTCCTAATAAGAGAGGGTGTTTTAATTAAATACCAGTCGGTAAACAAATACTAAATGAATCGTTATTGCGGTGTCAACATATTTTTTACCAAGTGGTATAATAATTAAAAATATAGGTAGGCAGATTGATAATGAATATCGAAATAATCTCAAAAAAACGGGGTAGACCGGCGGCGTTTGATTATGACACCGCATTGCATCAGGCGATGGTTGCGTTTTGGCAGTATGGCTATGAAGGCACCTCCATGGCGACGTTGATGTCGGTCATGCAAATGAACAAAGCCAGTATCTATGCGGCATATGGCAGTAAAGAGGCGTTGTTTAAGAAAGCTGTCGAATGCTATGTGCAGGGCCCTGCCAGTTTCTTTGCGACGTCGCTGGCGCAGGCGAATGCGCTAGACGTTGTTCAATCCATACTGACCAATGCGGCCACCATGTTAGCCGATCCGTCACACCCGGCAGGTTGCCTTGTAACGCATGGCGCATTGGCCTGCAGTGATGAAAGCCGTGAAGTCAAAGCATTGTTAGGTGGATACCGTGACGGCTTAGAGCAGACACTTGCGCAACGTCTAGGTACTTTAATGTCGGCACAACAAAATAGTCTTGTAGATTCCGTAGTGCTTGCCAAGCTGGTGATGACGGTGCATCAGGGAATGGTGGTACAAGCGATCAGCGGTGCAACCCAGATTGCGTTAATGCATGTCGCTGAGATGGCGACGCAACTCGTGTCTCAATCCTTGCAACCGCAATCCTTAAATGTGTAGTGGTGCGAGTGGCTTTTTCTGCACTGGGGTCTATGCGCTCCGAATTAAATGGCGTGACGCACTAGGGTCATGGCGGCGAGTTTAGCTCGGTTCGCTGCACCGGTATTTGGTGTTAAGCGCTCAACCAGGGCTGCACCTTCAAACAGGATAGTCAGCTGCTGGCCGAGGGCCTCTGGGTCTTTTGCGCCGGCATGTCGTGCAATCTGACATAAATACCCTTGTAACTCTGCTGACAACACCACAGAATACTGGTTGATGGGATGCTCGGCCTCTGGAAACTCCACCGCGGCAATATGAAACGGCAGACCGCGAAACTCTGGCTGGCTGATCCACTGCTCCATTAGCTCACACAGCAATAACAGTAGTTCTAATGATTCCGCTTTTTTTGAACTGAGCTGCGCATTCAACCATGCATAAAATTTATCCGACTTGTCGCGCAGATAAGCGGTAATCAGCTGATTTTTGCTTGGAAAGTGTTTATACAGTGTCGCTTTAGCGACTCCCGCTTCGAGGATGATGGTGTCGACCCCAGAGGCTTGTATGCCTCTGCTGTCAAACAGACTGCTGGCAATATTCAGTATTTTCTCTCGCATGTTCATCTCTTTTATCCTTTTGTCCCTGTGATTAGGGTTCCCGATCTTTCGCTTGTTTAGCCTTATTTATTGTTTTAGGTTGCGATCACGGCCTTGTGGTCGCATCAGTTCTTGCGGATACAGGCAACTGACATACCCCAAGGCTTGTCGCAAAGGCTCCACTTGGTCGACCTCTACTTTGCCTGCGGTCACAAATAAGATAAAGGCCTGACGTTGTGTTTCTGGCAGCATGGCCGCTTGTGGCAGTTGGCAACTCCCATTTTGCATTTTTTGGTAGGCTAAATTCAATAAACTCAGCGTAACCGGATCTACTGTGCCGCTTGTCGAGGGCTCAATGGTCTCGAGTGGTGAGGTCATGGACGCTACTTGCCGGTGTTTAACCGGAGTAAAGGCCATCCACACGACACACAAGCTTGCGAGCAATCCCAGCGACAATGCATGCGGTAACATGGGCCGCGACAATTGCTCGTGGACTGACTGGTCAAATAAATGCCAAGCCCGGTGAGTGCCTGCTTGCGACTGTATCTGTATGGCGCCGATTGCCAAGAAAAACCATTGATCTAATAGTGTCGGCGTAAGCTTCACTGGCGATTGTTGCTGCGCTTGCTCAAACAGCTGGCGAATGGCTGCGATATCCTGCCCATTCAATGCTGTATTTGCGCCACGCTGCGTCAAACGTTGTTTGTTCCATGCCACCAATGCATCTTGTAGTTGGTAAAAAGGGGCGTGTTTCGCCCATTGCTTTAAACCCAGCATCCACAAGCCCTGCGTTGCATATGCCTTGCACCTGCGCCCATATCGCTGTCTGCTCTGATTGCCTATCGAGAATAAATTCAACATAACCCCTTAAAAATCCGCTTGCTTTTTTTTCAATGGCTGCAGTAGACTAGAAAGAAGTGAACAGACCTGTCTGCATATTAACGTGGTCACACGCAAAATGCAACTGGTCGTTAACATCCTCCACGCCAAAAGCGATTTAACCATCATAGCGCTGGCTGAATTTGTAAACAAGGGATCATCATGACATCAGTTTCGATTGCCACACAACTCGCAGAATGGCGCGACCATGCGCTGACGCTTGAAAACGAAGTGAAAAAAGTCGTGGTTGGCCAAGATAAGGCCATCCGCGCGATCAATATCGCCATCTTCGCACGCGGTCATGTGTTGTTAGAGGGCGGCGTCGGGGTAGGTAAAACCACCTTGCTGCAATCGATTGCGCGAGGGTTGGGTGGCGCTTATGAGCGGATTGAAGGCACGGTGGATTTAATGCCAAATGATCTCATTTACCATACGTTTCTCGGCGAGGATGGACGACCCAAAGTTGAGGAGGGGCCTTTGCTGCGTGCGGGTGAGCAGCTGTCAGTATTTTTCTTTAACGAGATTAACCGGGCCCGGCCGCAAGTACATGCGCTGATGTTGCGCGTGATGGCCGAGCGCCATGTCAGTGCTTTCAAACAGGAATATCGCTTACCGCATATGTTGGTGTTTGCGGATCGCAATCAGGTCGAAAAAAACGAAACCTTTGAAATCCCCTCGGCGGCGCGTGACCGCTTTATGATGGAAATTCCCATTGAGATTCCTGAGGATAGGGCGTTACGTAAAGCGTTGATGTTTGATGTCAAGTTTCAACATGCCGAGCGCCTCACCCAACAAGTGCAAGGCGGGGTGCTCGCTTATGACCAGTTGAATGCATTTTCCGATCTGTTGCAGCGTCATATTCAGGCGAGTGATGTGTTAGAGGATTACGCGCTGGATTTATGGCAGGCCACGCAATCGCCTGCCGCCTTTGGCATTCATCTCGATAGCGTCGATGTCAATCGCCTCATTCACAGCGGCGCCAGCCCGCGTGGCATGGGCATGTTGCTGAAAGCGGCCCGGGTACACGCTTGGTTGATGCAGCGTGACCATTTATATCCAGAAGACATACACGCTGTTTTTCATGAAATTATCGCGCATCGTCTGGTGTTGAATCCCATGTTTGAGAGTCGTCGCACACAACTTTCTCGCGAATTGACCAACCAGATTCTGGCCAGCGTGAGCGTGCCGGCACGGGCCAAAGCAGCATGATTCCAACCAACGTGCAGTCATTTTTTTACCAAGTGCCATGGCGCTCAGCCAGCGTTCACACCGGGGAGCATCTCGGATTGCAACGCGGGCCAGGGGATGAGTTCAGCAAGCATATGTCATTGGTGGATTATCCGGATGCGCGGCGCGTGGATTTGCGTCAAACCTTGCGTGACCCTTATGAGCAGGTGCAGGTGCGGGTATTTAAACAAGAGGCCTCAAGCCCATTGTATGCGGTATGTGACTTGTCCAGCTCAATGCAGTTTGTGGGGCAGGTGAGTAAACGCGAGACTGTACAAAGCGTGGCGGCCTCCATCGCCTGTTCTGCGCATGAAAACAGCGATTTATTTGGGATGGTCTGTTACGACCAGCGGGTGATTCCTGCCTTAACACAAGCCCCTAGCCATCATGCGCATCAGTCTTTTGCCACCATTGCACAATTGGCTGCTTTTCATAATCATCACCAAGCGAGTGAAGGCATTATCGAGGCCACCGGCTGGTTAGGTCAGCAAAAAGGCTTGGTGTTTTGGATCTCTGATTTTCATATGCCGCGCTCGCTGATTGAGCGTGGCCTCAATGGCATGTCTAACCATCAAGTGATTCCCATTGTATTGTGGGATCCGCACGAATATCAGCGTTTACCGCGATTTGGCTTTGGCAACATGCAAGACCCTGAAACGGGTCAGCAAAAAACCATTTTTTTTCGTCAAGCTATACGCGCGCAGTTTGCCGAGCAATTTGCACAGCGAAAACAAGCACTAGACCAACTGTTTGCGACCTTTGAAATTCGCCCGCTGTATGTCACGGGGCCATTTCAAGCGTCCTTGCTATCAGATTATTTTGAACAACTTATTCATTAGAGTACGGTGATGAAACTGAATTTTATCGGCTGGTTAGCAGTTTTTATGGTGGCAATGCCGGTGTGGGCGCAGACGCCGGCATCGACGCAAGCGCCGACAGTACGCGTGATCAATATCCATAATCCTGCGTTGTATGCGGGGGTTCAGCTGGGGGATGTCTTGCAACGGTCAATCAAGGTGTCTGTGCATGCCAGCGATGCACTGGATGAGAGTCGTCTGCCATTGAAAGGCTTGCAACGTCAGGGGATTGAATTGCGACAACTCAGCGTGCACAGCGAAGTGCAACAAGATCAAAAAATCTACCATTTGGTGTTTGATTATCAGGTATTTGCGAGTCCAGGTCGTCCGCTGCAATTGCAGTTGCCGGCAGAGCAGATATTGTTTAGTAGTGGCGCACAAATTGCACTGCCTGCTTGGCGTTTTTGGCTGATGTCACAGTTGCCCGACCGCTTGCAAGCCGTTAAATCTAGCGTGATTGCACAATATCGCCCGAGCTTACTCGCCGTGCAAACGAGTCAGTTGGGATTTGCCTTGAGTGGGTTTTTCGCCCTGTTAGGCGGCATATTATTACTCTACCGCAATGCAGATTGGGCTTGGCTACCAAGGATGAACGGCCACTTTGCGCAGGCCTATCGTCGGCTCAAGCGGTTACCAGAGACGCCTGAAGGCCAAAAGCAAGCCACTTTGTTGATACAACATGCGTTTAATCAGCATTTTGGCCAGCAGATGCTGGGTCAGCAAGTGTCGACGTTTGTGCAGCAACAGCCCGCTTTCAAAGCGCTGACGGCCGACATACAGCAGTTTTTTGTGCAGGCAAATGCCGTGTTATATGGCGGGCCGTTGCCTGCCATTCACGACTATTTGCAGCAGTGTAAAACCCTCACCCGGCAACTGCGCGCTTGTGAGCGGAGGCTGTGATGCATTGGTTACAGCCTTGGTTTTTGCTGTTATTGCCGCTAGTCCTAATTCCATTTTGGCTGCAAAGCCGTCATGCACAAGCTTACTCTTGGTTAGAGATGGTGCCTTCGGATACGTTTTCAGACCGCATGCATACCGCGGTGAAAGCTGCGACCAGCCTGTTATTGCTTCTGCTGGTGCTGGCGTTGGCCGGACCGCAGGGGGACAGTCATCAAGAGCAGAAAATTGGTAAGGGCGCACAAAGTGTCTTCGTGATTGACCGCAGTGTGAGTATGGACCATCCGTTTGCTGGACAGGCGACTGGAGGACATGCGGCAGAAATTAAATCTGCAGCGGCGAGGCGTCTGATTACGGCATTTATTGATTCACGCCCTGACGACATGATGGGCGTGGTTGGGTTTACCAATTCTGCCTTGTATGGCATGAAAATCACCACCAACCGTGAGGGCATCCACGCGGCCATTCAAGCAGCCACTGGGCCAGCCCTCAATCAAACCAATATTGGTGCCGGCATCACCAATGCCGTTACCCTGTTTGAGAACATCGCCAGCACGGGCTCTCGCGCGATTGTATTGCTTTCGGATGGGGCAGGTAAGTTGAGCCCACGCGTGAAGTATCAGATTCGCAAACAACTGGTGGGTAAAAAACTCAACTTATACTGGATTGTGCTACGTGAACCAGACGACATCAGTATTTTCAGTCAACAGACCTACGATGATGACCATTTGCCAGAAGCGATCGCGCTTGACCGTTTTTTCCAATCCCTGCAAGTGAAATATAAAGCGTTTGAGGCAGACAATGCGACAGCACTAGAATCGGCTTTACGTGAAATTGATGCCAAGGAAAAAAACGTCATTCAGTACGACATCATGATTCCGGGCCATGACTATGCAAAAGACCTCATGGTGGGCGCTTTGTTACTGGGGCTGGCCTTGCTATTGATTAAACACATGAAGGTGTACTGATGACGATGTATCGAAAAAATGCCAATCGATTATGGGCGGGCGTCACCCTGTTGGGTGCCTTGGGGATGGCGTATTTTGGCTGGCAATGGCACCAGCGCCAAGCGCTGAATCAGCAAATTCGAGCGGGGGTGGTGATTAAGCAAGGGGGCTCGCCAGCTTTGCAACGATTCAGTGCGGCGTATGACCAAGGTTTGCATGGCGATTATAAACATGCTGTGCAAACTTATGGTCAAGCGTTAGAACGCGCACCCGACGCGATAGATGTGCCCCATATCCATTTTAATATTGGTAACAATTTGTTTTTGTCAGGCCTCGTGCGCACCATCAATGAAGATGGCACGTTTCAGGATGAAGCGCGCTATGCATTTACGCAGGCCAAGATTGCTTATGAGCAATCTCTGCGCCAAGACCCGCACGATCAGGCCGCTAAATTTAACCTGGCATTGTTGCACTCTGTGATGGCGCGCGGTATGCAGGGCGCGAGCAAGGACCAGTCGCACATGGAACTGAGTAACTTGCCGATTGGATTGCCATAATGCGGTGGATGACATGGTTAAAACAACATAGCGAGCCGGTGTTGTATGCGTTGGCGTTGTGCTTGTTGCTGCTGGCATTGTACAAACCTGAGATTCAGCTGCGCCAGCAAGTTCAGCACTATCTACTGATTGCGGATGTCTCGCAAAGCATGAATGCCGAGGATGCCGTGCTCGGCCAGCAGACGGTCAGCCGTTTGGCTTATAGCCAGCATTTGATGAAGCAATTGGTGCATCGCTCGCCCTGTGGGACCTACTTTAGTTTGGGGATTTTTGCGTCTGACAATATCGCGATGTTGCAAACGCCCCTCGAGGTATGCAAAAACTTAGATGTGATTAGTGATGGTATCGACCACCTAGAGTGGCGCATGGCCTGGAAAGGCAATAGCCGCCTGAGTTTTGCTGTGCACGCGGCGAACCATGTCTATGACGCGCTTGATCAGCCCGCGCAAATGCTGTTTTTTACCGATGGCGATGAGGCGCCGCGGGTGAATGTGACCATTAAGCAAGATTTAAGTGGCGTACAAATGGGCCCATTTTTCACTTTTATTGGGGTCGGTGGCGCTGAAAAAGTGGCGATTCCGCGCTACAACGCGTCGAATAAACGGGTTGGTGATTGGCCGGTGAGCGACAATAATAATGCAGGAGCGGTGGGCGTAACGTATGCTGACCCGAGCCAGGACGAGCCAGATCCGCCGGTGGCTTATGCGGAGTATGACCGCATGCTATCGCAGTTGGAGGAGGATTACTTAAAATCCCTCGCTGAGGAGTTTAAAGGCCACTATTTGAAAGGCGCTGATCAGGCGGCTTTTTATCAGACCTTAGCCAATCAGCCCCCCACCGCAAGTTTTGTCACCGATTATCCACTGCGGACGATCTACCTGTTGCTGGCGCTGTGCTTGGTATTGGCTACCTATTGGCCAGATGTGCGCTTTCGGCGTCAATCACTGCAAGCGTCGGTTTAAGGGCCTATTCAGCAGCCACCAACGTTAAGCAGGTGATTTCAGACGGTGCACCAAATCGGGTGGGTGGCCCCCAATATCCGGTTCCGCGGCTGACGTATACCCATAAGTCCTGCAAGCGATGCAGGCCCGCGACATAGGGTTGTTGTAACGGCACAAAGTATTTCCAAGGCCAAAATTGACCGCCATGGGTATGGCCAGAAAGCTGTAGATCAAAGCCGGCCGCTTCGGCTGCTTCGGCACTGCGGGGCTGATGGGCTAATAAAATTTTGGGCGCATGTGCAGGGGCGCCAGTAATTGCCGCCTGTGGGTCGCTGTGATGGTCATCATAAAACTGCCCTGCAGTGAAATCTGTCACCCCAGCCAACACAAGCGTTGCCCCCTCATGCGATAGCGCTACGTGCTCATTGAGTAATACTTTGATTCCTAAACGTTCTATTTCATGAATCCATGCCAGCGCACCCGCATAATATTCATGGTTGCCGGTGACAAAAAAACTGCCATGACGGGAAGTTAATGCAGACAGTGGTTGTGTATGCGATGACAGTTCATGCACGCGCCCATCCACTAAATCGCCAGTAATCGCAATCAGATCCGCCTCTAAGGCATTGACCTGATCAACGATGCGGGCAAGATAGCCCTGCTTGATGGTCGGGCCCACATGAATATCACTGATTTGCACAATGCGAAACCCTTGCAAGCTGACTGGCAGACGACTCAGCGGCACCGTGACATTGACGACCCTAGCCAGCTTGCGGGCATTAAAAAACCCGATGACACTCATCACCCCAGCGCCACACACCGTCAGTAACGCGGATTGCTTCTCAAATAGGGGCAAGTCGATCTGGAGCCATTGCAATCTTTGTAAACCGCCCATGACCAGTAATACGACATCCCGTAACAGCGTCAATACAAGTAACGATGAAAAGAGCCCCATCACCGTCATCGCCACCCAAGTTACCGCATCACGCAAGCGCGGCTGAGTTAAACGCCTGGCTAACAGGGCAGTCGGCTGCAAAAGGGCGGAAATGATGATAAACGCCCAGCCAAGTACTATGACCGACGTCGGCCACGGCAAATGACTAAGCAAACGCACGCCAATGTAATAATGTAATAACCCAACCAGCGTGGTCGTGAGCATCAGGAATCGGATTAACGGCATGCGGGTATCTTTTCGGACAGACGTCTAAACAATTTGTTAGATGGCGACGATGTCACAGAGATTCAAGATCAGTGACGAATTTGCTAGCAATCAGGTTGGTTCGACCATTGATGATGGTAATGCTCAAACGCGCGAATGGCGCGGGTCGGGCGTAGTCGCGCATCTTGCAAACATTTTTGGCGCCAGTCATCGAGCTGCTCCATGCCGAGGTTAATGTGCTCAGCATGCAAAGACGGAAACTGACCATTGAGTAATGTGGGTAAGTCGTGTAATGCCAGGGTGACTTGGTCTCGATAATAGGCGAGCTTGTGCTCAAACTCGTTATCTAGTTTGCGGTAACGATGCAATAGATACTGCGGGATATGTGACAGACGTAGCGCTTGGTCGGCATTGGCCAAACGAGACACCGCTTTGTTGACGGTGTGCCTGTCACACGACAACGCCTGCGATAGGGTGTCTACGATGGTTTTACGGTGGATGCGCAAAAGTTTGCTGGGGGCGGGTAGCGTGGGGGTGTGCAAGTACGCATCCATAGCCCACTCAGCAGCGGCGTGGGTCAATAGGCTATGGTGCTGCCATTTGGCCTCAAAAGTCGGCACAAAATGCTGATGCGCAACAACGTCAGTCAATAAATGGACATTGTAGCCAATGCCTAGGGCCAGCTGCCGCTCGTTGTGGGTGTGCAGTAATTGCTGCCCGATGCCCCAGCCATGGCTATGATTGAACGTGCGAGACACCACCGCTAAGTCTGGCAGACAGGCGCCCGCCAGTACCAGCGTGGGATAGCGGCGCATGACCCCCAGCCAAGGTAAGGGCAATAGAGGCAACGCTTGCAACCATTGGTGCGTGTAGGCCACATGGGAATACAAACCCCAGGCATGGGCGTGACTCGGTAACGCCAACAATAACAGCATTAGAGCAAACATAGATGGTCTTGACATGGGCGCACTTTGCGCTTGCTAAATGACAGTCGCATGAAATCTGTATGACGTTGATATGAAAGCTATTTTCGTCATAAAAGCATCATGATGGCTGGTTAAGCTATTGCAAATTGTTTCGTTCGGAATCCTGCATGAAAATATTGATGATTTCAGATGTCTATTTCCCACGCGTGAATGGGGTGTCGACCAGTATTCGCACGTTCGCTGAGAGTTTGCGCGATCAGGGACACGTGGTGCATTTGATCGCCCCCCAATATCCATCGCAGCCTGGCATATCCGACGCGTCTTGGATCACCCGCATTGATGCGCGCAAGATTGTATTTGATCCGGAAGACTACTTGATGAAATGGTCTGCCTTGCAGACCTACATTGATAGTCTGCATCCCGGCGACTACGACTTGGTGCATATTCATACCCCGTTTGTTGCACACTATGCGGGACTCAAAATTGGTAAACGCTTGCAAGTGCCGGTCGTGGAAACCTACCACACCTTTTTTGAAGACTACATGCATCATTATTTGCCTTGGGTGCCCCGCAAATGGGCGGTGAAGATTGCGCGTGCTGTCTCGCGCAAGCAATGCGAGCAAGTGGACACCGTGGTTTCTCCTTCGGCACAAATGCGTGCGGTATTGCAACAATATGGCGTGACTACGCCGATTACGGTGATTCCCACTGGGTTGGATGCTTCGCGTTTTGTCCCAGGGGATGGTGCTGCATTTAGACAGACCTACGGCATTCCCGCGCAACGGCCATTGTTGATGTTTGTCGGACGGGTCGCCTATGAGAAAAACATACAATTTTTGTTAGAAATGCTGTCGCTGGTGATTCAGGACCATCCTGAGGTGTTGCTGGTCATCACCGGCGAAGGCCCCGCTGAGGCAATGCTGAAGAAAATGGCACGTGATAAAGGCTTACAGTCACACGTGATGTTCCTCGGTTATCTCGATCGTGCCGTGGGTTTGAACGCCGCCTATCAGGCTGCCGATATTTTTGTGTTTGCTTCTAAGAGTGAAACGCAAGGATTGGTTCTACTCGAGGCCATGGCGCAATCGACGCCGGTGGTTGCGATTGCCGAGCTGGGGACGGCCTCTATTTTGCGTCAAGAGCAGGGTGCACTGATTGCACAAGATGATGAGTTACACTTTGCAGAACAAGTGCAAACGCTGCTGATAGATCACCAGTTGCGTGAGCGTATCGGCATGCAGGGCAAACGCTATGTTGCGCAAGTTTGGTCCAGTGACGCGCAAGCCAACAAATTGGTGGCCTGCTATGAGCGCTTGATCATGACGCAAATGCCAGTCGCGGCTTCCGCCATCGCGTAAAAATATTCACGCATTAAAATCCTGATTTCGTTGCGAACGGGCTTGACCTGCGCGCCCCAGCGCGCCAACATAGCGTCAAACTTGTGTGACGCAAGCGTTTTTAATCAGGAGAAATACATCATGTTTAACCCAGACACCTGCTGTACGCTGGTCCCTTATTTTGAGGTGCCCGTTGCGAATCTATCTGCTTTTAAAGCACTGGGTCCGCTTTTTTTAGAAAAAACCCGTCAAGAAGCGGGATGTTTGCACTACGCGTTTTCGTATAGTGGTAATACGGCGCATTGCCGCGAAGGGTATATCAATGCAGAAGCCGTACTCGCGCACTTAGACAATGTGGCTGAGCCCCTTGGTGAGGCACTCAAGCTGGCGACATTGGTGCGGCTAGAGGTACATGCCCCAGCGGATGAACTTGAGAAGCTCAAGGCGCCACTGGCCGGGTTAAATCCGCAGTTCTTTGCGTTAGAGGCAGGGATTCGTCGCGCATAAGCACCACTTGCCTTTCGCCAACAAAAAACGCCACAATTTGTGGCGTTTTTTGTTAGACAGAATACATTAACCAAATTTACCGGTAATGTAGTCCTCGGTTTCTTTACGTCCCGGATTGGTAAAGATTTTATCTGTGTCATCGTATTCGATCAGCTCACCCAGATACATGTAGGCGGTGTAATCAGATACGCGTGCCGCTTGTTGCATGTTGTGCGTCACGACCAGAATCGTCAGCTTGCTGCGAAGCTCCACCATCAATTCTTCAATGTTTGCGGTCGCAATTGGATCGAGGGCAGAGGTGGGTTCGTCAAATAACATAATTTCTGGGTCGGTCGCCAATGCGCGGGCAATGCACAAACGTTGTTGCTGGCCGCCAGATAAGTTAAAAGCTAAGTCATGCAACCGGTCTTTGACTTCGTTCCACAGCGCAGCCCCTTTGAGCGCTTCTTCAACCTTATCATCCATGATGCGTTTGTTATTTTCGCCACGCACCCGCAGACCATAAGCCACGTTCTCATAAATCGATTTCGGGAACGGATTTGGTTTTTGAAACACCATGCTGATGCGCATACGCACTTCAATCGGGTCCACACCGCTATCCAGCACATTAGTGTTGTCCGGATGCATGACAATTTCACCCTGATATTTATTGCCTGGGTATAAATCGTGCATGCGGTTAAAACAGCGCAGAAAGGTAGATTTTCCGCAACCGGATGGGCCGATCAATGCCGTGATTTTATTTTCATACAAAGGCATTGTGATGCCTTTTAGTGCGCGGGCGCCGTTGCTATAAAAAAAGTTTAAATCGCGTGCTTCGGCTTTTATTGCAGTTGTAACAGTGGCCATGGAGTTTCCTAAATCTTGTGTGGCATTACCATTTAATATTTTTACGGATTTTGTAACGTAACCAGATCGCTGTCCCATTCATCAACAACGTGACAACGATAATCAGTGCACCAGTGGCAGCTGCATTGACATGAAACGCATGGTCAGGGCGAGACAACCAGTTAAACATCTGAATAGGCATCACAGTAAAGCCAGATGATAGCCATTCAAAATTGAAAAAAGGTGGTTCAGTGGTGATTGGGCTTGGCGGCAAAAATGCGATAAAGGTGAGGGCGCCAATGGTGATAATAGGCGCTGTTTCACCCAGTGCGCGGGCCATGCCGATAATAATGCCAGTCAAAATACCGCCATAAGAATACTTGAACACATGGTCGTACACCACTTGCCATTTAGTGGCACCTACGCCGTAAGCGGCTTCGCGGATCGACACCGGGATCGCACGGATCGCCTCGCGGGTAGAGACGATCACAATCGGTAGAATTAGCAGACCTAAGGTTAGGCCGGCGGTTAAGATGCTCTGGCCAAAATCCAGCATATAGACGAACAAGCCTAGGGCCAGCAAACCGTAAATGATGGAAGGCACCCCCGCCAGGTTCGACACATTGATTTCAATCAGGTCAGTAAACCAGTTTTTTGGCGCATATTCTTCAAGGTAAAGGCCAGCTGCGACGCCCACTGGCACCGCGGTCAGAAAGGTGACACTCATCACTAATACAGAACCTACCCACGCCGACAACAGACCCGCACGCGCAGCACGACGGGACGGAAATTCGGTCAAAAAGTCGAGAGTGAATTTTGGATGACCATCAGCAATTAATTGCCAGAATAACAGCATCAGCGTTATTAAACCCAGCATCAGGCAAATCAGACCTATGGCTGCAAATAGGGTGTCATTGCGCTTGTGGCGCTTGATCATGGCGCGGACGTCGGCCAGATTTTCGAGGACAGAGGCTTTATGTTCCATGGTGTGTTATTTCCGCTTAGGCCAGTGAACTGGCTAGTGCATTGTATGGTGGTTATGTGTCAGTCAAAAGACAAACGGTTAGTAGGTTTCGCGGTATTTTTTGCGTATCCAGTGGCCGAAGATATTGAACGACAAGGTCATCGCCATCAACACTAGGCCAGCCGCAAAAATGCTTTGATAACCAATGCTGCCGTGCGGCAAATCACCCATCGCCACTTGCACAATATAGGCCGTGATGGTGGCGGCACCATCGGCAGGGTTAAAGGTCAAGTTCGGTTGCTGCCCTGCCGCAATGGCAACGACCATGGTTTCACCCACTGCACGTGAAATGGCTAGGATGTAGGCGGCCACAATACCGGAGATGGCCGCTGGAGCAACTACTTTAATGGCGGTTTGAAAGCGAGTTGCACCCATGGCGTAAGAGCCCTCGCGCATGCTCATCGGCACTGCGCGCATGGCATCTTCAGATAAAGAGGCAATGTAAGGAATAATCATTACGCCCATCACAATACCTGCACCTAGCATGTTAAAGCTAGGTAATTCCGGGTAGACAAGCTGGAGCATTGGGGTGACAAAAAACAGTGCAAAGTAACCAAAGACCACCGTGGGCACACCCACCAACAGTTCTAAGATAGGCTTGACGATTTCACGGGTTTTGTGGGTGGCAAATTCTGAGAGAAAAATGGCTGAAATAGTACCAATCGGCACAGCCACTGCCAGCGCAATGGCAGAGGTGGTTAAGGTGCCTGAAACCAATGGCATGATGCCGTAGTGCGCATCTTCAAACAGCGGTGTCCATTGGGTGTCAGTGAAAAAATCGATCACCGATACGGTTTTGAAGAAACTCAATGACTCAAAAAGCAATACACCGACGATGGCAAATGTGGTCGCGACGGCCACCAGTGCTGCCATCATCAGAATTAATTCAATGATCCGTTCTTTGACATTGCGACGAATGTTTTTCGCCAGTCTGGGGCTAATGGTCATTTGCGTGGGTAGCTGCATTGCTTGAGTCGCCATAATATTGAACTTTTAATGATGATCAAGTGTATTGATCTGCCAGTGGGGAATTTTAGCGGATAATCCGTCGTTCAGGCCGAGGCATCACTAAAAAAGGGGCATTTCTGCCCCTTTTTTTAACATTACTTGATGCGGGATAACAAGTCGGTAATCTTCACGCCTACCTCTGAGGTACCATTGAAGCCTGTGCCCGGTTTCATCGCCTTGAAATGTTCTTTTACCGCTGCATAGTCGGCTTTTGGAAGCGGTACATATTTCACTTCTTTCACCAGTTCTGGTGCGTTTTCAAGGTAATAATTTACGAAAGCTTTAACTTCTGGTTTGAATGCGGCTGAAGTTGCGTTCACGTATATGAAGATCGGACGAGACAACGGTTGATACGTTCCGTCCATCACAGTAGCTTCAGATGGCAAGACACCTTTACCACCTTCTTTGCTGACTACTGGCACCGCTCTTAATTTGTCTGTATTTTCAAGGTAATAAGCTAACCCGAAGTATGCCATTCCACCCACGTTACCGGCGGCACCTTGAACAAGTACATTATCATCCTCAGAGGGTGTGTAATCAGTTCTGCTGGATTTTGCTTTGCCATTGATAGCTTCGGTAAAGTAGTCAAAGGTACCTGAGGCAGTGCCAGGGCCATATAAATTGATTGCTTTGTCTGGGTAAGTGGCATTGACCTCTTTCCAATTTTTTACCTTAGAACCTGGTTCCCAGATTTTTTTCAATTCTGCAACGGTGATTTGTTTTACCCAGTCGTTTTTGCTGTTGACGACCACGGTTAACGCATCGTAAGCGATCGGCAATTCTATGAATTGCACGCCACCTTCTTTGCAGGCATCCATTTCTTTTTGTGAAATCGGGCGCGAAGCGTCTGAAATATCGGTTTCGCCACGGCAAAACTTTTTGAAGCCGCCGCCAGTACCCGATTCACCAACGGTGACTTTTACCCCTTTGGAACGTTGAAACTCTTCAGCCACAGCCTCAGTGATTGGGTAAACGGTGCTAGAGCCATCAATCTTGATGATTTTGTCCGCAGCGGCTGCTGTGTGTGAAAAGCTGAATGCTTGCGCAATCAGGGCGGCCATTAACGTGCTGCGGAACAAACGGGTTTTCATCTAGAGACTCCTGTGATTGTTATAATCAGTTGTGATGGACGAAATCATAAAAACTTAATATGACAGAAATGTGACAAAAAACAAAAAAGGCGCAGTCTGCGCCTGATTTTACTTACAGCAAGCTTTCACCAATGTGATAGGCAATGGCAGCCATGAGCGCTGCACAAGGGATGGTCAGCACCCAAGCCCATACAATCCGTGAAGCCAGTCCCCAGCGCACGGCCGTCATGCGACGCGACAACCCAACACCGACAATGGCGCCGGTAATGGTGTGCGTAGTCGAGACCGGGATGCCTAAGCTGGTGGCTAGAAACAAAGCAATCGAGCCGGAGGTTTGCGCGGCAAACCCGCCGGTAGGTCGAATTTTAGTGATCCCCATGCCCATGGTGCGTACAATCCGCCAGCCGCCAAACAGGGTGCCGAGGCCCATCGCCAGTTGGCAAGCAATTACCACCCAGAAGGGCACATGGAAATCGCCCTGCAAATAGCCGTTGGCAAACAGCAACACAGTGATGATCCCCATGGTCTTTTGTGCGTCATTGGCACCGTGGCCCAAGCTGAATAATGAGGATGAAATGAATTGCAGTTTATTAAAGCGGCTTTCGATTTTGTAGGGCGAGGATTTTTGGAACAGCCACATGATGCTAATCGAGAGTAACAGGGCGAGTAACATGCCAAACAGAGGTGACAAAATAATAGCAATCCCTGTGCTGATCAGCTTGCTGCCCAGAATCACGCCTTTGGTGCCGGAGTGCGCCATGCCCGCCCCAATCAAACCGCCAATAAGCGCATGCGAGGAAGAGGAGGGGATGCCAAACCACCACGTGATCACGTTCCAAGCGATGGCGCCAAACAAAGCACCAAAAACCACGGTGTTGTTGACGATGTTTGGGTCAATAATACCTTTGCCTACCGTGTCAGCGACATGCAAGCCAAAAAACATAAACGCGACAAAGTTGAAAAAAGCGGCCCAGATGACCGCCGCCTGTGGCGTGAGTAAACGTGTCGAAACCATGAGCGCAATCGAGTTGGCGGCATCATGAAAACCGTTCATGAAGTCAAAAATCAGGGCGACGATGACCAGTACCGCCATCACCAAAATGACATGATCCATGATGGTTTCCTAAATTCGCTCTAGCACAACGCCATGAATGACGTCCGCCACATCTTCACAGCTATCTACCGCCTCTTCAAACAGATCATACAACTGCTTGGAGCGGATCAGCGTGCGTGCATCATGGTCTTCTGAAAACAGTCTGTGCATGCCCGAGCGCATGATGTGATCAGCTTCCCCTTCGATTTTGCTGATCTCCTCACAGGTGCGCAAAATTCGCTCGGCGTTTTTCATGTCTGACAGCATGTGTACCGCGTCCTGCACTTTTTCTGCCGCGCGCAACAGGATTTGACCCAGTGCGACCATTTCAGGAGTAAATTTGCTATGGCCATAGATTTCGACGCTTTGCGGAATGGCTTCCATGTAGTCGATGATGTCGTCGAGCGCCATCGCTAACTCTCGAATCTCGCGGCGATCAAACGGGGTAATAAAGGTTTTGTGCAATGAGAGCAAGATTTCTTTGGTGTACTCATCCGCCTCAGATTCAATGTCACGAATGGCGGCAAAGTGTTTATGAAAGTCTGCCTGATCAACCACGGCTGCCATCAAGGCTAGCACTTTGGAGCCACGCACTGCGCAATCGGCCAAACGGTTAAATAGCACAAAATAGTTATCGTTTCTGGGGCTGATTGCGGCCATGATGCGACCAAAAGTGGCATTCGCCATGAGGAACTCCCTGCTACTGTTAAAGTTTTGTGACGATTATTTTACTATTTTGTGACAGTGATTGTGACAAAAATCTCACATTCTTGAGTCAATGCGGGCTGCTATTCGCGCTGAATCAGGGAGTGAGCTGCGGTATAATGTTGGTTTTTACATCGTTTAAATTGAGCCATGGAAGCCGAACACCTAAATGCTATTGCCAACGCGCTAAGCGATCTGAGCCAACGTCATCAAGCCCTTCGGGGGTATCTTTGACTACGAGAACAAACAGCAACGATTAGCGGAGGTGAATGGTCTGCTTGAAGATCCCAAGGTTTGGGACCAAGCAGAAAAAGCGCAAAATCTGGGTAAAGAAAAGCGCATGCTAGAAACCGTGGTCATGACGCTGGATGAGGTGCATCAATCCCTGTCTGACAGCCGTGAATTGTTTGAGATGGCGCGTGAAGAGAGCGATGACGACACCTTGTTGAGTGTGGAGACCGATACGCAAAAAATAGAAGCGACCATTGCAGCCATGGAATTCAAGCGCATGTTCTCGCAACCGATGGATGCCAACAACTGTTTTATCGAGTTTCAATCTGGCAGTGGCGGTACCGAAGCGCAAGATTGGGCTGGCATGCTCCTGCGCATGTATTTACGCTATGTCGAGCGTAAGGGATTTAAAGTTGAAGTGCTCGAAGAGTCCGAAGGCGATATTGCCGGCATTAAAGGCGCCTCGATTAAAGTGAGTGGCGATTATGCTTTCGGCACATTGCGCACCGAAAGTGGGGTGCATCGTTTGGTGCGTAAATCGCCTTTTGATGCTAACTCCAAACGGCATACCAGCTTCGCCAGCGTGCAGATTTTCCCCGAGGTGGATGACTCGATCGAAATTGAGATCAACCCGGCGGATTTGCGGATTGATACCTATCGTGCCAGCGGCGCCGGTGGTCAGCACATTAACAAAACGGATTCTGCGGTGCGCATTACCCACTTACCGACCGGTGTGGTGGTGCAATGCCAGAATGACCGCTCGCAGCACCGCAATAAAGAAGAGGCCATGAATATGCTCAAAGGGGCTTTATATAACCTTGAGTTGAGCAAACGTAACGAGGAAAAGCAAGCGCTGGAGGATGCCAAAACCGATATTGGCTGGGGACATCAGATCCGTAGTTATGTGCTTGATCAGGGGCGGATCAAAGATTTGCGCACCAATGTCGAAATTGGTAACACCCAAGGGGTGTTAGATGGTGATCTCGATCCATTCATCATGGAAAGTTTGAAGCAAGGGCTGTGATGTGAGGCTTAAGCGAGTGAAAAAGGCAGCGTATCGCTGCCTTTTTTATTGACCTGATACATCCGCTACACCATCCACATACCACCATCGCCCTTGTTCTCGCTTGAAACGACTGTGTTCAGTCAGTTGTTCTTTTTTTTGTTTGCCAGGCTGAAAGGTGGCCACAAATGCGACATAAGCGGTATCTGGTTCAGCGTGTTGATGTGACAATAACTGTAGCTTTAACCATTTAATACCGCTCAAGTCTTCTTGCGTCAGGCGAGTGGGGCGGGTGTCGAGGTGCCAAGTGTGCAAAATAAAGTCTGCTAACTTGAGTGCATAGGCACTGTAGCGGGCGCGCATTAAGCGCTCGGCATCCGGGGCGGCCAGTCCATCATGCAATGGCTGACAGCAGTCCTGATAAGGTTTTCCACTATGACATGGGCAAGGATTTTTCATGATGACTCGATGAAGGTGTGGGTGTGTAAAGTCTACAAGGTGCAACCGGATTAAAACAACGTCGCCTGCGCTGCCGGCGGCGCAGCCAATTGCTGATCGACATCAATCTCAAATATGCCGAGCTTACCCGGGCAGGGAATCAGTGTTAAGGGGGCGGCATCTGCAAACAAAAAACCATAGTAGCCGGGGTGCACGCCGGCAAATTGCATGCGTTGCTCATGACGGATGTTGGCTGGTAACGCCTCTGGCTTGCCACACCACACTAATCTTGCAATGCCCACCACGCCGCCATAGTCCAATTTATCTTGGTCCGGGATGGGGACATCGGAGTGCAACTTTAGGTATTGATAATAGGATTCATACAAACCTTTACTGGCATGTATGAGCAAGGGCCCGCGATATTGCGTAGCCCATGTTCGGTCATCTACCAGCAAATAGCCATTGGCAATCAGCCATGCGAACGGCTGCTTGAACGAGAGCGCCTTGAGCACCCCAGACGGCAATCCCATAGCTTTTGCGCGCGACATGCTTGGATCGCCAGATTCGTTTGATGGTCGATTGCCTATGGTCAGCTTAAGCGATTTCCCGTGTTTCCATAAACTGGATCTCTGGGTAGCGCTCTTGCGCCATTTGCAGGTTTACGCGATTGGGGGCCAGGTAGACATAATCATCTGCGCTATCGAGACCGACATTAAAGCCATATTTATCGGCAATCGCTTTCAAATCAGCATCGGAGCCTTTGAGCCAGCGTGCGGTGTAGCAATCAAACGGTTCAAACACCATGTCTACGCCGTACTCATGCTCTAGACGATGCGCAACCACGTCAAATTGCAGCATCCCTACCGCACCCAAAATGAGGTCATTGGATAATAGGGGGCGAAACAATTGCGCCGCACCTTCTTCGGACAACTGTTTGAGGCCGATTTGTAACTGTTTCATTTTCATCGGGTTTTTAATCCGCGCACGCCGGAAAAACTCTGGTGCAAACGATGGGATACCAATGAATTTAAGGGCTTCGTTTTCAGTAAAAGTGTCACCTAGTTTGATGGTGCCATGGTTTGGGATGCCGATAATGTCACCGGAATAAGCTTCATCCATGATGGTGCGGTCTTGCGCCATAAAAGTAATGGCATTGTTCACATTGAGCATTTTGCCTGAGGCAACTTGCTTGATTTTCATGCCGCGTTCAAATCGGCCGGAGCACACGCGTAGGAAGGCGATGCGGTCGCGGTGTTTGGGATCCATATTCGCTTGGATTTTGAATACAAAGCCGGCAAACTTGTCTTCATTGGCAGCCACTGCACGTGTGGCTGTGTTGCGTGCTTGTGGCGGGGGTGACAAGTCGACGACGGCGTCCAGCAAGGATTGCACACCAAAGTTATTGACCGCCGAGCCAAAAAATACCGGCGTTTGTTTACCGCTTAAATAACGTTCTTTGTTAAATTCGTTAGAAGCACCGCGCACCAACTCAATGTCTACGCGGAGCTCTTGGGCTTGATAGCCAATCAATTCATCCAGACGTGGATTATCAATGCCTTGAATGGTTTCTGAAGTGCCTTTTTCGGCACGCGGATCAAAAAACAGAATGCTGTCGGCGACCAGGTTATACACCCCGCGGAAGGTCTTGCCCATGCCGATTGGCCAGGTCATAGGCGCGCATTCCATGCCCAGCGTGGTTTCAATTTCGTCGAGCAATTCAATCGGCGCACGGCTTTCACGGTCAAGTTTGTTGATGAACGTGATAATTGGCGTATCGCGCATGCGACAAACATTCAATAATTTAATTGTTTGCGCCTCCACACCATTGACCGAGTCAATCACCATCACGGCAGAGTCGACCGCAGTCAGCGTGCGATAGGTGTCTTCTGAAAAGTCGTCGTGACCCGGGGTATCAAGCAGGTTGACCATGTGCTCACGGTATGGAAACTGCATCACAGAAGAGGTCACTGAAATGCCGCGTTGCTTTTCCAGCTCCATCCAGTCAGAGGTGGCATGACGCGCCGCTTTACGACCACGTACCTCACCAGCCACTTGGATTGCGCCACCAAACCACAACAATTTTTCAGTCAAGGTGGTTTTACCCGCGTCAGGGTGAGAAATGATAGCGAAGGTACGACGGCGTTCGACTTCTTGCTGCAAACTTGACATGAAAAAATAGCGCTTTGGAAAAAAGCGCTATTTTAACCTAATCAATGACTTGGCCGAATTATTTTCGCATCAGAAACCATGCTACTGCGGCAAACACAACCAAAATGATCAAACCTTCCAACATTCACCTCAGCTTAATTGACGGGTTGTTTCAATTGATCGAGGATGGCTGGGTTATCTAAGGTTGAAATATCCGAGGTGATTTCTTCACCTTTGGCTAAGCTGCGTAACAAGCGCCGCATGATTTTGCCGGAGCGGGTTTTGGGCAGATTGTCACCAAAACGGATTTCATCCGGCTTGGCGATCGGGCCAATTTCTTTGCCTACCCAGTCACGCAATTCAGCCACGATTTTTTTGGCTTCTTCACCTTCAGGGCGTTTGCCTTTGAGCACCACATAAGCCACCACTGATTCGCCTTTGATCGGATGTGGTTTGCCGACGACCGCTGATTCGGCCACTAAATGGTTGGCGACCAACGCGGATTCGATCTCCATGGTGCCTAAACGATGCCCTGAGACGTTGAGTACATCATCAATCCGCCCCATGATCGTAAAGTTGCCGGTTTCAGTATCCCGGATTGCGCCATCGCCCGCCAAGTAAAGCTGGCCTCCCAACTCTGCCGGAAAGTAACTGCTTTTGTAGCGCTCAGGGTCGTTGTAAATGGTGCGTATCATCGATGGCCAGGGTTTTTTAATCACCAGCAGGCCGCCATTGCCCCATGCAAGGTCGTTGCCGGCCTCATCCACCACGTCAATATCAATGCCGGGGAAGGGTAGCGTGCAAGAGCCGGGGACCAATGGTGTGGCACCAGGCAGCGGCGTAATCACGTGCCCGCCAGTTTCGGTCTGCCAGAACGTATCCACAATCGGACAGCGGTTGCCGCCGACTTGTTCGTAATACCACATCCAAGCTTCCGGGTTGATCGGTTCGCCGACGGTACCCAGCAAGCGCAGGCTGCCTAGGTCAAAGTGATTAGGATGGGTGGTAAAGTCGGTTTCACCCGCTTTAATCAACGAGCGTATCGCCGTCGGCGCAGTGTAAAACACACTGACTTGATGGCGTTGAATCATCTCCCAGAATCGACCGGCATTTGGAAACGTCGGGATGCCTTCAAACACCACTTGTGTGGCCCCCATGGCCAGCGGCCCATAGGTCACATAGCTGTGTCCGGTGATCCAGCCCACATCTGCAGTGCACCAGTAAATGTCCTCAGGTTTGATATCAAAGGTCCAGCGCATGGTGTTCATGGCATGCAGCAGATACCCTGCCGAGCTATGCTGCACGCCTTTGGGTTTGCCAGTAGAGCCTGAAGTGTAGAGTAAAAATAAAGGATGTTCGGCATCCACCATCACTGGCTCGCAAGTATCGTCTTTGCCAGCGATCAGGTCATGCCACCAGATACATTGATCATCCCAAGCGACTGCTTGGCCTGTTTTTTTAAACACCACCATGTGGCGCACGCTATCACAGCCGCCCATGGCAATGCCTTCATCGACCGCTTGCTTGAGCGGTAAGGTTTTGCCGCCACGATATTGGCCGTCTGACGTGATGACTGCCACCGCCCCAGCGTCGATAATACGTTCGTTGAGACTTTTAGCAGAGAATCCACCAAAGACGACAGAGTGAATCAAGCCGAGGCGGGCGCATGCTTGCATGGCGACGATGGCCTCAATGCCCATAGGCAGGTAGATGATGACACGGTCACCTTTGACCAGTTGCAGCGACTTCAGCCCATTGGCAAATTGACAGACTTGGTGATACAGATCTTTGTAGGTGACATTTTTAATATCGCCGTTATCTGCCTCAAAAATGATGGCGGTTTTGTTCGGAATCGTTGCTAGGTGTTTGTCTAAGCAGTTCGCCGACACATTTAATTCACCATCTTCAAACCATTTGAAAAAAGGCGCGTTGTCTTGATTCAGTGTTTTGGTGAACGGTTTGTGCCAAATCAACAGCTCGCGCGCCAGATTGGCCCAGAATCCTTCATAATCCTCTGCCGCAGCTTGGCACAATCGTTGATATTCCTGCATGCTCGCCACGGCGGCCTGACTGGCAAAAGCCTTGTCCGGCGCAAACACGCGGTGTTCATGAAGTACAGATTCGATAGACATAGCAACCCCCAAAAAACAATGCTAAAAATGTAAAGTGCAAAACAAGATGGTGAGCGAACCTCAGGTATTATTATTCTGGTTCTAAATTGATAAACTCTCCGAGCACGCAACGCATCACAAGAGCGAAAAACCCATGCAATACCTTGCCCAAATTCTAACAGAAAAGCAGGTCCCGTCTACAGAGCGCGCCTATTTGCTGCATGCCGCAGCCTGTAGCCCATTTTTTGCTAGATTCGTTACAAAACACACAGATTTTATATCTGATTTGTTAGATAACTTATATAAGACATATAAGACTGAAGATGTTAACGCTCTGTTTCTATGTGCAAAAAATCTTGAAGAACCTGCTTTTTTGCAACAAATCAGGTTGATCCGGCAACGCTTGATGGCGCACATGATTGTCCGTGACCTCAATGGTTTGGCCGATTTTGCTGAGGTGGTTGAGACCACCAGTGCGCTGGCAGAGTCCGCGATCTCGGCTGCCGTTGATTTTTATCACCCACGCTTAGCCGAAACCTATGGCGCTCCGCGAGATGCCAGTGGGCAGGCGCAACAATTGATTGTGGTGGGAATGGGCAAATTGGGCGGACGCGAACTCAATGTGTCTTCTGATATTGACCTCATTTTTGCCTATGAGCACGAGGGTGCGACCGATGGCGAAAAGTCTATCAGCAACCAGGATTTTTTCACCCGTTTGGGAAAAAAAGTCATTGCTGCGCTAGACGACGTCACCGCTGACGGTTTTGTGTTTAGGGTGGACATGCGCTTGCGACCCTTCGGCTCAGAAGGGGCTTTGGTCTGTAATCTGGATGCGCTTGAAGACTATTACCAGAATTATGGTCGCGAGTGGGAGCGCTATGCGTGGATCAAAGGGCGCGCGGTGCATGGGCCGGGTGCCGCCTTAAGCAAGTTGATGAAGCCGTTTGTGTTTCGTAAATATCTAGACTTTAATGCCTACGCCTCCATGCGAGATCTCAAAATACAGATTCAACGTGATGTGGTGCAGCGTCGCTTAACCAATAACATTAAACTTGGCCGTGGCGGTATCCGCGAAGTAGAGTTTATTGCGCAGGTATTCCAGTTGATCCGAGGCGGGCAAGTCCCTGACTTGCAGATCAAGCCCACGCTGGCGGTACTGGATTGCTTGGTCGCACGCGGCATGTTGCCTCGCCCGGAAGTAGAGGCTTTAAAAGTCAGTTATGTCTATCTGCGTAACCTCGAACACCGATTGATGTACATTGATGACCAGCAGACGCAGGATTTGCCTGATTCAGAGACTTACCGTGCCTATTTGCTGCAAATGCTCGGGCATGCAGATTGGGACAGTTTCATGGCTGAACTCAATAATCATCGCGACCTAGTGCAGCGCTTTTTTGACGACACTTTCAAAGACGAACAAACGCATGATTTGCAGCAAGAAACTGCACTGTGGCAGGGCACACTCGCCTCTGCGGAGGCCGAACAATGGCTGCAACAACAAGGCTACACCCGCGCCAGTGATCTCAGGCACATATTGCAGCAAACCCGCAACAGTCAAAAAATCCAGCAATTGCCTGAGCAAAGCCGTCGTCGTTTGGATCAACTGATGCCTTTACTACTGCGTGAAGCTGCGCAGCAACAATCGACCACGCCAGATACGGCCCTGATTCGAACACTTGATTTATTAGAGAGTATTTGTCGTCGTGCCAGCTATTTGGCTTTGCTGGCAGAGTTTCCTGATGCATTGGCGCTGGTCGTCAAACTGTGTGCGGCCAGCCCGTGGATTGCGCAATACGTCTCTGCGCATCCTGTTCTGCTAGACGAGCTGCTTAACAAACAAACCTTGTTCAAGCGCCTAGATGCAGCTCAGTTAAAAGCTGAACTCACGCATCACATGCAGCAACTGGCAGGTGACGTTGAGGCACAGATGGATGCGATGCGCCATTTTAAGCATGCCAATGTGCTTAAAATTGCGGCACAAGACTTAATGACAGCGTTACCACTGGAGTCGATCTCAGATGATTTGAGTGCGTTGGCAGAGGTGATTCTACAAGTGAGTGTGCAAACGGTGTGGCAAAACGTGTCGTTCAAACATCGTGATTTGCCACTCTTTAGTGTGATTGGCTATGGCAAACTGGGCGGGAAAGAGCTAGGGTATCTGTCTGATTTAGATATCATTTTTCTCTATGACGATGCGGCAGAGACCGCGCAAGATATTTACGCCCGATTTGCGCAGCGGTTGAATACTTGGTTTAACACCTTGACCAATGCCGGATTGCTTTACGAAACTGATTTGCAACTACGTCCCGATGGCAACAGCGGTTTGCTGGTGAGCACGGTGCAAGCATTCGCCGCCTATCAAGCGCAAAAAGCCTGGGTCTGGGAGCATCAAGCCATTACACGTGCGCGGTTCGTGGCAGGTGATACTGCGATCGGGCTGGCGTTTGAAAAAATTCGTCATCAAATCATCTCTCAGCCGCGGCCAGCGGCAACGTTGAAGCGCGACATTACGCAGATGCGCGAAAAAATGCGCGAGGCCCATAAACCCAAAGCCCACCAGTTTGAGGTCAAGCAGGGGCTAGGCGGCATTATTGATGTTGAGTTTATTGTGCAGTATTTGGTGCTCGCGCATGCCGCCCAGCATGCTAGCTTGACTGAGAATGTCGGTAATATTGCCTTATTGCAACGCTGCGCCCAGTTAGGATTGATTGCCTCCAGCGTGCTGGCGACGCAGGTGGCGGATGCCTATCGGGCTTACCGCACCTTGATTCATCATGCGAAATTGCAAGGGACGGAGGCGGTGGTGCCAGAGGATGAACTGCAAGCAGAGCGACTAGCAGTCACGCAGTTATGGCATGCGCTGTTTGCTGAGCCTGTTTAGATATCATCCTCAGGCAAGCGCTTGCGCGCACTCAACCGGTCTGTGTCACAGACCACCAGATTGCGCCCGGATTGTTTGGCTAAATACAGCGCCAGATCTGCATGTTTATAAAGCAATTCATAGGCATACATGTTCTCCGAGGCGTATGCAATCCCAATGCTCACGGTGGTGTGATAGCTTTGCGTGAGTGCTGGCGTATGAAAAGATAGCTCAGCAATGCTGATGCGAATGCGTTCGGCGATCACGCGCGCTTCATCTATTTTGGTGTTTGGCAGCAACACCGCAAACTCTTCGCCACCAAGTCTGCCGAGCAGATCTTTTTCTCGAATGGTTTTTTCGATGGTTCTAGCGCACGCAATCAACACCCGATCCCCTTGGGGGTGGCCATAGGTGTCGTTAATATGTTTAAAAAAATCGATATCCAGCATTAAAAAACACAGTGGCTCACCTAAATGATCTGCTTGTTTTAAGATGGCTTTGGCGCGGTTATAAAAAGAATGGCGATTCGGAACCTGTGTCAGGCTGTCTATGGTCGCTTCTTTTTCGGCTTTCTCTTTAGCCCGTTGTAGTTCACGGGTCCTGACCTTTACCTGATCTTCGAGCGATTGATTCAAACTGTGCATGTCATCCCGAAATTTCAACAGGCTACCCGCCATACTTTTGAAGAGTTTGGCTAGCTTGCCGATTTCATTATCTAGATGGTCAGGCAACGGCAATACACTGTCAGGAATCTTGTCATAATGCCGGCCCTCAATGGCGCTGGAGGCCTCCATAAAACGCTCTAGCGGCTTGACCACTTTTTTTACCATGACCAGATAGAGCATGATGAGCTCAATCACCAATGCCAAAACACTCAGCAGTAAAATGAACTTGGCGGCTTTGAGCGAGGGCGATGAAAGGAGTGATTTGGGGTAGACCGTGACAAACCACCAGCCGGGGCCCTCGATTTTGCTAGTGGCCAAAAACGCATCTTCTGACTCCTCGATAAAGTAATTCGTTTGTTTTTTTTGAATCTTGGCATGCAAGGTGTGAAAGTACTGCATGAGTTGTTGGTCTTTGAGTTGAGAGATCATCAACATGCCCCGCGTGTTGTCCATCTCTTTAATTTTGGTGGGATGCGCAATCAACCTTCCATCTTCCCTGAAGATGAAGTTGTATGTGCCTGACAAATGGTCATTGAACACCCGGTCAAACAGGTCGTTAAGCAAAATATCATGGCCAATATTCAGGGTATTGGTTGGTGTGATATCGATGGGGGTTTCCAGAGAGACCATCCAATCCAGTGCGGTGGGGTCGTAGTAAAGACCCGTCCATACGCTTTTGCGCTCCGGATTATTTTGCGGTGTGGTGATATATACCCACTCTTCACTCAGTACATTGAGTTTACTGGTCGCGTTGTCCGCCCATCGCACCCCAGGCCAATACACAATATTGACGTTCTCAGGCATGGAGACGTACAGATTGGCAAACTGTTGCGTCCAAGCTGCGCCGAAATGGTCGACCATGGTGTAGGCGAGTAGCAGTTTTTTCCTGAAGGTGCGGTCTTGTATCGGCGCGCGGTTGCCGATATAGGCCGTTACATCCTGACTGATCAAGCCAGACAGGTTGTAATAGCCATCGTAGGCTTTTTTTTGTAGGTGGATTGTCTGGTCGGGCCTTTGTTCAAACACTTGCCAAAAATAGGGGTCGTTGTAAAAAAAGTCGCGCTGCCAGTGCGCAAGAAAGCGTGCCCTGAAGATTTGATGATTCGATTCAGCTAACTTAAAAATGGCGCTCTCGCGTTGGCCGCGCTCTTGAATGTAGTGTTCAAGGCCATCAATGGTGGCGCTCACCAGCGTCTCATAGATATGCCAGTAGGTGAGGGCACTGACTACAACGATGACAATGCTTACCCTGGCGGCCATTTGCAACATCACATCTAAGGTCAGTGACTGCTTGTGATTTTTAAATGAAAAATGCATGTTGAAAGCGGTTGGTGATTGGCGAGTGCAGCGCGTGGTGGCATCCAACGCAGTCAGGGTATCGGAGAGTGTTGAGGATCACGTACGTCGTTCTGACCTTATATTTATATGGTTAATTTTTGTATAAATCAGCCTCTGATAAGGATTCCAAGGCTGCTTTTGGCGTACCTTACTCTTGCGCTTGCCTAGAAGCAATGGTTGCGTGGAGCTAAATGTAGCTCGGGTTATAAAATGCGCAGGAGTGTGCTGATTTTGTTGAAAAGCACTAGCCATTGACGTTTTTCGGCAATATCGACTGGTCTTATCAAGAGGAAGCGCCCGCTGTTTTTAGCAGGCGTGATGGTGTTAGCAGCCCCAGCGTAAGCCGACTGTATGCACAGGACTGTCCCAGTGTTGTTGGATCTCATCATCCAGCAAGCAGACTGTCAGTGATGCCCCCGCCATATCAATGGCTGTGGTGTAATTCCCTACCAAGCTGCGGGTGATTTGAAAGCCTTGGGCTGTCAGCAACTTGGCGGCGGTGTTGTAGATAAGATACAACTCCATGAGAGGGGTGGCACCCAAGCCGTTCACCAGCAGTAAGATGTTGCCTTGGGTGGGTAATTGTTTGGCAGCAAAGTCATGCACAATGGCGGCGACCATGTCGGCAATGATCGCATCAGCGTCACGGATCGGCTCACGTCGTCTGCCGGGCTCGCCATGAATGCCAACGCCCATTTCAATTTCGCTATCACTGATATCAAACGTGGGTCGCCCAGCCGCGGGGACTGTGCAGCTGGTTAAAGCCACCCCGATACTGGAAGTGCGTTGATTAATCTTGTCGCCTAGCGCTTTGCAACTGGCGAGGTCTGCCCCAGACTCGGCCAGACTACCGACGCATTTTTCAACAATCACGGTCCCTGCAACCCCCCGACGGCCAGTGGTGTAGGTGCTATTTACAACGGCGCAATCATCTGCAGTGAGCACTGTGGCATGGGCGAACGGCAGCATTTCAGCGGCCATTTCAAAATTCATCACATCACCGGCATAATTTTTCACAATGAATAGGACGCCTTGGCCGGCATGGACGGCTTCTGCTGCCGCCAACATCTGGTCTGGAGTAGGGGAGGTGAAGACTTGGCCGGGACAGGCTGCATCTAGCATTCCTTTGCCAACATAGCCTGCATGTAGAGGCTCATGGCCTGACCCGCCTCCAGAAATCAATGCGACCTTGTTTTGTGCTTTATGCTTGCGCGCGATGAATGTGGGTTCAAGCTGCAGCTCGACCAAGTCATGATGTGCCGCCGCAAAGCCAGACAAACTCTCTGTGAGCATGTGGTCAACATGATTCAAAAATTTTTTCATGAGTCACTCCGAAATAGATGGTGCTTAAACTTAAAAGAGTAGTGTTTAGGGAGAGGGCTGGTTGGATGGGTCGTTCAGTACTTGATCGCATACGGCGTGGATCATGACTTGGCAGCTTTTTGCGCCCGCATCCAAGTGGCCAATCACGCGCTCACCCAGGCCAGATGCGCGCCCTTTAGTGGCTAACATGCTGCGCGTAGATTCTAGGCCCTCGCTCGCGACTTGCTTGAGTATCACAGCGATCTCCTGTGTAGATTTGCCTTGTGCCGCTAGACTATTAAACTGTTCAGCCACCGGGATCAGCACATCCAGCATGGTTTTTTCGCCAGCTTGCGCTTTGCCGCGCTGCATGATCGCTTGTACGCCTGCGTCAAATGCAGCGGCAATGTGCATTGCTGAATCGGGGGCATTCACTTTCAGTGTCTTGCTCATCCCGATGAAAAAACTCGCAAACAGCGGCCCAGATGCCCCCCCAATGGTGCTTAATAATTTCATGCCGATGCTATTTAATGCATCCACCAGCGGGAGTTTGGTTAAGGTTTCGCCGAGACCTGCAATAGCCTCGCAGCCGCGCTTCATATTGATATAGTGATCCCCGTCGCCAATGTCACGATCTAGGCATTCGATATCCGCTTCGTTGGCGAGAATGGCAGTGCGAACAGCGAATACGTAATGCGTTAATTGTTCACTATTGATCATGTTGAAGGCCTTTAAAAAAACGTGATGATACTGAGTATTTACATGGCGAATCGGTAGGTAAGCCTGATTTTATGCCAGCAGAGTAGGCGTTTTTGCAGGTTGCGTTTAAAATAGCGCCGCTGTCCTCGTGGTGAAACAGGATATCACCAGCCCCTCCTAAGGGCTAGTTTCAGGTTCGAGTCCTGACGGGGACACCCGCTACACTTCAAAGCCTTAAGTGCTTGAAAGTAATTGATTAAAGCGCTATAATTTTGGATTGACTTTTTTGTCAATTAACTTAATTGCCATCACATTGGGTGCCCTAAGGGGTGTTTTTGATGGCATTTTTATGAATAACCCTTTGAATTGAAAGACTAAATCATGTCAGTGACTATGCGTCAAATGTTGGAGGCTGGTGTTCACTTTGGCCACCAAACTCGTTACTGGAACCCGAAAATGGCAGAGTTCATCTTCGGTGACCGTAACAAAATCCATATTGTAAACCTTGAAAAAACCCTGCCTCTGTTCGAAGAAGCACAAAAGTACGTGCGCACATTGGCGGCAAACAAGGGCCGTATTTTGTTCGTGGGCACTAAGCGTCAAGCCCGTGACATCGTGAAAGAAGAAGCGCAGCGCGCAGGTTGTGCATACGTCAATCACCGTTGGTTGGGTGGTATGCTGACTAACTTCAAAACTGTAAAACAATCTATCAAACGCCTGAATGACTTCGAAGCGATGATGCTCGATGGCACCATCGAAAAATTTGGTAAAAAAGAAGCGTTGGGCATCAAGCGTGAAATCGAAAAGTTGGAGCGCTCTATCGGTGGTATCCAAGAAATGGGCGGTTTGCCTGATGCGATTTTTGTGATCGACGTTGGTCATGAAAGCGGCGCGATTACTGAAGCGCGTAAATTAGGTATTCCAGTGATTGGTATCGTAGATACGAATAACTCTCCAGATGGCATCACTTACGTGATTCCTGGTAACGATGACTCCTCACGCGCTATCCGTTTGTATGCACGTGGTATGGCTGATGCTGTACTGGAAGGTCGTGCAAACGCGATTTCTGAAATCGTAAAAGCGGCTCAGGAAGAAACTGCGCCAGCAGCTGAGGCTGTTGCCGAGTAATTCTCGCGGGCTAGAAAAGGGGGCGCATCGCCCCTTTTTCTATTGTATTTAGCATCTGGCTGTCATACAGCCTTTGTATACTGAAAATATCTACGACGACTGCGTTAGTTGTCGCACAAAAGGAGCAAAAAATGGCTGAAATTACCGCAAGCATGGTGAAGGATCTACGTGAGCGCACCGATGCCCCGATGATGGACTGTAAAAAAGCATTGACCGAAGCAGAGGGCGATATGGCCCGTGCAGAAGAAATTCTGCGTGTCCGTTTCGGTAACAAAGCAAGCAAAGCTGCCGGCCGCGTTGCAGCCGAAGGTACAGTCGGCATTAGCATTTCTGCAGATGGCAAATTGGGCACACTGATTGAAGTGAACTCAGAAACAGACTTCTGCGCGAAAAATGAAGAGTTTCTTAAATTTGTAAGCGACTTGGCACAAACTGTGAACGAAAATAACCCAGCGGATATCGAGGCGGTGGGTGCTTTGCCATTGCGTGGCGAAACGGCCGAAGCAGTGCGCGCACAATTGGTGGGTAAAATTGGTGAAAACATCACACCACGTCGTTTTGTACGCACGGCTGCACAAGGGCAGTTGTTTAGTTATGTGCACGGTAGCAGAATTGGCGTGTTGCTGGACTTAGTTGGTGGCGACGAAGCCTTGGGTAAAGACATTGCCATGCACATTGCGGCAGCAAAACCAAAATCATTGGATGCGAGCGGAGTGGATGCAGCTTTGATTGAAGCTGAGCGTCGTGTGGCAATTGAAAAAGCCAAAGAAGCTGGCAAGCCAGAAGCGATGTTGGAAAAAATCGCAGAAGGTACCGTACAGAAGTTTTTGAAAGAAGTGACTTTGTTGAGTCAAGCTTTTGTAAAAGACGACAAACTGAGCATCGAGCAACTGCTGAAATCAAAAGGCGCAAGCGTTGCTTCTTTCAGCATGTATGTAGTGGGTGAAGGCATTGAGAAGGCAGTGGTTGATTACGCTGCTGAAGTCGCTGCTGCAGCAAAAGTTTAATCGGCTTTTTTGCGGGTACTCTCAAAAAGTGGAATCTTCGGATTCCACTTTTTTTATGCCTGAATCAGGCTGAATGCGCCAAAGAAAGCACGTTTTGTGATTAAATAGGCACATTTTGAGTTTGGGAAAATAATCATGGCACAACCTGTTTTCAAGCGCATATTACTCAAGTTATCTGGTGAGGCGCTGATGGGCGACGATGCTTATGGCATTAATCGTGAAACGGTGACGGCGATCGTGGCGCAAGTCAAAGAGATCGTTAACATGGGCGTGCAAGTTGGTATTGTGATTGGTGGTGGAAACATATTTCGTGGCGTGGCACCTGCCGCCGAAGGCATGGACAGGGCAACGGCGGATTATATGGGCATGTTAGCCACTGTCATGAATGCCATGGCATTGCAAGATGCGATGAAGCATGCGGGCGTGGCAGCGAGGGTGCAGAGTGCGCTCAATATTGAAGCCGTGGCTGAACCTTATATTCGCGGCAAAGCAATACGCTATCTCGAAGAAGGCAAAGTGGTCATTTTTGGTGCTGGCACGGGCAATCCGTTTTTTACAACCGATACTGCCGCTGCATTACGCGGTGTTGAAATTGATGCAGAGATTGTACTAAAAGCCACCAAAGTTGATGGTATTTATACCGCAGATCCGAAAAAGGACCCGACCGCGACGCGCTATGATATGGTTTCTTATGACGAAGCGATCAACAAGAATTTAAAAGTCATGGATGCGACAGCCTTTACGCTGTGCCGTGACCAGAAAATGCCGATTGCGGTGTTTAGTATATTTAAAGAAGGTGCGTTGAAGCGTGTGATCTTGGGTGAGAACGAAGGCACGCGTGTGATGGCCTAGGCCTGCACTAGAAACATTGGAGATGACGATGGTTGAAGACATTAAAAAATCTGCTGAGCAGAAAATGCACAGATCGCTGGAAGCGTTAAAAACTGATTTAGCCAAAATTCGCACAGGCCGTGCGCACACTGGCTTGTTGGATCATGTGATGGTTGAGTATTACGGCTCGATGGTCGCAGTGAGTCAGGTCGCGAATATTAACTTGGGCGATGCGCGTACTTTGAATGTGCAGCCTTATGAAAAAAATATGATCTCGAAGGTTGAAAAAGCCATTCGTGATTGTGATCTTGGTTTAAACCCTGCGACCAACGGTGATTTGGTGCGTGTGCCGATGCCGATGCTGACCGAGGAGCGTCGCCGTGATTTGACTAAGATCGTGCGCACAGAGGGCGAAGGTGCAAAAGTGGCGATCCGCAACGTTCGCCGCGATGCCAACGATGCCTTGAAAAAACTCATCAAAGACAAGGCGATTTCTGAAGATGATGAGCGCCGTGCACAAGAGGAAGTACAGAAAATGACCGATAAGGCTGTGGCCGAAGTCGATAAAATTTTGCAGCAAAAAGAAATAGATTTGATGGCGGTTTAACCGCTATCGAGGGAATCAGGGATCGATTTGGGTTTATTTTCCAGTTCTACAAAGCAAGTTCCACCTATTCAGGATCTGCCGCAACATGTGGCAGTGATTATGGATGGCAATGGCCGTTGGGCAAAAAAGCGTTTTTTACCCCGTGTCGCCGGCCACCAACGTGGACTGGAATCTGTGCGTGCGCTGGTGAAAGCCTGTGTCAGGCTTGATATCCAATATTTGACCCTGTTTGCCTTTAGCAGTGAAAATTGGCGACGCCCCCCAGAAGAAGTGACTTTTTTAATGAGCCTTTTTCTGGAGGCGCTGGACCGTGAAGTCAGAAAGCTGCATGAAGCCAATGTGATATTAAAACTGATTGGCGACCGCAGTTCATTTAATCCCACCCTGCAGCAAAAAATGCTTGAAGCCGAGCAACAAACGGCGGGCAATACTGGTTTGACCCTTACCATTGCAGTGAATTATGGTGGTCGTTGGGATGTGGTACATGCCTTCAACCAATTGTTAAAAGATAAAGGCGCCGTCACCGAGGTGACTGAATCCGATTTGACGCCGTATTTATCTATGCCGTATGCGCCTGAACCGGATTTGTTTATCCGCACCGGTGGCGAAACCCGTATTAGCAACTTTTTGCTATGGCAATTAGCTTATACTGAGCTGTATTTTACGCCTACCTTATGGCCTGACTTTGACGATGCAGCATTTGAGGCGGCATTGACCTCCTATCAGCAACGCGAAAGACGCTTTGGCCGCACCAGCGAGCAGTTAAGCACCGATAGCGGCACCTCTTAAGTACACTATGTTAAAAACCAGAATTATCACTGCCATTGTGTTGCTTGGCTTGTTTTTGCCGGCATTGTTTTATTTACCGCTAATGGCCTGGGCTGCGGTGATGCTGGCGTTGACGCTGGTATGCTTGCGTGAATGGGCAGGTTTTTTGCAATTGAATGACACGCAAACCCGCAATTATCTCATCGTGTCGGCTGTGACAGGGGCTGGCTTATTGGGGTTGTTACAGCAATTTGGGTTTCACTGGTTTTTTTATGTTGCCCTGAAAGTGTTTGCCGTGGTCACCCTCTTTTGGCTTTTCATGGTGCCAGTTGCGCTTTATTTAAACACCTTTTTCAAACATAAAGTATTGAATCTTTTTATTGGTTGGGGCTTGATGCTGTCTTTGTGGCTGGCCTTGGTTACCGCTAAAGAAGTGAACCCTTTTGTGTTGCTGGTGATTATCTCGACCATTTGGCTGGCGGATAGTGCTGCTTACTTTGCGGGCAAGCAATTCGGTCGCCATAAATTGGCGCCTGCAATCAGCCCGGGCAAGACTTGGGAAGGCGTGGCGGGTGCCTTGCTCGCGGTCGCTTTGTATGCCGTTGCCTTAAAAATGAGCGGAACGATTGCCACATGGTGGGTATTGCCGGGCTTATGGGCGGTGACGATTGCTGGGATTTATGGGGACTTGTTCGAATCATTTTTTAAGCGGCGGGCAAATTTAAAAGACAGTGGCCAGTTTTTACCCGGACACGGTGGCCTGCTAGATCGTGTAGATGGCGTTATTCCAGCATTACCCATCGGTATGTGCTTGTTGTTTTGGTTTCATTACTGGCAACAGGTTTATTCGTTTTAAGAGGTTAATTTGCAATACGTCACCATACTCGGCAGCACCGGCACCATCGGCCAGCAAACACTGGATGTGATTTCACAACATCCTGGCCGTTATGGCGTGTTCGCGCTGACAGCGCATCATAATGTGAATGCGATGTTGCAGCAGTGTGCGCAATATCAACCGCGTTATGCAGTGATGCAAGATGAAGACGCAGCGCAGTTGTTACGCGCGCGCATGCAGGCTGAGCAGCTCAATGTCGAGGTGCTTGCTGGTGTGGATGGCCTGACAGAAGTCGCCGCGCATCCTGAGGTCGCTGTGGTGATGGCTGCAATCGTGGGGGCTGCGGGTTTGTTACCTGCATTAGCTGCTGCGAAGGCAGGCAAGAAAATCTTGTTAGCCAATAAAGAAACGCTGGTGATGGCAGGCCAATTGTTCATGGATGCGGTGAAACAAGGCCAAGCCACTTTGCTGCCCATTGATAGTGAACACAATGCTATTTTTCAGGTGATGCCCAAGCACGCTTACAACGATTTAAGCGACGTGGGTGTGAACCAGATTATTTTAACGGCCTCTGGTGGACCCTTTCGCGGCTACACCCATGCACAGTTGCAAGACGTCACCCCCGCGTTGGCACTAAAACATCCCAACTGGGTGATGGGCGCAAAAATCACCATTGACTCATCCACCTTAATGAATAAAGGCCTAGAGGTGATTGAAGCGCATTGGTTATTCAATGCCCGCCCCGAGCAAATAGAGGTCGTTGTGCATCCGCAGAGTGTGATTCACTCGATGGTTTCATATGTGGATGGCAGTATTTTGGCGCAGTTAGGTAATCCTGACATGCGCACACCGATTGCGTATGGCTTGGCATACCCTGAGCGCATCACTTCTGGCGTCAAACCGCTCAGCTTGCTCGACATCGCTAAACTCGAGTTTGAAGCCCCAGACACTGTGCGTTTTCCTTGTTTAAGGTTAGCGTATGATGCACTCGCGGCAGGGGGAACAGCCCCAGCCATTTTGAATGCTGCCAACGAAGTGGCTGTGGCGGCATTTTTAAATGATCAGATCCGATATCTGGATATTCCACGCTTACTAGAAGAGGCGTTGCAGCACATCGTGGCGGCCCCCGTGCAATCGATTGAACAATTACTCACTGTCGACGCGCAAGCGCGCGCATTGCTGACACAACTTATTTCCAACTTACCTACTACGCCTTTACGCAAGGCTGTCAGCGCATGACCTCGGTCTGGGCATTTATTGTCGCGATTGGGGTACTGGTCACCATCCATGAGTTTGGCCATTATCTGGCTGCCCGTAGCTGCGGTGTGCGCGTCCTCAAATTCTCTATTGGTTTTGGTAAACCCATCTTCAAGTATCAAGCAAACGTGCAAGCCACCGAATGGGTATTGTCTTGGATTCCATTAGGCGGTTACGTCAAAATGCTTGATAGCCGGGAAACGGATGGCCCACAGACTTCAGCATCTGACAAAGTTTGGATTCATGCCTTTGATCACCAATCCATAGCGGCAAAGATGTGGATCGTCTTTGCTGGACCCTTAGCAAATTTATTGCTGGCATTTGTGTGCTACTGGGGTTTGATCGCGCAAGGTGAAGTGGGCCTTAAGCCATACATCGGCCCCATAGAGCAGGGCTCGCTGGCGTCCATGGCCAAGCTCCGCCAGGGGGATTTAATCATTATGTTGGATGGCAAGTCAGTGGGGACTTGGCAGGACGCCCAATGGCAATTACTCGAAAAATGGGTCAGTCATCAAGCAGTGTCTGTGGTCACCAAAACGCCGCAAGGTGAGGTGCATCAGCATGTGTTGCCGCTGAATCAGTTGGCTGGTGAGCCGGATGGTGACGTCATGCAGAAAACCGGCTTGTCTGTATTGATGCCTGTCGTGCCGGCGGTGATTGGTGAGGTGATGGCGGGTTCAGTCGCTGCGCAAAGCGGCTTGCAGGCAGGCGATCGTATTGTGCAAGTGAACCAAAAGCCGATTGCTGACTGGCAGCAATTTGTGAAACTGGTGCGCGCGAGTCCGGCGCAACCTTTAAAAATAGCGTATCAACGCGGTGAACGGCTGATACAAGCCAAAATAGTGCCAGAAGCTATACAACAGGCCGGGCAAAAGGTCGGTCGCCTGGGGGCAGCCGTCAATATGGACGCAGTTGATTTAACACCTTACCAAGTGGTCCGTCATTACACGGCCTCGCAAGCGGCTGTGCGCGCCTTGGTCAAAATGCAAGAAACCATTACCTTCACCTTGAAGATGCTGTGGAAAATGGTCACAGGTGAAGCCTCACTAAAAGCGATTAGCGGACCAGTGAGTATTGCGGACGCAGCAGGGGAGTCAGCCGGAATGGGACTCAAGCCTTACATTGGCTTCATCGCCTTGCTCAGCATCAGTATTGCAGTCATGAATCTGCTGCCGATTCCAGTATTGGATGGCGGTCATTTGTTGTATCATATGGCGGAATTGATTCGAGGAGAACCACTACCCGACAAGGTGCTGGCCATTGGGCAGCGTCTGGGGTTAGGGTTATTGGGGGCATTGATGTTCATTGCTTTTTTTAATGACATTAATCGTTACCTGATAGGTTGAAAGCATAGTTAATGAGAATAAAATCAAGTTCTAAATGGTGGTTGTTTTTGTTGGCGGGTGCCATGCACCTCAACGCGTATGCCGCAGAACCTTTTGTCATCACCGATATCCGTGTTGAAGGCTTGCAGCGGACCGAACCAGGGACCGTGTTTAACTATCTGCCGATGCAGGTAGGTGACGTCATGAGTGACGAAAAAGCTGCGCAGGCGATCAAGTCGCTCTATGCCACGGGCTTTTTCAAGGATGTTCGCATTGAAAATGAAGGAGATGTGTTGGTCGTGACCGTGCAAGAACGTCCTTCTGTCACCCAGATTGACTTCAGCGGTAATAAATCCTTCCAGACCGATAAAATTAAAGATGGCTTGAAACAGATTGGCATTGCAGAGGGACAGATTTTTGATAAATCCCAATTAGACAGAGCCGAGCAAGAAATCAAGCGTCAATACCTCTCCCAAGGCAAGTATAGTGCAGAAGTCAAAGCCACTGCCAGCCCGTTGGAGCGCAACCGTGTTGCGATTCGTTTTGAAATCACAGAAGGGCCTGCGGCTAAAATCCGTGATATCAACATTGTTGGCAACCATTTGTTTAAGACAGAAGATCTGCGCGCCAATTTTTTGCTGACCACGCCCAACTGGATGAGTTGGTGGAATAAGGATGATCAGTATTCAAAGCAAAAGCTGACCGCCGACCTCGAGGCCTTGCGCTCATTTTATATGAACCAAGGCTATCTGGAGTTTTCCATTGATTCCACACAAGTTTCTATCTCACCAGACAAGCGTGATGTGTACATTACCGTCAACCTGACAGAGGGTGAGAAATACAACATTAGCAAAACTAAGCTTGCCGGCGACCTATTGTTGCCTGAGGAAGACTTGCGCAAGTTGATTAATATTCAAGATGGCGAAGTGTTTAGCCGCCAGAAGGTGACTGACGCCAGCAAAAATATGAACGAAAAGCTGGGTGAAGAGGGCTATGCGTTTGCCAATGTCAATGCCGTGCCAGAAATAAACAAGCTGGAACACACCGTTGCTTTTACTTTCTTTGTTGATCCGGGTCGTAAAGTGTATGTGCGACGTATCAATGTACAAGGCAACACGCGCACACGCGACGCCGTTGTGCGCCGTGAAATGCGCCAACTTGAATCTGCTTGGTATGCCGGCGATAAAATCAAACGCTCTAAAGAGCGTATTCAGCGCCTCAACTTCTTTGACTCCGTCGAATTAGAAACACCGTCTGTACCGGGCATCAACGATCAGGTGGACATGAACGTCACCGTGGCAGAAAAAGCCACTGGTAGCGTGCAGTTTGGTGCCGGTTTATCGAGTAGTGATGGTGTCGTGCTGGGGTTTAACGTGAACCAGCCTAACTTCTTGGGTACCGGTAATCGTGTCGCATTGCAGGTCAATACCAGCAGCTTCAATACCGTCTATTCTCTGTCATACACAGATCCTTATTTCACGCCTGATGGGATCAGTCGTGGTTTTGACATCTACCGCCGAGATGTTGACACCAGTCGCCGCAATAGCACGACACTCAACGTAGGTAGTTACAATAGCCAGTCTTATGGCGTGGGGATGCGTTTCGGCATGCCGATGTCCGAAATGGATTTTATCAGTGCCGGCGTGACACTTGATTTTACTGATGTCGAATTATCGAGCAGCAGTCCTATTCAATACTTGCGTTTTTGCGGTAATAACAGTGGTTGTAGCAGTAACTCGATTGTGACTAACTTAGGCTGGACCTACGACTCGCGTGACAACATCCTGTTCCCGCGTCGTGGGGTATTACAGCGCCTGTCTGGTGACCTTTCATTACCAGGCTTGGATTTGCAATATTACAAGATTAGTTATCAACATAGCTGGTACAAAGATTTAGGCAAAGACTTCACGCTGATGCTCAACGGTGAGGCGGGATACGCAGACAGCTATGGTGGAAAAAAATATCCATTCTTTAAAAACTTTTATGCCGGTGGTGTGAACAGTGTACGTGGTTTCCTGAACTCATCGCTTGGGCCACGTGACATTAACCCAAGTTCAGGCGCTGATTTCGCTGTCGGTGGCACCAAACGCTTCGTCGGTAACGTTGAATTATTTATGCCGGTGCCTTTTGTGTCGCAATCCAATCAGTTCCGCTTAAGTGCATTTGTGGATGGCGGCGGTGTATACGGAGAAAATGATTCGATTAACTCTGAATATCTAAGATTCTCCACCGGTGTGGGCGTGACTTGGGTATCGCCGTTTGGTCCATTGAAGCTGGTGTTGGCTAAACCGCTCAACGACAAAAATTATGATGACACGCAAGTGTTGCAATTCCAGTTCGGGCAACAATTCTAATGTATCAACCACAATTAATGCTGAACGGTTGTGCATGGAAGGGAGCGATCGTATGAGAAGTTTTTTAGTAGGGTTACTCGGCCTTTTGTTAAGTTTTAGCCACCTGAGTGCGGCTGACTTTAAAGTAGGTTACGTCCAGGTCGACAAGCTACTCCAAGAAGCGCCGCAAACCGCTGAGACTGGCAAAAAGCTCGAAAAGGAATTTAGCCCGCGTTCGCTAGAGCTAGAAAAACTGCAAAAACAAATTCGTGACCTTGAATCGCAATTGGATCACGACCGTGCGAATATTGCCGAGGCAGACCGTCGTCAAAAAGAACGGCAGTTGAATAATTTGCGCCTTGAGTTTCAGAGCAAGCAACGTGAATTGCGCGAAGATATCAATTTGCGCAAGAATGAAGAGCTGGCGTTATTGCAAGAGCGCATTAACAAAGCGGTCCAAACCGTCTCCGAAAGCGAAGGCTATGATCTGGTGGTTTACAGTGGCGTTGCCTTTGCAAGTAAGCGGATCGATATTACCGATAAAGTCTTAAAGTTGCTGGGTAAAAAATAACCAGTGATTCTCATCTTCAAGTAACTCTCAAGGGCAGTACTTCATATGGCGCAACACTTCACATTACAAGAGATTGTTGCGTCTCTGGGTGGGCAATTGGCGCTTAGCGAGCCTACTCAGGCCGCAACAGTTAAAGTCAGTCGCATGGCCTCTTTAACCCAAGCGAAAAATGATGCGATTGCTTTTTTTAATGATACTAAATACACGCAATCGTTAGTTGCAACGCAAGCGGCTGCCGTGATTTTGCGACCAGAGCATCGAGCACTGACGACACTGCCCTGCATATTGACTGACAATCCCTATGCCTATTTTGCCAAACTATCGGCAATGATGAATCCCTCGCGCGTCTATGTGGATCACATTCATCCCTCTGCTGTCATCGGTATCGCTGGTGCCTTTGCTGCGAAGATTACCATTGATGCCTTAGCCACCATTGGTGATCGCGTGTCACTTGGGGAAGGCGTGCGCATTGGGGCGGGTTGTGTGGTTGAAGACGATGTCAGCATCGGCGCCAACACCGTACTGGAGCCGCGGGTGGTGGTTAAGCATGGCACCATCATCGGTCAGCACTGCCATCTGTTTTCAGGGTGTGTTGTCGGTAATGACGGCTTTGGATATGCAGAAGAGCAGGGTCGATGGGTTAAAATACCGCAAATTGGCCGGGTTGTGATTGGGAATGACGTGGATATTGGTGCGAATACCACCATAGATCGTGGTGCGCTCGATGATACCGTGATTGCAGACGGTGTGAAGTTGGACAATTTGATACAGGTCGCCCATAATGTTCGTATTGGCGCACACACGGTCATTGCGGGTTGCGTGGGGATTGCGGGAAGTGCTGTCATTGGTGCACATTGCAAAATCGGCGGTGCAGCCATGATTTTGGGGCATTTAAATATCGTTGATGGCGTCACCATCTCACCCGGTTCCATGATTATGCGCTCGATTCAGCAAGCCGGGACCTACACCGCACTCATGCCGTTTCAGAAACACGAGGATTGGCTGCGAACAGCGGCCAATATCCGTCATTTAGAACAATATGCTCTTAAGCTCAAGCAGCTTGAGCAAGCAATAAGCAACATACAAAAACATTCGGAAGATTGAGAGAATTTATGGCTGAAAACACAATGAATAGCATGGATATTCATGAGATTTTGGAACACTTGCCGCACCGCTATCCATTTGTGCTGGTTGACCGTGTATTGTCTATGGAGCTGGGTAAAGAGATCACAGCCGTTAAGAACGTCTCGGTCAATGAACCTTATTTTCCTGGCCATTTCCCATATCATCCGGTGATGCCTGGGGTGTTGATCGTGGAAGCAATGGCACAAGCTGCCGCTTTGCTCTCATTTAAAACCATGGGCACCAAGCCGACCAACGACTCGGTATATTATTTTGCTGGCATTGACAATGTGCGTTTTAAAAAACCAGTCTCCCCAGGTGATCAGATCATTTTGCACGTCAAAATCGACCGCATCCTCAAGGGGATCTGGAAATATAATGCAGTCGCCAAGGTCGCAGACGAGATTGTGGCAGAAGCCAACATGATGTGTATCTTAAAAGCCATTGAAAAATAACCATAGACGCGCCTGTCGATGAAGATAGGCCGTACACCTAGACATGCAAAGCCTGATTCATCCTACCGCAATCATAGACCCCAAAGCCGAGCTCGATAGTTCGGTAGAAGTGGGCCCTTATACAACCATCGGCGCAGGTGTGCGTATCGATGCGGGCACTAAAATTGGCCCGCATGTGGTGATTGAAGGCCCAACCACCATTGGCAAACACAACGAAATCTTTCAATTTTCATCGCTCGGTGCCAAACCGCAGGATAAAAAATTTAAAGATGAGCCAACCTTGCTAGAAATTGGCGACCACAATACCATCCGCGAATTTTGTACTTTTAACCGTGGTACCGTGCAAGACAAAGGCACTACCATGATCGGCAGTCATAACTGGATTATGGCTTATGTGCATATTGCGCACGATTGTATCGTCGGAAACCATACGATTATGGCCAACAACTCATCGCTGGCCGGACACGTGACGATCTATGATCACGCGATATTAGGCGGCTTCACATTAATCCACCAATTCTGTCAGATCGGTGAGCACATTATTACGGCAGTTGGTTCAGTGGTGTTTAAGGACATTCCGCCTTATGTGACGGCGGCTGGCTATGATGCGGCGCCTCATGGCATTAATGCTGAAGGCCTCAAGCGTCGTGGTTTCAGTGCCGAGACCATCCAGCAAATCAAGCGTGCATATAAAGTGCTTTACCGCCAGGGATTGTCTTTTGAAGAGGCTAAACTTGCGTTAGCTGACATGGAAAAATCTTGTCCTGAAATTGGCTTGATGACCCGCTTTCTCGCGCAGACGACGCGCGGTATCGTACGTTAAGTAAAAGAATTTATGGCTAAGATTGCAATGGTGGCGGGTGAGGCCTCCGGTGATTTGCTGGGCTATCATCTCATTCAAGAGCTGAAATCCTTGCAGCCGGAAGTTGAAATTTTTGGCATCGCTGGTCCCAAAATGATGGGCCTAGGGGCGAAGTCATTATTTCCGATTGAGCGATTGTCGGTGCGTGGTTATCTCGAAGTCTTGCGTCATTTGTGGGGCCTACTCAAGCTGCGTAAACAGCTTTATAAAGAGATTCTGAAGGCGCAACCGGATGTGTTTATAGGCATCGATGCTCCGGACTTTAATTTTTGGCTAGAGCGTAAACTCAAGGCAAAAGGGATTGCTACCATCCATTACGTGAGCCCATCCATTTGGGCTTGGCGTCAAGATCGCATCCATAAAATCAAACGTGCGGTTTCTCATATGCTCGCCTTGTTTCCATTCGAGCCCGCGCTTTACCAACAGGTGGGGGTGCCGGTGACTTACATTGGCCATCCATTGGCGGATGCTTTACCGATGGAACCCGATGTAGGCCTGGCCCGAGAAAAATTAAAACTAAAAAAGAATCATGTGGTGATTGCCATGCTGCCGGGCAGCCGGCAGTCCGAGGTGACCTTTCACGCGGAATTGTTGCTAGAAACAGCGATTGTGTTCGACCGTCTCATGTGCGAGAACGGCCAGCAGGTGCAGTTTTTGGTGCCATTAGTGACGCGTGAAACCCGCGATATTTTTACCAGTGCCTGGCATCAACTGTTAACGCAAAAACCAGACACGGCAATCGACTTGCAAATCATGTTCGGCCATGCGCATGATGCGATGACCGCGGCGGATGCGGTGGTGGTGGCCTCGGGCACAGCGACCCTTGAAGCCGCCTTATTGAAAAAGCCAATGGTCATCACTTACAAGATGTCCAACATGAGCTGGCAATTACTAAAACGCATGCGGCTGCAGCCTTATGTGGGCTTGCCCAATATTTTGGCCGGTGAATTTATTGTGCCTGAGTTGTTGCAGAAAGAGGCGATTCCAGAGCGTATTGGGCAGACATTGTATAACTTATTGGCGGATAAGACCGGCTTGGCCAGTTTGCAAGAAAAGTACCGCCACATTCATGCCCAACTCAAACAAAACAGTGCACAAAAAGCAGCTGCGGTTGTGAAGCAGTTTTTACAGGCATAACCGAGATGCAGCGTTTATGTGGCATTGATGAGGCAGGCCGTGGGCCATTAGCGGGCGCAGTGTACGCGGCCGCAGTCATTCTCGATCCTGAGCGCCCAATTGCGGGGTTGGCAGACTCTAAAAAATTGTCTGAAGCCAAACGCGATGCTTTGGCGGTCGAGATCAAATCGCATGCATGGGCTTGGGGGATTGCCAGCGTGAGTGCGCAGGAGATCGATCAGATTAATATCTTGCAGGCCAGTCTACTTGCCATGCAAAGAGCGTATCAGCACATGATTGACCAATTTGGGCGCCATGCCACCCTGATTCAAGTTGACGGTAATCGCTGCCCGATTTTTTCGGTGCCATGTGAGGCCATCGTCAAAGGCGATAGCAAAGTGGCTGAAATCTCTGCAGCTTCCATTTTGGCTAAAACCGCCAGAGATGCCTCATTGCTAGTGCTAGACCGCCAATATCCGCACTATGGCTTTGCCCAACATAAGGGTTATCCTACGGCATTACATCTTGCGCGTTTAGCGCAATACGGTATTACGCCAGCGCATCGGCGTAGCTATGCTCCCGTCAAAAAATACTTAGTCGCTGATTGTGAGTGAGTCGTTAAAACAAAAAAGCCGCTCCTGGAGCGGCTTTTTGCATCGTTGGCGCTGTGATTTTTTTATTCAACCAGTAGCGCTGTTTTACCTGCTTTACCATTCATCTCTTCGGCATTTGGCAATGGCTCTTTACGCGCCGTGATTGTTGGCCATACCGTGGATAGGCGAGCATTGAGCGCAATAAAATGTTGCTGATCAGCTGGCACATCATCCTCCGCAAAAATGGCTTCTGCCGGGCACTCAGCGACACATAGCGTGCAGTCAATGCACTCGTCTGGGTTGATCGCCAGGAAGTTAGGACCCTCAACAAAGCAATCTACCGGACAAACATCTACGCAGTCGGTATATTTGCACTGAATACAATTTTCGGTTACTACATAAGTCATGTTTTAAATCCTTTAACGGCTATCTCAGCCAAAACGATATTTTATTGCAATTTAGCCAAATTGACGATGTGTTGCGTGCAAACTGATCAAACAATCATGCCTGCGCCGACGGTGTTGTTGCTGCTTTCATCAATCACAATAAAAGCACCCGTGGCGCGGTTTTTATCATAACTGTCGACCATCAGTGGTTGTGCCAACTTAAATGTGACCCGAGCAATGTCATTCATTTTGAGGTCGGCACTGGCCAAATGTTCAAGCGTGTTCACATCCACCTTATACTGAATACTGCCAATTTTGGCTTTGGATTCACGGGTGGTGTGACGCACGATGTAAGTACGTGCAGGGGACAATGGGGTTTCGGACAGCCAGCATACGTGCGCCTCGATTTGTTTGACCGCTTCAGGTGCTTCGCTGGTTTTCACAATCATGTCGCCACGTGAAGTATCAATCTCGTCTTCAAGCAGCAAGGTCACACTTTGTTCGGTTTGTGCGCTTTGCAGTTGCTCAGCGCCCAGTTGAATGGCTTTCACTTTTGACTGATAGCCATTCGGTAACACCGTCACCGCGTCCCCTACACTAATTTCACCTGCCTCCACACGGCCCATAAAACCGCGGAAATCATGCAGGTCTGGATTTGCGGAGTCGTGCGGGCGGCAGACGAACTGTACGGGAAAGCGGAACGCCTCAGATTGCTCACTGTGGGCTGCTGGTGCGGCTTCTAAAATATCAATCAGCGTTTCGCCTTGATACCAAGGCATATTGTCCAAGCGGTCCACCAGCATGTCGCCATTGAGTGCCGACATCGGCATAAATTTAATTTCGCGGGCTTGGGCGAGGCCAATTTCGGTCGCAAAAGCGATGTAGTCGGCCTTGATCTTTTCATAGACCGCTTGATCGTAATTGACCAAATCCATCTTGTTGACGGCAACAACGATGTGCGGGATGCCAACCAAATGTGCCAGATAGCTATGACGACGGGTTTGTGTCAACACGCCTTTGCGTGCATCGATGAGGATGATCGCAAGGTTGGCGGTTGAAGCGGCGGTGACCATGTTACGCGTGTATTGTTCGTGACCGGGTGCATCGGCGATAATGTATTTGCGCGTACCGGTACTGAAATAGCGATAGGCGACATCAATGGTGATGCCTTGCTCGCGCTCCGCTTGCAGACCATCGGTCAGTAAAGAGAGATCGACGGCTTCCATGCCGCGCTTTTGCGAGGTGCGGGCAATGTTATTCAGAGTGTCGGCCAGAATGGTTTTGGTATCGTAGAGCAAGCGACCAATCAGTGTGCTTTTACCATCATCTACGCTGCCGCAAGTCATAAAGCGCAGCAAAGAGTCGTTGTGTTGAGTTGCCATGTTAGAAATAACCTTCTTTCTTGCGCTGTTCCATCGAGGCATCTGACGTTTGATCGTCGAGGCGCGTTGCACCACGTTCAGTAATTGTCGTTGTCGCGGTTTCGAGCACAATTTTGCTCACATCAGCGGCATCTGAAATCACGGGAGCGGTGCAAGTAATGTCGCCAACCGTCCGGAAACGCACCTGCATATTGATCACTTCTTCGCCTGCTTTAGGCTGATTGATCAAGTCGCCGTTAGCCAACGGCACATTGACTGGGAAAATGGAACCATGGCGCATAACGATGTCGCGCTGGTGCGCAAAATAGATACTCGGTAAGGCCAAGTTTTCACGTTCGATATATTGCCAAACGTCCATCTCTGTCCAGTTTGAGATGGGGAACGCGCGAATATTCTCACCCTTGTGCACGCGCGCGTTATACAGGTTCCATAATTCTGGACGTTGGTTTTTCGGATCCCATTGACCAAATTCATCGCGAAAACTCATGATGCGCTCTTTGGCACGCGCTTTTTCTTCATCGCGACGCGCACCGCCAATGCAGCAGTCAAAGCCAAACTCTTCAATGGCTTCTAGCAAGGTCACTGACTGATGCTTGTTGCGTGGCTCGTCAGGCGTTTTTAATACCACCGTACCGCGCTGCATGGAGTCTTCTACCGACCGTACAATCAGGCGCTCGCCTAATTCAGCGGCACGCTGGTCACGAAACTGTACGACTTCCTGATAGTTGTGGCCAGTATCAATATGCAATAACGGAAAAGGAAAACGCCCCGGGCGAAACGCTTTTTCAGCCAAACGCAAAATGCACAGGGAATCCTTACCACCAGAAAACAGCAGCACAGGGTTTGCGCACTGGCCCGCCACTTCACGCAGAATATGAATGGCTTCAGCCTCGAGCCAATCGAGGTGTGATAAAGGTTGTTTAGTTGTCATAGTTTATACAATCAAATATTGCCGTAGCGCGCGTTGCGTCACCATCAAGTGTTCTCATCGCTTGCCATGGCTTGAATTCAGGATTTCTTTACGTGTAAGCCGCACTCTTTACTATCGGGGTTTTCCCACCACCAGCGGCCGGCGCGAATGTCTTCCCCCATGGCCACCGCGCGCGTACACGGCGCGCAGCCAATGCTTGGGTAGAATTGCTCATGCAGGGCGTTATACGGGACTTCAAACAGGCGGATATAGGCCCAAACCTCTTTTTCGGTCCAGTCACTCAAGGGATTGAATTTTTCTAGTTTGTTGCCAGCATCATATTCTTGGGTAGGCAGGGCGCTACGGGTCGCTGCTTGTTCCGCACGCATTCCGGTCACCCAAGCCTGCTTGCCGCTGAGTGCGCGTTGTAAGGGTTCAACCTTGCGCATGTGGCAGCACGCCTTGCGCAGCTCGATACTCTCGTAGAAAGCGTTGATCCCCTGCGTTTGCACATAGTGTTCAACCGCTTCATGCTTTGGGAAAAAAACCAGTGGTTTGATGGTGTAAGCTTGCTCGACCGCAGCCATCAGTTGGTAGGTCTCTAACGGCAGGCGGCCGGTATCCAAAGAAAAAATTTCGATGGCAATTTGCGCTTTGCAAATCAGATCCGTCAGTACCATGTCTTCGGCACCGTAGCTGTTGGCAAAAGTGATCGCAGGAAACTCAGCTGCTGCTGCTTGCAATAATGCCACGGCCTTTTCACGCTTAGCTTGAACGGTTGCGATTAAGGCCTCTGTCAATTCAGGACGGATTGCCGGATTGTTGGCGGCTGGTTTGAGCATGCTGACGCCGAAACTCATGCGCGATGGATCCTACGCCAGACCGGCACATCCGCAACACCGCCTTGATAGGGTTGGCTGAAGTCATTCAGGCTAGCCAGTGCGTCTTCGGCAGAGCGGTCGGCACGAATCAGAAAACTGTTAAAGCCTGCCCGTTTATGAAAAAACAATTGGTCACGTAGCACGTCACCAATTGCGCGCAATTCGTTTCGATAGCCAAAGCGTGTGCGCAGCCAGTTGCCCAATGTGAAAATGCGACCGTCCGCAAAGCGTTCAACAAATATTGCAATCAATGGTAGCGTGTTGAGATCAGCAAAAGCGGCTTGTAATGCTTCCGCCGTTTCGTTGGTCGCCAACACAATCCCCAGTTCGCCACGGTCCAAGCGTGATTGCAGTTCTGCTTTGCGCGCCTCCCAGATGGCGAGTGGCACTAAAATGTGGCCAGATGCTGGAATCTGGGTATTGGCAATCTGTTCAGCAGTGAAGGTTTGTTCGCCTGTTAATTTAAACAACACGACTTTACCAGCTTGTTTGCGAACAGATTCTTCGCCGGCGGCGGGCGGTATTACGCGCACCCAGGTGTCAGCAACAATGCTGGCTGTACCATCAGCGGCTAGTTGAATCAGTTGACTCATGATGCAGTTTCCTTTTCAGCGTAGACGTGGGCTTTAAATGGGGCTACGCCCAAGCGCCGCACCGTATCGATAAAACGCTCTTCTTCATGCCGTTCACGCACATAGACTTCAATCAGGCGTTGCACGACGCCAGGCATTTCTTCTGCTGAGAATGAAGGCCCAATTACCGTGCCAATGCTCGCGTCATTGCCTTGTTTTCCGCCAACGGTGACCTGATACCATTCAGAGCCATCTTTATCGACGCCCAAAATACCGATATGTCCGACATGGTGGTGACCACAAGCATTCATGCAACCTGAAATATTGAGCTCTAGATCCCCAATTTCATGCAAGTAATCTAGGTTATCAAATTGCATTTGGATCGCTTCGGCAATGGGAATCGATTTCGCATTGGCCAAGCTACAAAAGTCGCCCCCGGGGCAGCAAATAATGTCGGTCAACAGGCCAATGTTGGGCGTGGCCAACCCAGCGGCACGCGCTTTTTCCCACACCGCGAATAAATCGGATAGCTCCACATCTGCCAAAATCAGATTTTGTTCATGTGAAGAGCGTAACTCGCCAAAGCTGTAGGCATCTGCTAAATCTGCCACTACGTGCATCTGCTCGCTGGTGATGTCCCCCGGCGCTTTGCCGTGTGGTTTGAGCGAGAGGGTGACTGCACGGTAGCCCGGCACGCGATGCGGTTGCACGCAACGTTTTACCCAAGCAGCAAATGCAGGGTTAGCGGCAACAGCGGCGTCAAACGACGCGTTATGTGCTGGCAGGGTTTTGTAGGGCATGGGCTCAAAGTATTTCGCCACGCGATCTAACTCATTTTGCGTGATCGTTAATGGGCCATCTTTGAGATGTGACCATTCTTCTTCGACCTGTTGTTTGAAAGTCTCAATGCCCAGCGCTTTAACCAAAATTTTAATTCGTGCTTTGTAAGCGTTGTCGCGGCGACCATGGATGTTATAGACACGAATCACGGCCTCGCAGTAGGACAGCACATGCTGCCATTCTAAATGTTCGCGAATCACAGTGCCCAAAATAGGGGTACGGCCCAAACCACCGCCCACCCAAACTTTGATGGCCATGTGTCCATGCGCATCTTTATAAAACTCGAGGCCAATATCGTGCGCTTGCACAATGGCGCGGTCTTTTTCAGTCCCTGAGACGGCAATTTTAAATTTGCGTGGCAACAGGGCAAACTCCGGGTGAAAGGTGCTCCACTGACGCATGATTTCGGCAATCGCACGCGGATCAATAATCTCATCGGGCGCAATGCCTGCGAACTGATCGGTGGTAATGTTTCGAATGCAGTTGCCTGACGTTTGAATGGCGTGCATCTCGACGGTGGCTAGTTCCGCCAAAATTTCCGGCGTATCTTCTAGTTTCGGCCAATTCAATTGCAGGTTTTGACGGGTACTAAAGTGACCATAACCACGGTCGTATTTCTGGGCGATGTCGCCCAGCTTGCGCAATTGCTTGCTTGAGATGAGGCCGTACGGCACCGCGATGCGCAACATCGGCGCATGGCGCTGGATGTATAAGCCGTTTTGCAAGCGTAGCGGACGAAATTCTTCATCCGATAACTCACCAGCCAGATAGCGGCGTGTTTGGTCGCGGTATTGGGCGACACGTTCGTTGACAATTTGTTGGTCTATAGGATCGTATTTATACATGCTTGAGTCACTTTGTTCGCAAAAAGCGAAGAGGCAATATTTTAATGGAAAACCAGCTTAAAGCCTACAAAAATCAATATCATAGCCAGCGCAACGCGCACCCAGTGCTCTGCAACGCGTGAACTCATGTGGCTACCGAGATAAATGCCAGGCACAGAGCCGATGAGCAACGTCCCTAATAAAGGGTAGTCTATGGTGCCCAAAGACGCATGGCCAAGGCCAGCGACCAGGGTGAGCGGCACCGCATGCGCGATATCGCTACCGACGATGGTGGTGATTTTTTCCTTAGGATACAGCAGGATCAATGCGGTGACACCTAGCGCGCCGGCACCTACTGAGGTCAATGTGACCAGGCCGCCCAACACGATCCCCAATAATATGGTGGCGCCAGGCACATAAGCTAACGGAATCCATTGTTCTTTTGCCACCAGAGCCATCAATTTGTTGCGCAATAACACTGCGACAGAAGTCACAATCAATGCCACACCCAGCCAAAACTTGATGGTATTGACGACATTGCCGGATTGCAAATCCATGCTGTGCAAGGCCCACAAGGTCAACATCGACGCCGGGATGCTGCCCATTGCCAGACGTTTAACGATCAGCCAGTCGATATTGCCGAGTTTGCCGTGCGCGAAAATGCCTACAGACTTGGTGATGGACGCGTACAGTAAGTCTGTACCAACAGCCACCGCCGGTTTAATGTGATAAATCAACAACAAAATGGGGGTCATTAATGAGCCGCCGCCGACGCCTGTGAGTCCCACCAAAAAGCCAACCACAAAGCCCGCCAGTATGTATCCGAATTCCATGAGGAGTATCTTAAAGAATATAACCGCGAAATGTTATCAGCGTTTTAATCATTGATTTAATAACCAAATGTTCTATGATATAGCTTTTGGTTATATGAAGGTTGGCTGATGAAATTCCACCAGTTGCGCTATGTGCATGAAGTTGTACGGCAACAATTGAATATTTCCGCCGCATCAGAAGTATTGCACACCTCGCAACCCGGCGTCAGTAAGCAAATCCAGTTGCTTGAAGAAGAGTTGGGTTTGCAGATTTTTCAGCGCAATGGTAAACGCTTAATTGGCGTGACCGAGCCCGGCCGTAAAATCGTCGAATTGTCGGCGCGGGTGATGCTGGATATGCAAAATATTAAGCGTGTTGGCGATGAATATAGCCGTGAAGACAGCGGAGCGCTGACGATTGCGACGACACATACGCAAGCACGCTATCGCTTACCGGCGGCGGTGAAGCAATTTATTGCGCAGTATCCCAACGTCAAACTGACGATTCATCAGGGCAATCCCGCGCAAGTCACCGATCTGGTCGCGTCCGGCGAGGCAGATATTGGCATTGCCACCGAAAGTATCAGTAACGATGAACGCTTGACTTGCTTGGCCTGCTACGAGTGGAACCGATGCCTAGTGGTGCCGCCGCAACACCCTTTGCTATCCAAACCAGCGCTCACCTTAAAGGATCTTGCCGACTATCCTTTAATCACTTATGACTTTGCGTTTACCGGCGGCACGCTGGTGTCCAAAGTGTTTCACGATGCTGGTCTGCAACCCAATGTCGTGTTTACAGCGATCGATGCGGATGTGATTAAAACTTACGTGAATCTTGGGCTTGGCATCGGCCTGATCGCCAATATGGCATACGATGCCGCACGGGACGCGCCCCTGGTCAGTTTAGATTGTAGTCATTTATTTCCAGATAGCACCACCTATTTAGGCGTCCGCCGTGATGCATTCTTGCGTGATTACATGCTGAATTTTATTACCATGTTATCCCCGCAATACGATAAACGGACCGTACAGCGTGCCTTGCATCAGGACTTGTGATGTAGGTCACACGTGAGGCTTCGGTAGCGTGCTGTAATCAATAAATATTTTTTTAATTTTGCCGAGGCGCTATGCGTTTATTCCTAATTTGTGTGTTGTGTAGTATTAGCGCTTGCAGCTGGGCCGCGCCTACACATGTGCGAGCCATTGGACAGGGCATGCCCGATGTTGACCTTGATAATGCCATTTATGAAGTGCCAGTGAAGCCAGGTGTGTCATACCAGGATTTGATCGATAGTTTGAAGTCGATTTCTGAGGGGATGAATTTTGTCAATCCAGCCAATTTTCCCATTGGTGAGCATATGAAGCTGCGTGGACAAGATCCGCAAGGCGTGAAAGAAGTCCGCACATTTTGCAATCTCAGCATGGGGACTGAGATTATTCTCGATCATCCCGAGTTTCTGGTGTTTGCCCCATGTCGCCTTGCTATTTATGAGAAGCCAGATGCCAATGGCAAGCGCCAACTGTTTCTCGGTCTAGATCGGCCCACACACGATTTAAAAAATATCAAGCAACCCACCGCCAGAGCGCAAGCCTCGGCACAACAGCTGGAAGATGCCTTGATCCAGTTGATGGAAAAAGCCCGTCGCGGCGATTTTTAACCGTCATTGCAACGGCGAGCTGCGCTGCTTGAATGGGCGCATTTTGCATGTCAGCCAAAACAAGCATCTTTCCCTTTTGAAAGCCATCGCCTATACTCAACTTAACTTTAATTATTAAGAGTCATTGCCATGGTTGAACCGATGCTTATCGCAAAAAATAATGAGACCAACAGTGTTATGTTGCCCAAAATGGCGAATCGCCATGGATTGATTGCGGGCGCAACCGGCACCGGTAAAACGGTGACTTTACAGAGTTTGGCCGAACAATTTTCCCGCATTGGCGTGCCTGTGTTTATGGCCGACGTCAAAGGTGACTTGTCGGGGATGAGTCAAGTCGGCGGCGGGAATGCAAAAGTAGCGGCCAGAGTGCAGCAACTTGTGCTCACGGATTATCAAAACAAAGCTTATCCAGCAATGTTCTGGGATATGTTCGGTGAAAAAGGCCATCCGGTGCGCACGACGCTGAGTGAGATGGGGCCTTTGCTGTTAGCTAGAATGCTCAATCTTAACGATGTACAAAGCGGTGTGTTAAACGCGATCTTCAAGATCGCCGATGACAACGGCATGCTGTTGCTAGACATGAAAGACCTGCGCGCCATGGCGCAGCATTGCGCTGAAAACTCAGCCAATTACCAAACCCAATACGGCAATATTTCTAATGCTAGCGTGGGCGCGATTCAGCGGGCTTTGTTGCAGCTAGAAACCGAGGGAGGCGACATTCTGTTTGGTGAGCCTGCGTTGAATCTCGAAGATATGATGCAAACCGATAGCAAGGGATTGGGATTTATCAACGTCCTGGCAGCCGATAAGTTGCTCAATTCACCGCGGGTCTATGCGACGCTCTTGTTGTGGATATTGTCAGAGCTGTTTGAAAAGCTGCCCGAAGTAGGGGATATGGAGAAACCCAAACTGGTGTTTTTCTTTGATGAGGCGCATTTACTTTTTAATGATGCACCTGCGATATTGATGCAAAAGATTGAGCAAGTGGTGCGTTTGGTGCGCTCCAAAGGGGTTGGCGTCTATTTTGTCTCGCAAAACCCACTGGATATTCCTGATGTGGTATTGGGCCAGTTGGGTAACCGAGTGCAGCATGCATTGCGGGCGTTTACGCCACGCGACCAAAAAGCGGTGCAAGTCGCCGCGCAAACCTTCCGTGCCAATCCTAAACTCAATGTGGCGACCGCCATTACGGAATTAGGCGTTGGGGAGGCGCTGGTGTCTTTTCTCGATGAGAAGGGCGCGCCGACCCCGGTCGAGCGTGTGTTTGTCTGTCCGCCAGAGAGTCGGGTCGGTCCAGCCACCGATGCTGAGCGCCAGCAGGTGATGGCGCAATCGTTGGTGGCCGGTGTGTATGACAAGCAGGTGGATCGCGAATCTGCCTATGAGATTCTTAAAAAGCGCGCGGAGCAGGCGACAGCGACTGCGCAAGCAGAGGCGACGCAAGCGCAGGAGGGTGGCGGTTTTGATTTAGGTGGGATATTGGGTGGTAAAAGTAGCCGTTCCGATTCTGTGCTGGAATCGGCCGCTAAATCCGCAGCACGCGCGATTGGGTCACAACTGGGCCGAGCCATTATTCGTGGCGTGTTGGGTTCGATCCTTGGCGGCACAAAAACCAAGCGTTAATTAAGCGCTCAGTCAGGACATGGCATGTTAAGTGATATCGAAATCGCCCAAGCGGCTACACTCGCGCCGATTGCGGCAGTGGCTGGCAAGCTCGGCTTGTCGGCGGATGACTTGCATGCCCATGGCCATTACATGGCTAAATTGACGCAGGCAACTGTCAACCGACTGCATGCGCAGCCCGCGCGAGCCAAGTTGATTCTAGTCACAGCCATTAATCCGACGCCCGCTGGCGAAGGCAAAACCACCACTACCATTGGTCTCACCGATGCGCTGAATCAGGCAGGTTATGCCGCGCTGGCTTGTTTGCGCGAGCCTTCCTTAGGGCCAGTGTTTGGCATGAAAGGCGGGGCGACTGGTGGTGGGTATGCGCAGGTGGTGCCGATGGAGAATATCAATCTGCACTTTACCGGTGACTTTCACGCCATCACGGCAGCCAATAATTTATTAGCGGCGCTCATTGATAATCATATTTACCACGGCAATGCGCTGGCATTTGACCAAGTGAGTTGGCGCCGATGCATGGATATGAACGATCGCGCCTTGCGACGACTGACCCTTGAAAACCACACGCATACTGGGTTCGACATCACGGTCGCCAGTGAAGTGATGGCCATTTTCTGTCTGGCGACCGATTTGGCAGATTTAACGCGCCGGCTGGGACGGATTCAGATTGCGGTCTCTACCCACGGCCAGCCAATTTATGCCAGCGATTTACAAGCCGAAGGCGCCATGACCGCCTTACTCAAGGAGGCGTTTCAACCCAATCTGGTGCAAACGCTGGGTGGATCGCCAGCCCTGTTGCATGGTGGTCCGTTTGCCAACATTGCGCACGGCTGTAACTCGCTGGTCGCCACGCAAACCGCCATGCGCTTGGCCGATTATGTAGTCACTGAGGCCGGTTTTGGTGCGGACTTAGGCGCTGAAAAGTTTCTCGATATCAAGTGCCGGCAATCGGGTTTGCGGCCTGACGTGGCCGTGATTGTCGCGACGGTACGCGCATTGAAATATCATGGCGGTGTCGAGGTCGCAGATTTAAATGCTGAAAACTTGTCTGCCTTGGCCAGCGGTGTTGCCAACCTTGAGAAACATATCACAAACTTGCAGAGCCATTTTGGCTTGCCAGTGGTGGTTGCACTCAACCACTTTACGGCTGACACGGCGGCCGAAGTTGCTTTGGTGCAAGCGGCGGTTGAGGCTTTGGGTGTTCGCTTACATGTCTGTCGTCATTGGGCTGAGGGCGGGGCAGGTGCGTTGGCGTTGGCGCACACCGTGGCCATGCAAGCACAACAAGCTGCGGCGGTGAAGTTACTGTATGCGGATGATTTGCCGCTCGTTGATAAACTCACTACCATCGCGCAAGCCATGTATGGTGCCAGTCAGGTGACGCTCAGTGCGTTGGCCCAAACGCAGTTGAGCCAAATGGGCGAAGCCAGTCGTGGCTTAGCGGTGTGTGTGGCTAAAACACAATATTCTTTGTCTTGTGACGCCAAGTTGCGAAATGTACCCAAGCAGCATGTCTTGCATGTGCGTGAATTGCGACTGTCGCGCGGCGCCGGTTTTGTGGTGGCGATTTGTGGCGACATCATGACCATGCCGGGCCTGCCCAAACAGCCCGCCAGTGCGCGCATCGGGGTGGATGCTGATGGTAGAATCACGGGACTTTCCTGAAACGCTTGCGATGCAAACTTTTAGTCAACTCGGCCAAGCCGATCAAACCATTAATAAATCCCGATTCATTGCGCGGGCCAAGCGTTGCGAGGATGAGCGTGAACTGGCTTTATTTTTACGTCAGTTTGCCAGCGAACATCAAACGGCCGGACATTTGGCGTACGCCTTTCGCCTCAAAACCGTGGACGGCATCGTAGCCCGTTTCTCTGATGCCGGCGAGCCAACGGGCACCGCAGGCAAACCGATCATGCAAATGTTAGATGGGCAAGGTTACGTCAATTGTTGTGTCGCGGTCGTGCGCTATTATGGCGGGATCAACCTTGGGACCGGCGGCTTGGTGCGCGCTTATGGCGGCACGGCCAAACAGGCGATGGAGCAAGCAGGCAGCCTGCCTTTCATTGAAATGGTGCAGCTCAAAGTATCCACCAGTTACAAACGGGTCGATGAGCTCACGCGTGAAGTGCAAAAGTGTCATGGTGAGATTCTCGATAAGCATTTTGATGAAGGCGTCCATTTTTTACTCAAACTACCGATTGATGCCGCCCGGCTGATTCAAGCCAAATTTTAACGTGTTGTTGACCAGACCCTCATGAACCGGAGCCAGTGGTGACCCCAACCCAACGATTTGATACAGCAACTTTCCTCCTAATGGCGGTCCTGATGTGGCTGGTGCTACAAGTGCAATTGTTGCCCGCGCTGCTGGTAGGCTTGCTGGTGTTTGAGTTAATTCACGTCATTTCACCGTTAATTGCACGTAAATTGCCAGGAAAATACGCTAAGTGGCTAGCAGTGGTGCTGATTGCTACCTTGGTGATTGGTCTGCTGGTGTCGTTGGGGATGGGCATCGTCACCCTGATTAGAAGTGATGCTGGCGGGTTGGCGGTGTTGTTCGACCAATTGGCTAAAATTATTGAAGATTCTCGTAAGGTCTTACCCCCATGGTTGAATGCGCGCTTGCCAGACGATGCGATTACGCTGCAACAGACGGTAATTGATTGGTTGCGTGCGCACTCTGCCGATTGGCAATTGCTTGGTAAAGAAGCCGGTCATCATTTGGCCCATATTTTGATTGGGATGGTGATCGGCGCCATGATTGCGTTGCATGATGTACAAACCAAGGTCAACCATCAACCTTTTGCCCAGAGCTTGCTGCATCGTATTACCTTGTTTTCTCAAGCGTTTAAAAATATTGTGTTTGCTCAAGTGAAAATTTCAGCGGTGAATGCAGCGCTGACGGCGGTCTATCTGACAGTGATTTTGCCGTTATGCGGCGTACATCTGCCGTTTACCAAAACCATGATCGCCATCACGTTTCTGGTTGGCTTATTGCCAGTGATCGGCAACTTGATCTCGAACACCGTCATTGTGATTGTCAGCACCAGTCATTCATTTATGATCGCCATGGGTTCACTGGCGTTTTTAATCGTGATTCACAAATTAGAATATTTTCTGAATGCGCGCATTGTCGGGGGGCAAATCCGTGCTTATGCTTGGGAGTTATTGTTGGCCATGCTCCTGATGGAGGCGACGTTTGGGCTACCTGGTATCGTCGCGGCGCCTGTCTACTATGCCTACCTCAAAAGTGAGTGTCGTGAACGAGGCTGGGTGTAGCGCGGACCGCGAAAAAGAGGGTTGGACGCGGCCAACCCTTTCTCGCGGCACGCTAACATTTATTTCAATTGATATAAGCGGTTTTCTAGGGTTTTGCCGCCGCTAATATTGTCAATTTGATCACCGCTGACCATACTTAACTGCGCGACTCTGTCATCCGGGTGCGGATGTGTTTTAAACAACAAGGCCATACTGCTGTCTTGGTTGCTAATGGTTTCCATGTCTTGCAAGACTTCCGCTAGACCATAGGCTTCGTAGCCGGCGCGCGCTGCCAGCACCGTTCCCATGCTGTCCGCTTCAAACTCAGCACTTTTATCCAGATTGCGCGCACTGATCTCAGCACCGGTTGAAACTGCGCGTTGTGTCAGGGTGTTTTTGCTGATTTTTTCTTTGAGAAAAGCACCACCGGCATCTAGCAGCGCTTGTTTCTGCATGACTTTTAAGTGGTGTTTTTGCACGACGTGGGCAATTTCATGCCCGAGCACGCCCGCCAGTTGCGCCTCGCTGGTCAAGCGCTGATAGAGCCCTTTGGTGATGAGTATATAGCCACCTGGCGCGGCAAACGCATTTACATCGGTGCTTTCAATCACGCCGAACCGCCATGGTAATTCAGCGCGCTCGGATTGGCTGGCTACCCAGCGCCCAACTTTATTGACATATCGCTGCAATTGGGGATCATTCACCAGCGGCGCTGCGCCCAGAATGGTGCCGGTGACGTTTCTACCCACCGCGATTTCCTCTTCTTGGCTAGGATTTTTCCAGTTGATGTTAGCGAGTTTGTCTTGGGCAGTGCCGGTGTTCTGTGGCGTTGCCGAGGCGGGCGCTGCTTCAGCTTTGCGACCATTGCCGAGTTGCGCATCCACAGCATCCTTTAGCGCACCTTTGAAATCCAACCCAGCGGCAGGTTGCCAACTCAATCCGCTGATCAAAGCTACGGTGACGGCTTGTTTGATATAGCGTCTCATTGTGCGGCTCCCGTAAAATAGGGATATGAGCGACTGGTGAGCCCGCCGCTGCTAGCAAACTGTTTGGCCTCGTCCGCATTGGCGGTGTAGCTTTCTAGTTTTTTGGTTTCGGTCTCATTGAATTGCGCGGTTTTAAGATCCTCTGCACTCAGGCCACGGATGCCGGTGGTAGACACCACTTTGCCAGTGCCACTGCGCCCAGTGGCGACGCCCACCACGCCGGCCACATCTGTGCCGCCTGCGTTATTGCGTTTAACCGTCAATAACCTGACCCAGCCGCTTTTACCCGCGGATTTGATTTCTAACCAAGCGCCTTTTTTATTGAGGATTTCAACGCTGTCGTTTTTATTTACGCGGCCAACGACCTTCGCATCATTAAACGTATCCGCACGTAGTTGGTCGGCCTTGAGTACCAAGCCGGTTTCAGCCGCGCTCGTCTGCGCGCTGGCGAGCAACGTCAGCAGGCAAAATAAGGTTTTTTTGATCATGCATCCTTCTCCAAAAGGTTGTGATGTTGGGCGACAGTATTGTCTAGCGTTGCCATTTCAAGCTGTATCAGCGCTTGTGCAAATAGCAAGCGCCATTGTGCGGCAAGTGACGAGGTTTGGTTGGCAATACGACCTTGATGCAAGGCATCCCGCACGACCGGGCTACCCGGTAACTGCAGTTGATCAATGCGCTGTTGCAATTGTGCCGACAGTTGCAATGCATCTTGTCGCGCAGCCTCGCGGTAAGTGGTTTCAGGCGCATATTGCCAGCTCACCATGACCATCTCGCCAAACAATCCCCAAATGCCACTTTGGGTGCCAGTGAGGATATCAATCTGCGTAGGGGCCTGACAAGCCTGTTCAATCTCGCGTCGAATGCGCTTCATCACGGCGTCGCCCAAGGTTTCACTGCTTTCAATAGCAATCGGCATGATCAAAACTTCTAATTCCGCACTGTCCGCGGTGAGGCCAAAAGCCAGCCAGCGTTGCAGTGCGCGGTCGGTTGCCAATGCATATATTTTGGCTACCCCAAAATACGCCACCGCCCAAAAAATGGGCGCCGCCAAATCGAGATAGGTGTGCAACAGATTGATGGCGAGGTAAGACAACACCAACAAACCAATTTGGCTGCCAGTAAAGATGCCATTAAAGCGATCACGGTCAAGCTTAAAATAAAACGCCAGCGTCGTCAGCCATACCAGTAACAAGCTCAGCAAGATGTAGGGTAGTTTGCCACGCCACACTTTGAGGTAATCCTGATGTAAGGCATTGTCTAGCGCGGTGGCCAGTATCTCAACCCCCGGAAACTGTTTGTCCATTGCCGTAGGCTTGATGTCAAAAAGAGCGGGTGCGGTAGATCCAATAATGACAATCTTGTCTTTAAACATGGCTTTGCCAAGTTTGGGATGCGCGCTGGTGAGGTCGGTATACACATCACTAAAACTCACATAGTGATAAGTGAACGGTTTGCCGCGCCAGTTAAGCAACATTTCATCCGGTGTGTCTTGGCTGATGGGGTTCTGCGCATTGGCAATCACCAGCGGCAGGGCGGGCAGCGTCCAGCCACGGTCTTGGTGACGCATGCGGTATTGCCGAACCACCCCATCATTATCCGGATATACATTATGCGTCCCAAGGTGGCCCGCTTTCCAAGCGCCTTTAAAGTAGGGCGGAATCGCGGCAAACGTCGCCTGACGATCGGCATCGGCGGCGGCAACCAGCCCGGGGATGTGTGCATATTGGAGTTGGCTCTGGCGATCTTGACTCTCGTCCAGCCGCAGCAACGGAAAAAAACAATGCTGGCAATCGCTGATCACCGTATTAAAGTAGCTGTCACTATCTGGGTTATAAATATCGGCATCTGAAAACACAATATCAAACACAATCGCTGCGGGTTGTTGCTGTTGAATTGCTTCAACCAGCTCGCCGACCACCTGACGCGGCCATGGCCAACGGCCATACTCTTTGCTCATGGCCGCAAGACTGGCTTCGTTGATATCGATAATTACAATTTGCGGGTCAGCACTCGGTTTGAATATGCGGTTTTTGACCATCAGGTCAAAGGCTTTATCTCGCATGTTTTGACCGACATGAAACACGCCGGCATCCAGCAGAATCACCAGGCTGAACAATAGCGCCAGATACAGATAGAAATTATTTTTTAATTTTCGGGTCAGGCTCGCTAGCCAAAAGCCCAGCATTAATTTGAGTTTTAACATATCGCTCCCAGCGGATCTGTCTTGGATTGTTGTCTAGGGTTTCATCCTGTTAGCGCACGTGCTACCAAGGCGGCTGGCAGTCGACAGGATCATTGACCCAAACGGGTCATTGAGACCCTTTTACATCCTGCGTATTCTAGCCACATCACAAGGACGCAACGATATTCAGGTGCATAAATCTTAACATTCTTTTGCTGGGATTTTTGCGGTTGATGTTGGTCAGTATCTTGGATGCTGATGTGTGATTGTGTTGTGTTTTCAAGTTTAAAGTCTCTTTATAGCCCCGCCTACGCGGGGTTTTTCTTTTTTACGCCGTGCGGTTTTTCATCCCTCGCGCAAGCGGCGTAGTCATGACCGTCACATAAGCTTCATGCCGGAGAAAACTTTCTGACATACAGTTCTTCAACAATACTCAAGGTAACACAGCGTTTAGGCACGGTGTTTGAACGCAGTAAGCAATATGGTCAGTGACTATCAGAGAGGATTTACAAAATGAAACTTAAACCTTGGCTAATGGCCGGTTTGCTGAGCAGCACAGCCATGCTGTCGCCTGCCCAAGCGGCAGAATTGATTCAAAATGGCGGCTTTGAATCGCAAGGCGTCGACGCTTATGACATCACCGGTTGGCAGGTGGCGGAGCAGGGAGTCGCGGGCAGTGTATTAGCACAGAGCGGCACGGTGACAGAATTCACGGCGAGCACGACCGTGGGGGCTTATGCCGGTAACTATTACGGTTTGTTGGACAACTATGGCTTGGCATCGAATGTGCTGTATCAATCGTTTAGTACTGCGGCTGTCAGTCAGGCCACCTTGTCTTTCCAGATGTTTATCAATAACCAAAACGCCAGCACCGACATTGATGCCGCTGGCCTCGATTATAGCGTCGACGCGACAGACCATCCCAACCAGCATGTGCGCGTAGATGTGCTTAAAGCCGGCGCGGATCCATTTTCTGTGAACAGCGCCGATGTGCTGCAAACCTTATATCTAGGTGGTGCGAATGGCAATCTGACAGCAAATAATTATATTAACTATCAGTTCGACTTGTCTTCAAGCTTGGCCAGTGGTGGCAGCTTTGTGTTGCGCTTTGCCACGGTTGCTAATCAGAACGCATTGCAACTCGGTATTGATAATGTCAGCCTGCAAAGTGTATCCGCAGTGCCTGAGGCTGACACCAATGCCCTGATGCTGGCGGGCTTGGGAATCATTGCCGCCGTGATCCGCCGTCGCTATTCATAAATTACAATATCAAAAGCTTATAAAGGAAATGACCATGCAATTATTTAACTTGAAACGCACCACGATGGCCGTCATGTTGTTGGGCTCACAACTGCTGACTGGCATGGTGCACGCTGAAGATGCACAGTTCTGGCTCAACGATGGCGCAGCCAGCCTGAATGACAGCAAAAAACTGGTGCCAAATGCTAAAAAAGCCAAAAACGTGATTTTGTTCGTGGGCGATGGCATGGGGATTTCTACCGTCACTGGCGCGCGCATTTTTGAAGGTCAACTCAAAGGCATTGATGGCGAGCGTCATAAGCTGTCGTTTGAGTCATTTCCCTATGTGGCTTTGTCCAAGACTTACTCTACCAACCAGCAAACGGCTGACTCGGCACCGACCATGACAGCGATGATTGCTGGGGTTAAAACCAACGACGGTATCTTATCGCTGAACCAATCTGTGGCGCGTAATGAGGCGAATCCTGCGGTGTTGAATGCCAATAAAGTCACCACCTTATTAGAGCAAGCGGAGCAGTCAGGTAAATCGACGGGCGTGGTGTCTACCGCGCGGATCACCCACGCGACGCCAGCCGCGACCTATGCCCATATTTCCAATCGTGATTGGGAAGCCAATGCGAACTTATCCGCGGCGGCCGCCAGCAATGGCGTGAAGGATATTGCGGCACAGATGATTGATAACTTTGGTAACGGCAAAATCGGTGATGGCATTGATGTGGTTTTCGGCGGTGGTCGTAGCTATTTTCTGCCAAACAGCATCACGGATATCGAAGGCACCAAAGGTCGCCGTACCGATGGTCGCAACCTGACGCAAGAATACGTCAGCAAGTTTGGTGGTGTGTACATTGAGAACCAGAATGCATTTAATGCGCTCAATCCGGTCACCACCAATAAAGTGCTGGGTCTGTTCAATCCTTCTCACATGGAATATGAACAAGACCGTCCAAACGACATTGCCGGTGAACCTTCCTTAGCGGAGATGACGGGCAAAGCGATTGATATCTTGAAGAAAAACCAGAATGGTTATTTTCTGATGGTGGAGGGTGGTCGTATCGATCATGCTTCGCATGCGGGTAACGCCTATCGTACTTTTAAGGATACGGTTGCTTTGTCTGATGCAGTGCGCGAGGCGGCTTCTAAGGTGAACTTGAACGATACGCTGATTATCGTGACAGCAGACCATAGCCATACCTTGACCATCGGTGGTTATCCAAAACGTGGCAACCCGATTCTGGGTAAAGTCGTCGAGCCAGGCAAAACAACCCCTACTTTGGCAGCCGATGGCAAGCCTTACACCACAGTGAGCTTTGCCAACGGCCCTGGATATCATACTAACTCTCCTGGCGATGCGGTATACAGTGAGGCGATTGCTGCTGGACGTGTTGTGGATATGTCTGCGGTAGATACCGAAGACCCGGATTTCCATCAAGAAGCGTTGGTGCCTTTGAGTTCAGAGACCCACGCGGGTGAAGAGGTCGCAATCTACGCGATCGGCCCTAAAGCCTATCTGGTGCATGGCGTGCAGGAACAAAGCTACATTTATCAAGTCATGAAAGATGCTTTTGGTTTTTAAGTTGCGCGAAGCGCTGAAATAAGATGTGATTGCAGGGCAGCCTTGGCTGCCCTGATCCCTTTGAGTTGAATGGAAACAAAATGAAATTTAAACAAATGGCTTTGGGCCTCGCGCTTTCCTTAAGCTGGCTAAGCGGTGATGCGCTGGCGGACGCGTTAGTCAACGCCCGTTATGAGACGGTGCAGTGTGCCTCCCCTTGTCGCGCGGAAGAGGCAAAGCGTGTGCAGTGGTGGTTGATGCGTGAAGCCGATCAGGTAGAAATACGCACTTTGTATCAAAATGGCGAGCCGGCACATCACAGCAGTTTGTGGCTGAAAAAACCAGCGGGACAGTTTAATTATGTTTACCTCATGCACGGTGAGCGGCGTGCGATTGATTACGCCGATGTCGATTTGAAGTTGCTGAATATCAAAACAGATCCTCAGTTTTGGCAAATGAAATCCCAGTTGGTGACAGACAGCGAACTGGCCAGCCTGCAGCCAGTGCCTGCGGCATCTAGTAGCGCCTATGGCTACCCGGTAGAAAAGTATATCGGCACACTGGGCAATGGGATTCAGAGCGAAGTCTGGTGGATTCCAGCATTAAAATTACCTTTGAAAGTGGCCTACACCTACCCAAATCATACCGTGAGCATTCAGTTGCAGTCGCTGCAACCTGCACTACAATCGACCCAGCCGATCGAAATCGCGCCGGCGACGTCACTGGCAGCGCTCAGCGCTTACCAGCATGTGGATTATGCGGATTTGGGCGATATGGAGCATAACCCCTCAGAGATGCAATGGCTGGCCAAAGCGCATGGCGCGCCAGGTTTGCATGCCCATACCCACTAACTCATCCCTTTAATTGCCCCTCGCATCGTCGCAGTGATTTTGCGCTGCGTCGATGTGTCACGCACGGTCATCGGCTATAATGCTGGCATGACCTTACAACTGATTCAGTGTTTTCTTTTATTGATCGTGATCGCCATGTTGGTCTGGCAGTGGCGCACGCAGCAACACACCGCACAACAGGCGCTCGCACAATTACTCTCACAGCAACTTGAAGAAAAACATCGCTTGATGATGAGTGAGATGCACCAGTCACTTAATCAGCTGGCGGATCGCTTGCAACATCTCAATACCGACCAGCAAGACCGGTTACGTGCGCAATTGTCGCAAGAGCTCACTGCAACACGAGAAGCCATGCAAGCCCTTCAGGTCGCTCAACGTGATCATTTGAGCCAGAGTGGCGAGCAGTTAAGTTTGAGTTTGCGTCAAGGCCTGTCTGAACAGGGCATGTTGCAGCAAAATCTGCTCAAAACGGCCTTGCAAACCACCACCCAAACCTTAACACAAAGCATTGAGTCACTGACGAAAGTCGTCGATGCCCGCTTGGAGGAGATGAGTGGCAAGGTGTCTATCCGCTTGGAAGAAGGCTTCAAAAAAACCAATGAAACCTTTGTAAGTGTCATGGAGCGACTGGCTACCATTGATGAGGCGCAAAAGAAAATTGATGGCCTCAGCGTGAATATGGTGAGCTTGCAAGAGCTACTGGGCGATAAACGCAGCCGCGGCGCCTACGGTGAAGTGCAACTTGAGGGCTTGGTGCGCAATGTGTTGCCCGCCAACAGCTTTGCGATGCAACATACCTTGAGTAATGGCGCACGCGTCGATTGCGCCTTGTTTTTGCCTGAGCCAACTGGCACGGTGGCGGTGGATAGCAAGTTTCCACTAGAGAACTATCACCGCATGATTGATAGCAGTTTGGGTGAGATTGTGCAGGCGCAAGCGTCAAAATTGTTCAAAGCCGATATCAAAAAGCATGTCGACGATATCAGTAATAAATACATCATAGCCAACGAAACCTCCGACGGCGCGGTCATGTTTATTCCGGCCGAAGCCGTGTTTGCCGAGATTCATGCTTACCATGGGGATATCGTGGATTACGCCATGCAAAAGCGCGTCTGGCTGGTGTCGCCAACGACACTGATGGCCGTGCTCAATACCGCGCGCGCAGTGCTTAAAGACGTTGAAATGCGTAAGCAGGTGCATATCATTAAAGATGAATTGGGCAAACTGAGTAAAGATTTTGACCGTTTTGATACCCGTATGAAGAAACTGGCCGATAATATCCGCCAGGCCCACGAAAATGCGCAGGACGTGCATATTAGTAGCCAAAAAATCTCACGCCGCTTTGCGCAAATTGAAAAAGTAGAATTGGCACAAACCACCAGCCTTGAACCACTCGATATGCTGGAGGAGTTAGATGACATTGAAAAGAGTAGCCCAACATGAAGATCACCATTTTGTATTTTGCCCGCATTAAAGAGGTGGTCAATTACTCCTCGGAAAGTGTCGAGTTGCCCGAAAACATTACATCGATTATCGCCCTTAAATCTTGGTTGTGTGACCGTGGCGAGACCTGGCAAAAGTTGTTTGATGGCCGCGGCGTCGTGCGCGCAGCCATTAATCACGAGTTAGTCGATGACATGGCCACCTTTGATGAAGGCGATGAAGTTGCTTTTTTCCCGCCGGTAACCGGGGGCTAGCTTGAGCGAGACCATGTATCTTCAAGTGTCGGTGCAGGCGGAGGATTTTGACCTCGGTGCTGAGTTGCAACAGCTCAAGGCGGCGACACCGCAAGCAGGTGCCTTGGTGAATTTTGTGGGCTTGGTCCGTGAGTTGGCTGCCGATGGTCAGCTCAGTGAAATGGTGATCGAACATTATCCCGGCATGACCGAAAAAGCCTTGCATCAGATTGCGCAAACTGCCAGCCAACGCTGGCCATTACTGGGTGTGCGCATGATTCATCGTGTAGGCACACTCTCAGGTCAGGCGCAGATTGTGCTTGTGGCGACTACCAGTTTGCACCGGCAAGCGGCATTTGAAGCTTGTGCATTTATGATGGATTATTTAAAAACCGAGGCTCCGTTTTGGAAAAAAGAAATCGGTGATTTTGGACAGCATTGGGTAGAGGCCCGGGCGTCCGACGAACAAGCAAAACAACAGTGGAAATTGCCTAAATGATCCAAGTACTCAATCCTGATGAAATGACCGTTTCTTATAAACTGTCACCCATGTCGTTTGAATCCACCGAAACATTACTCGATGCTGCGGATCTCGGATTGAATGATTATGGCTGGAAATTACAACCTGAAGCGCAAAAAACCCTAATGATGGGGCTGTCGTTACAGCATGCAGGCGCCAATGTGTTGGTGCTGGGTACGCCAGGTTCTGGCCGCGCTGCCTTGACCATGGCGGCAATGAAGGCCGCTGCCATAAGTGGTCTCGACACCACATTAACAGACCTGGTGGCACTGTATGATTTTAGTCAGCAATCTTGTGCGAATTACATCAAGTTGCCCGCCGGCTTGGGTGCTCAGCTACGCACCTTGATGGAGTCGTTTATCAAGGGGCTGGTCGCTGAAATGCAGCAATGGATTGATAGTAGCGGCCAAGTGAATTTATCTCAGGCAGAAACCTGGCTAGAAACGCGGATTGACGGGTTGCGCTCACAACTTAGCAGCGCCAAGTTGTCGCCTTTTTTTAATATCATTAAACCAGAGGTGCTCGCCTATTTGCAGGCTTGGCAGCAGGTGGGGACTGATGGCGATAGTGGCTCCGATAGCTTGGTCAATGATAGTTTTTTGTCACGCTTCCGCGTTAATTTATTGGTGGATCAGCGTGCGAATCTCACGGCTGGTGTGAAACAGCCAGTGGTTGAAGAGAAAGATCCAGGGTTTGCCGCTTTGTTTGGCATGCTGGAAACGGCGGTAGGCGAAGCGGCACAATGGCCAGAGTTTTTGCGCTTGCGGGCTGGCAGCTTGCATCATGCCGATGGTGGTATGTTGCTACTTCATTTGCGCGACCTGATGCAAGATGAGGGCAATGGGAGTGCTTTACTCGAAAAGCTTTACCGACTGATGCGTAACCGCGAGGTGCAAATTGAAGATTGGTCGAATCACGCGCAGCAAGGCGCTGGTGGCAACCGTCATGGCGCCTTGCCGTTGCATGTGAAGATCATCATGATTGCCAGCCGCGAAGATTATTACGATTGCTTAGAGGCACAGCCAGATTTCTTTGATTTTTTTCCGATTAAAGTAGAGTTCGAGGACCGCGTGACCGCTAACTTGGACAACTATGCTTGGATAGCGGGCTATATTGCGCGCAAGTGCCAGCAGCAAGCGCTCGCGCATTTTAGTGGGGCTGCCGTGAATGTGCTGCTGCAATTCATGCATAGATTAGAAGAGGATCAAGGGCGTATTAGCACCCGATTCGCACATTTGGATCAGTTAATGCATGAGAGTGCAGCCGTGGCGGATGCCGCACGTTTAATTACCGATGTGCATGTGAAACAAGCCTTGTCTGCGCGCTTGCTGCGTCAACAGTTTTTTGAAACCCAAATTCGCGATTCGATCATCGATAATGAATTACTGATTCAGGTGCATGGCGATGTTGTTGGCCAAGTCAACGGCTTAACCCATATCGAGTTAGGGGACGCCAGTTTTGGCTCACCGATCCGCATTACGGCCCGCTGTTATCCCGGGCGCAGCGGCGTGATAAATATCGACCGTGAAGTCAACATGAGCGGCCCCACACACGACAAGGGCATTTATATTTTGCAAAACTGGCTGAGTGCCAGTTTTTGGGCGCTCGCGCCCTTGAGTTTAAGTGCCTCGTTGGTGTTTGAACAAGAATACAACGGGGTGGAGGGGGATTCAGCCTCTTGTGCAGAGCTATTTGCACTGTTGTCTGCACTGACAGGGTTGCCGATCAAGCAGGGGATTGCGGTCACGGGGGCGCTTAACCAGTTTGGTGAAGTGATGCCGATTGGTGGCATTAACGAGAAGATAGAAGGCTATTTTCGCGTCTGTGAAGCCCTTGGTCTGAATGGCGAGCAAGGCGTGATTATCCCCAAACGTAACCAGCGGCATCTGGTTTTGCATGAAAGCGTGGTCGCCGCGGTCAATAATGGGATGTTCAAGATTATTGCCATTGACCATGTGCTCGAAGGCATTGCTCACTTGACTGGCTGCGAAGCTGGGGTGCAAGACACCGATGGTACCTATGCAGGCGACAGCTTGATGGCACGCGCGCAAAGCGCGCTGGCCAGTTATCGGCATACCCTGGAGCGTAATCAGGCACGCATGGCGTATTTTCAACAACACCAAGACAATCCACTCAACCTCTAACTTATGCCACGTACGCATCATCGCAAACAAGAAGCGCCAGCTGAAAAAGAGGACGGCTGCCGTCTCGATAAGTGGTTGTGGGCGGCCCGTTTTTTTAAAACCCGTAGTTTAGCAGCGGATGCGGTTGACGCAGGCAAGGTGCGTATTGACGGCGATCGCGCCAAAAATGCGCGTGAAATGAAGCCGGGGATGCGTGTCAGCATCAAAAATAAAGATATGCAGATGGAGGTCGAGGTGCTGGCACTGAGCAATGTGCGTCGTGGGGCGCCTGAGGCAGCGCTGTTATATCGTGAGACAGAACAAAGCCAACGCCTACGCCAGCAGGCGCAAGCGGGCGGGGCCGATCAGTTTGCTGAACGTGATCGAGGCATGGGCCGACCGACTAAGCGGCAAATGCGTGACATTCAGCGTTTTACCGGCCGCGAATAAGCACTTAACTCGGGCGACGTGCGCCTGCAGGCATGCCGGTTTTTGCCACGGCCTGCGCGCGGCATGAAACATCCAACTTTTGGAAAATGCGCTTGAGATGGTTTTTTACCGTGTTGGCACTAATATTTAAAATCATGCCAATTTCAAAATTGGTTTTACCACTGCGCACCCAATGGAGTATTTCTTGCTCTCGGTCAGAGAGTCCGCCTTGCGCCATACTATCCAGCAGGTCTTCGTCTTTGATGACAGGCGTTAAATGACCGACGCGGCGGATAGCGGCATCGAGATGCGGCATGATCATACCTAACATCTGATCGGGCACGCTAAACTCTTTGGTGCGATCAAAGAACACATAAATACAATCCGCCTTACCGCGCGTATCGCGAACGCCATAGACAAGCAATGAGTGCATTTTTAATAGTTGCTGGGTGAATGGATTCGGCGATTGTGCATGAATGCCGCTGCCGTCAAATCGGTTGACCACATACCACTTGTCATCATTTTCGACCCAGCGCTTGTAAAGATTGCACATGAGGTAATTCACGATGGCCGAATCTTGCAATAGGCGTTGGGTTGATGCTTCCGGCAGTGCCGATGACACATCAAAATGCAGTTCACCACTGCTAAAGTCGCCCCAGGCGGCCAATAGCACATCGTGTCTCATCAATGGATGAATATCTTGTTTCAGCCAATGAAAGAACTCAACGTGCCGTTTAATGGCATAAGAGTTCTGTATTGCCTGCAAGATGCCTTCCCAGGGTGCTTGTTTTTTTTGTACCAGCATGCAGTATCCTCAAGTTGTTCTAGGCAGGAGGGAATTTCCCTGCGTTATCTTCATGGTCTCAAGGGATTTACGGCGTCATTTTTGGGTTCTTTAATATAGAGATGAATTGCCCTTTTGAAAATCAGGCTGCGTCGTATGTAAAGTTGTGGTTTTGTGGGATTTTTCCTTTTAAAACAGTGTCATAATGTTTGAAACGGGTGATAGTAAAAAATGGTATTCATTTGACAATCGGATGATTGGAACTGTATGGGAATGTTAAATAAGTTGCCGGATGGGGTGCGCTACCCTAGTCACAAAGAATGGCAACTGTTGAAAAAGCTACCGAAATGGCTACTGCTCGGTAGTCTCGTGTTTGCCACGCCGGTATTGTATGCATGGTGGCAACATGGCGATTTGCTGACGCATGACGTACCGCGAACCGCAATGTTTTTGGGCTTTTTGTTCACCTTCTGGTTTTTTATCGGCGTGCTGATGATCGGTCTGATTGTGATTATCATCATGAAAGGGCCCGGCTATGTGTCAGACCCTTATTATTTACCCAAAGAAGATAAAAGCTTGGAGAATCCCCCCAAACGCTAATAAGTGCTTGATGATAGTACTAAAAACAATATATAATCGCGTGCTTTGCAACCTTGCCACACTTCGTTTTACCCTGAAGGTGGCTATTAACCACAAGGAAATCTCATGCGACACTATGAAATCGTGTTTATTGTTCACCCTGACCAGAGTGAACAAGTGCCAGCAATGATCGAGCGTTACCGCGCTCAAATCACTGGCAATGGCGGCAACATCCACCGTTTAGAAGACTGGGGCCGTCGTCAACTTGCCTACCCAATTCAAAAAGTACACAAAGCACACTATGTTTTAATGAACATCGAGTGTAGCCAAGAAGTGCTGGAAGAAATGGAGCACGGCTTCAAATTCAACGATGCTGTATTACGTCACCTGACAATCGCGACTAAAACAGCAGTCACAGCACCAAGCCCAATGATGAAAGAGGAAAAAGCCAAAACCATCGTTGGTGACGCACCAGTAGCGCCTGCTGAGGCAGCTGCTTAAGTGTTGTGAATACGCTGGTGATCACGGCCACTATTCAGTCCATCGAATCGTTACGTTATACACCGGCAGGCTTACCCTTGTTGCGCTTGCAATTGCAACATGATTCAGAACAAAGCGAAGCTGGAATGAATCGTAAGGTGCAGTGTTTATTACCCGCGATGTTGATTGGTGAAAAAGCCAATTTACCATTGCAAAGCGGCGATCAGATCAAAGTAAAAGGGTTTTTAGCGCAGCGCAGTGCAAAGAGCACACATGTGGTACTGCACATACAAGAATTGCAGCGCATACAGCATTAAAAAATATTGAAGGAGTTTCAAATGGCAAGAGATATGTACAAACGCCGCCGTTACTGCCGTTTTAGCGCAGAAGGCATCAAAGAAGTGGATTACAAAGACGTGGATCTGTTGAAAGATTTCGTTTCAGAAAACTTCAAAATCATCCCAGCCCGTATGACTGGTACCAAGGCTAAATATCAACGTCAACTGACGACCGCGGTAAAACGCGCACGTTTCCTGGCGCTGATGCCTTACACAGACAAACACCCAGGTTAATCGGCGGCTTAGGAGAATAATATGCAAGTGATTTTATTGGAAAAAGTAGCAAACCTAGGTTCTCTGGGTGACGTGGTGAAAGTCAAAGACGGTTACGGCCGTAACTTTTTGATTCCACAAGGCAAAGCGAAACGTGCCACTGAAGCAAACAAAGCAGTATTTGCTGCACAACGCGCCGAGTTGGAAAAACAACAAGCTGACTTGTTGGCCGTTGCACAAGCGCGCGGCGAAAAATTGGCTGGTTTTGCATTGACCGTTACTCAAAAAGCGGGTGTGGATGGCCGTCTGTTTGGTTCCGTGACCAACATGGACATCGCTGAAGGCCTGCAAGCGCAAGGTCATGAAGTGAAAAAAGCCGATGTGCGTCTGCCAAACGGCCCACTGAAAAACATCGGTGAGTTTACTGTGAGCGTTGCGCTGCACCACGACGTGGTTGTAGACATCACTGTCACAGTGTCACCAGAAGCTTAATATAGACGCACCGGCAGCTTGCCGGTAAATCTGTAAGCACTGTCAAAAAGGCTACTTCGGTAGCCTTTTTGTTTGCCGCACATTTCTTCTGCACATTTTAATCCGCCGCCATAAAGCATTGCTGCTTTTCGGTATAATCGCCGGATGGCAGACGAACAACTCGAATTTTTAAAACTCCCTCCACATTCTATCGAAGCCGAGCAATCCGTGCTTGGTGGCTTGTTGCTCGACAACGAGGCCTTGGACAAGATCGCCGATATTTTGGCGTCTCAGGACTTTTATCAGCATGATCACAAGCTGATCTATCAACATATTACGAAACTGATCGAGCGCAACCAGCCGGCGGATATTGTGACGGTGGCTGAATCGCTTGAGAACAGTAACGAGTTGACCACCGTTGGTGGCGTCGCCTATTTGGGCGCATTGGCTCAAAATACTCCCACCGCCGCCAATATCCGTCGCTATGCCGAAATCGTGCATGAGCGTTATGTGATGCGTCAATTGGTCGCCGTGGGGACGGATATTGCAGAGAGCGCTTATCAACCCAATGGCCGCGATGCGCAGCAATTGCTAGATGAAGCTGAAGCTAAGATTTTTCAGATTGCCGAAGGCGGCAACCGCAAAAGCCAAGGTTTCTTGGGCATGCAAGTCCTGTTGCCGCAAGTAGCCGATCGGATCGACTACCTGTACTCGCGTGACAATCATTCGGATGTGACCGGTATCCCGACCGGATTCAGTGATCTCGATTCGATGACATCGGGCTTGCAGGGCGGCGATATGGTGATTATTGCCGGACGTCCCTCAATGGGTAAAACGGCTTTTGCGATTAACATTGCCGAAAACGTCGCGCTTGAAACCAATAAAGCGGTCGCCATTTTCTCAATGGAGATGGGCGCCACACAATTAACGACCCGGATGATCGGTTCGATTGGTCGCCTTGATCAGCATAAGATGCGTAACGGTAATCTCGAAGACGAAGACTGGGAAAAACTGACCACCGCATTGGGTAAATTAAACGAAGCGCCTATTTATATCGATGAAGGCGCTGGTTTGAGCAGCTTTGATGTGCGTGCGCGTGCGCGACGTTTGCACAGACAAACAGGTGAACTCGGGCTGATCGTGATCGACTATTTACAATTGATGACTTCGCCTGCGGGCCGTGCCGGTGAAAACCGGGCGACTGAGATTTCTGAAATTTCACGTTCGTTAAAAGCACTGGCTAAAGAGTTAAATGTGCCATTGATCGCCATTTCACAGCTCAATCGAAGTGTGGATCAACGTCCAGATAAACGGCCTGTGATGAGTGATTTGCGAGAGTCGGGTGCGATTGAGCAAGATGCGGACTTGATCATGTTTGTGTATCGTGACGAGTACTACAACCCGGATAGCGCTGAAAAAGGCACTGCCGAGATCATCATCGCCAAGCAGCGTAACGGCCCGATTGGCCGCGTGCGTTTGACCTTTATGGGTGCGCATACGCGTTTTGCCGATTATGCAAATGCATCGTATATGCCTGACGAGTATTAACCTAAACTCCCTTGCCAGATTTAAGCAGGCAAGTCGATATTTATAAAAGCGTGTTTTATGCGACCCATCGTTGCCCACATTCATTTACCTGCCTTGGCGCATAACTTAGCCCAAGTCCGCCGTTTGGCACCCCATGCGCAAGTGATGTCGGTGGTGAAGGCGAATGGCTATGGACATGGCCTACTGAATGTCGCGCAAGGGCTGCAGGCAACCGATGCATTTGCAGTGTTGAATGTCTCAGAAGCGATTGCGCTACGTGAGGCCGGCTACAAGCAGCCCATTTTATTATTAGAGGGCGTGTTTGCAGCAGAACAGTTGCAAGCAGTGGATCGCTATCGCCTCGACATCGTGGTGCATCACGCCGCACAGCTGGATTGGTTACAACAAGCCCAACTTAGCGTCCCCGTGCGCGTGTTCCTCAAACTCGATAGTGGCATGCACCGCTTGGGTTTTCAGCCTGCAGAGTATCCAAGCAAACTGGCGCAATTGGCGCAATGCGCCAACGTCAGTGAAATCGTACAAATGACGCATTTTGCTAACGCTGACCAAGCAGATGGGGTGTCAATCCCCATGCAAACCGTCACTGCGGTGATGGCCGGAAAACCCTACCAACGCTCCTTAGCCAACTCAGCTGCGGTGGTGCAACAGCCGCAGACCCATGCCGATTGGGTGCGCCCCGGCATCATGTTGTATGGCGCGACCCCGATCAATGATCGGTCTGCAGCATCATTGGGCTTGAAAGCGGTGATGATCCTGCAATCCGCACTCATCGGCGTTCAAGAGATTGCAGCAGGTGAGTCGGTGGGATATGGTAGCTTGTTCACTGCCGATAAGCCTATGCGAGTGGGCATCGTCGCTTGTGGCTATGCCGATGGCTACCCACGGCATGCGCCCACTGGAACGCCAATCGCGGTGCATGGCAAGCAGACGCGCACCCTAGGTCGCGTCTCCATGGATATGTTGGCCGTCGACATTACAGAGATCGACGAGGCACAGATCGGCAGTCCGGTGGAACTGTGGGGGGCACTGGTGCCCGTCGATGCGGTCGCGCAGGCAGCCGGTACTATCGGTTATGAGTTACTGTGTGCGGTGACAGCAAGGGTGGCGTTCAAGGTTTATGGCTAAAGCAAAAACACAATATACCTGTACCGAATGCGGCGCGGCCGAACCAAAATGGCAAGGGCAGTGCCCGAGTTGTCATGCCTGGAACACACTGGTTGAAAGTGTGCCGGAGACTGTCACACAAAGCCGGTTTGCCAGCTTGGCGCCCACCGCACAATTACAAAAGCTGGCAGAGGTCGAGGCGCAGGAAGTCTCGCGCCAACAGACGGGAATTGCCGAGTTTGACCGCGTGCTGGGTGGTGGTTTGGTCGCAGGCGGCGTGGTGCTGATCGGTGGCGATCCTGGGATTGGAAAATCCACCTTATTGCTGCAAACCGTGTGTAAGGTGTCGCAATCACTCAAAGCGTTTTATATCAGCGGTGAAGAATCTGCGCAGCAAATTGCGATGCGTGCGCAGCGTCTAGGCATGGATGCTAGCCAGGTGGATGTATTAGCCGAGATTAATCTTGAAAAGATCAGTCAGGTGTTGCAGCTGCATCACCCTGATGTGGTGGTGATCGATTCGATCCAAACCGTGTATTCAGAGGCCTTGCAATCGGCGCCCGGGTCGGTTGCACAGGTGCGCGAATGCAGCGCACAACTCACGCGGATCGCAAAACAACTTGGTATCAGTATGATTCTGGTTGGTCATGTGACCAAGGAAGGTTCCTTGGCCGGACCACGTGTGCTCGAGCACATTGTCGATAGCGTGCTCTACTTCGAGGGTGATCAGAATTCGAGTTTTCGGCTGATTCGTGCGTTTAAGAATCGCTTTGGTGCAGTCAATGAGCTGGGTGTGTTCGCGATGACTGAAAAAGGCTTGCGTGAGGTGAGTAACCCTTCCGCATTATTTTTGTCTCATCATGAGTCACCCGTGCCAGGGTCTTGTATCACCGTCACGCAAGAGGGCACCAGGCCTTTGCTGGTGGAGATTCAAGCCTTGGTGGATACGGCACATGCGCCAAATCCAAAACGACTTTGTGTCGGCCTGGAGCAGAATCGACTGGCCATGTTACTGGCGGTGCTGCATCGGCATGCCGGGGTGGCTTGCTATGACCAAGATGTATTTATCAACGCCGTAGGTGGTGTCAAAATTGGTGAGCCGGCAGTCGATTTGGCGGTGTTGCTGGCGATCGTGTCTTCACTCAAAAACAAACCCTTACCCAGCAAGCTAGTGGTATTCGGTGAGGTTGGCCTAGCGGGTGAAGTGCGCCCGGTGCAGCGTGGTCAGGAGCGATTGAAAGAAGCTGCCAAATTGGGATTTACGCATGCCATTATCCCCAAAGCCAACGCCCCCAAAGGCGGCGTTGCAGGCCTGCACATTGATGCCGTCGATCGTTTAGAACAAGCCATTGATATCTTACGCGGATAAAAAAATGGCAACGACTGCTGGGAGTGCAATCGTTGCCTGAGGGCGAGGCTGCCCAGAAGAGGAGGGGCAGCCACAGGGAAGCAGTCTTGCGTCTGTCATGACGCGTTTGATTAAAAAAATTCGTGTTGTGTTAGCGCATCGGTTTTCATTTTTTGTTTGTTTAGCGTTTTTTCTTCAGACCGCACTGAAATACGCGATAAGTTGGCGAGGCAGGCGCGTAAGGCCTGATCATCATTGGCTAATCGCACACAAGCCATCTGCTGATCGAGTTGTCTGATCACACGTTGCTTGTTCCGCATTAAATCTGCATACGGTTCAGTCGCTGGCATGTCTGAGGCAAAAATCGATATATTAGCGAGTAGGCCAGTAGTCATTAGGGCGGCATATTTCATGGCTTCACCTATTCGCTGTTTGATCATGTCGCTGTTTCATCATGGCTGCAGTATAAAAACCGAGGCGACGTTTGTCAGTTACAAACAGCTTGGGTTTTGTAGCGATTTGTAGCTAGTTGGATACAGGGGATGGAAAAGTGATGTGGGGCAACCAGCACATATTGTCATAAAAGCTTCATGCAACTAATGCTTAAAATTGACTGCCGAAATAACGTCAATAAACGAATCACATCTTTATGACAGCGGAATGACAGTCCCTCACCGTTGCTGCAGGAGCCAAAATAATGAAAAAAACGATTTCTGTTTTAGCCTTGATCGTCTCTGCTTGTGCCAGCGTCACCCCACAGCCTTACACGACCCAGCAGGGCAAGCTGGGCTATACACTGAGTTGCAGTGAATTCAATACTAGCCAGCAACAGTGCCAAGCCAAGGCGGGTGCGATGTGTGCAGCGGGGTACGTGGTGGATACGCAACGTAGCAGTCATGAGACCTTCCCGGATAGCGGAGATGGCATCTATCGGCCCGCTAACAATCATCTTGCGGTGATATGTAAAGATACGCCCCACTAGAGTAATTGATGCGTTAGTGCTGATCAATAATGGCTTGTGCAGCCGCATTGCCGCTGCGGATGGCGCCCTCGATGGTCGCCGGGTAAGGGCCTGCCACATAGTCCCCTGCCAGCAATAGGCGTGGATTGTCGGTCACAGTGGTTGGGCGAACCAGCGCGGGCGTGCAACTGAACGTTGCGCGTTTTTCGGTAATTACTTGCGTCCAATCTGGGCTGGACGATAACCTAATGTGATACTGAGACAAGGCGAGATTGAGCTCCGTAATGCATTGCGCAATCAGCGCTGGCTTGTCGCTCGTCAACGGCGGATGCGCACTGATCACTACCGCCAACAATCCAGCTTGACCACAGCACTGGCCGCGGTCGAAGACCCACTGCGCCAAGCCATGACACAGGCCCATAATCGGATAGGGTAGGCGGAGATCTGCACCGTATTGCAAATACACCGTCGTGATTGGTTGATAGGCAAGTGTTGGGGCAACGCTTATCCCTGCAATGGTTTTGAGTTGGTGCGGGCCTACTGCGACCACCACTGCGTCGAAGGTTTCACTGCCTTGTGACGTCGTGAGCGTGCAAGCCTGCTGTGTCGCTTCAATGGCGCTGACAGTGCTGCGCAACCGCACTTCGCCGCCTAGAAATGCAATGCGCCTTAGCAACGGCTGCACGAGTGCGCTGGATAAGTCTGATCTTAGTACCAAAAAATCACTGTCCTGACGTCGATGCTGAAAGCTGTCGCGTAAAACATTGAGAAATACCTGCGCGCTGGCCACGTCTATCGGCGTATTGAGGGCGGCTAGACACAGCGGCTCCCACAAGGTCTGGATCGCTAGTGCGGTTTGTTTGCCTTGTGTCAACAAAGCCTTAACAGTGCAGTCGCTCCCCAGTGTGAAGGCTTGTTTTTTTAATTGGTTCATCCAGCCAATTGCGCGCCATTTGCTCTGCCAGTCCAAGCCGCGTGCACTCAGCAATCCCCATAGCAAATGCAATGGGGCAGGCAACCAAGTTGGTGTTACCAGCGACATGCATTGCGGGCCGTTTTGCATTGGGTGATGCATGTGTAAGGCGAGTGGTAGGCGCATAAATACTTGTGTTGCATCCATGCCCGCGGCTTGCAATAAATGCAAGGTGTCGCGGTAGGCGCCTATGCACAGATGCTGACCGTTATCGAGCAAGTGGTTTGCATGCGTAACACCCCGTGCGCGGCCGCCAGCCTGTGCCGCAGCTTCAAATAGACATACCTGATAACCGTGTTGTAGTAATTTATGTGCGGCGGCAATGCCGGCTAATCCGGCACCAATCACGGCCACCCTGCGATTGGATAAACGTGTTGCGGTCATGATTAGCGATATTTCAACCACGCCCCCAGCGCCAGCTTCAGCTTTCTAAAGGGCGGTAACGCAATTTTATGGGTCAATACCAGATTGGGATCCTGCCGAATCTCTTGCAGCAGTGCCCGATAAATCGCCGCCATCATCAATCCGGGTAACTGTGATCGGTAGTCCAGTTTTGGCAACTGGTTGAGGGCTTTTTCATAAAACATCTCGGCCGATTCGATTTGCTTGAGAAGCAACGCTTGCGTTTGCGCGGATGGTTTGCTCGAGAGCAGTTGCGCTTCGGTCACGCCTGCGTGTTCGAGTGCATCCAGTGGAATATAGATACGCCCGCGCCGCGCGTCTTCGCCCACATCACGAATAATATTCGTTAATTGAAATGCCATCCCCAGATCATGCGCATATTCAAGCGTCGCGCGGTCTTTAAAGCCAAAAATCTGCGCAGAAAGTAGGCCGACCACACTGGCAACCCGGTAACAATACAAGGCCAGTTGTTCAAAGTCGGCATAGCGGTTGTATTGGGTATCCATGTGCATGCCATCAATGATCTCAATAAAATGCGCTTCTTTTAAATCGAAGGCACTGACCACTGGCCGCAAAGCTTGCGTCACTGGGTGTTGTGGCGTTTCATGGAATAAACGCTGAATCTCTTGTTTCCACCAGCTGAGTTTGGTCTGTGCAATCTGGTAGTCCGTGCATTCATCGACGACATCATCAACCTCGCGGCAGAATGCATACAATGCGGTCATCGCCTCACGTTTGTGTTTGGGCAAAAACATAAAACTTAGGGTGAAGCTAGAGCCACTCTCACGGGTTTTTTGTTGGCAATATTGTTGCGGGGTCATTTTTTAAACAGGGCTTTCAACAAAATAATCAGCCAGTCATAGGCTTTCAGGGTCGGGCGATGATGGTAGATATCACCACGACAATGTTTGAGTTTGTGCAGGATACGCTCACCGCCTGCAATCATCATGCGTAATTCAAAGCCAATTCGGCCGGGTAATGCACCGCCCAGCGGCTTGCCTGCCAATAACAAATGTTCTGCGCGCAGCACATTATGCAAGAAAAAATCTTGCCAAACGCCATCTTGGCGTTGCTGGCGTAAATCCTGCTCACTGATGCCGGCCGCTTGCATTTCGTCTTGTGCTAGGTAAATCCGTCCGATTTGACCATGTTTTTGGAGGTCGATGGCAATATCTTGATAGAAGTTAATCAGCTGTAAGGCGCTGCAAATCTGATCTGACCACACCTGATGTTGCGCAGTGTCGCTCGCATACAATTGCAACATGAGGCGACCCACCGGATTGGCAGATAGACGGCAATAGTCCATCACCTCATCGATGTTGGCATAGCGTGTTTTTACTACATCTTGTTTAAAGGCTTGGATTAAGTTCAGTAGCCATTGGGTGTCGAGGTTGTGTGTTCTCACCACCTGTTGCAAGGCAAAAAATAAGGGGCGTGACGGTTGAATATACGCTTGAATCAGTAGTAATTCGTCTTCGTAGCCCTGCAGGGCTTGTAATCGTGTGTGCTCATCAGCGTCGCCTTCATCGGCAATATCATCCGCTTCGCGTGCGAACTGATAAATCACGGTCACTGCCTCACGCAAATGCGCGGGCAACAGCAGAGAGGCCACTGGGAAGTTTTCGTAGTGTGTTTGTGCCAGCGTCAGGCTGGGTAACGGCTCTGCTGGCTTTGAAAAGGCGTACATGGCTTAAGTATGCCATAAATCCGTGATACGCTTACGCCTTGCGATTCAACAAGCAGTTAAAGCGCACTCAATGTGTGGAGGATAGAATGTTAGGCATTATTGGCGGTACCGGGCTCACAGCACTGGACAATTTGAACATCTCGAAACGCTTAATTGTGCGCACGCCCTATGGTGAACCATCACAGCCATTGGTGTTTGGTGAGATTAATGGCAAAGAAGTGGTTTTTTTAGCGCGACATGGTGGCGGACATACGATTCCGCCGCATGCAGTGAATTACCGGGCGAATATCTGGGCGCTGCATTCGGTGGGTGTGTGTGACTTGCTCGCAGTGGCCACTGTCGGCGGCATTGCCGCCACGCTAAAACCAGGTGATATTGTCTTGCCCAATCAGATCCTTGATTATACTTATGGCCGCAGCAATACCTACCATGATGGGATTGAGTTGCCGGTGCGACACATCGATTTTACCCAGCCTTATTCGCAAGCAATGCGTGAGCGCTGCCTGAAAGCCGCAGCCGACATCGGGGATGGCCTGATTGACGGCGGCGTCTATGCCAGTGTGCAGGGACCGCGTTTAGAGACTGCTGCGGAGATTAATCGCTACGAACGTGATGGCGCGACCATTGTGGGGATGACTGGCATGCCAGAGGCGGTGTTGGCACGGGAGTTAGGCGTGTCTTATGCGGCGATTTGCCCGGTGGCCAATTTTGCCGCCGGTCGCGGCGACAGCGCGCAGTCTATTCAGTTTGAACAAGTGATGCCTTTGCTTCAGCAAACCATGGATAAAGTGCGTGCGGTCATTGCACACTATTTGTCTGAACACGATGGCGCGGCCAGCTGACGCTCAGCGCTAACTAGGAGAGCTTATGGCAGTAAAGCCAGTGCTTAAAATGGGGGATCCGCTGCTATATCAGGTGGCTGAAAAGGTGACTGAATTTGATACCCCTGCGTTGCATGCCTTGATTCAAGATATGCAAGACACCATGCAACACATGCAGGGGGCCGGCATTGCTGCGCCGCAGATTGGTGTGAGTGTGCAAGTGGTGATATTTGGCGTGGGGGCTAATCCTCGCTACCCAGATGCCGAAGCGGTCCCGTTTACGATTTTGCTCAATCCTGAGCTCACCCCCCTAGGGGACACCATTGAAGACGGTTGGGAAGGTTGCCTGTCAGTGCCCGGCATGCGCGGTCTGGTGCCACGCTACCACGCGTTGCATTATCGAGGCGTTGATCCGCAAGGTAAGCCGATTGAACGCACCGTCAGTGGCTTTCATGCCCGAGTGGTGCAACATGAATGTGATCACTTATTTGGCATACTTTATCCAATGCGCATACGCGATCTAACAAAATTTGGCTTTAATGATGTACTTTTTCCTGGGTTGACCCTTCCAGATGACTGAATGTTTGTTATAATGCCCGTTTTCCGGAAGAGTGGCAGAGCGGTTTAATGCAACAGTCTTGAAAACTGTCGAGGGTTCACGCCCTCCGTGAGTTCGAATCTCACCTCTTCCGCCAAACATGAAATGCCGCAGTATTGCGGCATTTCTATTTGCAGCTTTCATTCATTTAAAGGAATCGTCATGACACAAATCATCATCGACCATAACCCATCAGAAGAAAAACTGAAGGAACTGGGCGTAAAAAGCTGGAACACATGGGATTGCGCACCTTCAAAATTCCCGTTGGACTTCACTGCGACTGAAAAAGCCTACGTGTTAGAAGGCGAATTTAAAGTAACGCCACAAGGCGGTGACACAGTCACTATCAAAGCTGGTGATTACGTTGAGTTTCCAAAAGGCCTGAAATCCCAGTGGGAAGTGGTCAAACAATTGAAAAAACACTACAAACATTTCTAATCGATTGTTGTCGTCTGTATTCAATTAAAAGCCCTGCATTGCAGGGCTTTTTGTTTTTCAGAGATACCATTACAGAGTGAAAAGCTTAAGCTGCTTAATACTAAACGCCATAAATCGCATAAGGTTTTAAGCACAAAGCCTCATTTTTCTCTAGTAAAGTCATCAATATCCACCTAAAATCTCACTTTGATTGAAAAATCAAAACGCCTTGGGGTGGCAACGCCTGAGATCTCACGCAAGTGAGGAACCCAATGAACCTGACCCAGATAATGCTGGCGTAGGGACAGGCAGAGCTTCTACAACGCAAATGTTTTTGATTTGTTGGGTTTCAACAAATCTATTCACGTCTTTGTCACTCTTCCCCTGTCCTTTTTATGTACGTTAATAGAAAGGATTTTCATGAAACCGATTTCAAAACCATTGTCTTTAATCGGCCTGCTACTCACCACGCCTGCGTTTGCCGCAGAGGACGATAAAAAAGCCGTTGAACTGTCTGAAGTGGTTGTAAGCGCCGACTTTCGTCCGAGCACCGCACAAAAAACGGCTGTCAGTCTGACCGAAATTAACAAAGAAACCATAGAATCACGCGGCGCGCAGCATCTCGAAGAAGTGTTGAATCTGGCCCCAAATGTCAATATATCAGCAGGGGCATCGAGAGGGCGCTTTTTTCAAATTCGTGGGATGGGCATACTCAGTCAATATGATAATCCCGTGAATCCATCCGTGGGTTTAATCATTGATGGTATCGACTTTAGCCGCTTGGGTGGCGCCGCGACCATGTTTGATATTGACGCGGTAGAAGTACTACAAGGGCCACAAGGCACTAAATTTGGCCCAAATGCGATCGCGGGCGCCATTACGATGCGCAGTGTCGAGCCGACTAAAGCATTTAAAATGCGGGCACAAGCGGGCATGGGTGAATATAACACCCTTAATCTTGGTGTGGCCGTTGGCGGGACTATTGTCGAAGATCAGTTACTCGGGCGCGCCTCGATTTACACACACAAATCTGATGGCTACATGCAAAACGACACATTGGGCCGTGATAACACGCAAAAACAGGATGAGTTAACGTTCCGAAGTAAGTTTAAGTTATTCGCGACGGAAGATTTAACTTTTGACTTCACCCTGATGCATGTGAATGTCGATAACGGCTATGACGCATTTACCTTGGATAACTCTAGACGTAGTCGGTCCAACCAACCTGGCGTCGACACGCAAAATACTAACGCTTTTGCCGTTAAAGCCAACTGGCAAGCCTCAGATGCTGTGATTATTCAATCAGAAGCCAGTTATTTGAATTCTTCATCCACCTACAGTTTTGATGGCGACTGGAGAACAGAGAATGACGGCGAGAAACATAACCGAGATCGCGATAACTACGCATTTGAGTTGCGCGCCTTGTCTGACAGCGCAGGGCGTATTTTTAACGGCTCTACAGATTGGACGGTGGGTGTATACCGGTTTGTGCAAGACGAAAAATTCAAATCTCGTTTGGACTATCGCAGTTTCGGGCCTAGCGAAATCACGCAGGTTGCCGGTAAATACAATACTGAAAATACCGCAGTATTTGGGCAACTAGATAGCCATTTATCCGATAAGTTGACGTTGATTTCGGGGTTGCGTGTTGAAGCTTTTAAGGCAGAATACGCCGATAGTGGTACGGTCAAGACAATCCCTAGCAGCGTGCGCAAGAACGTCAATGAAGTACTGCTCGGCGCAAAATTGGGTTTGAATTATCAGGCGAACGCCAATCAACTCCTCTACACCACCTTAACGCGCGGTTATAAGCCTGGCGGTATTAATAATAATGCTAATTTGCCACAAAACCAGAGAGAGTTTAATACGGAGTATATGTGGAACGTTGAAACAGGCCTGAAATCCAGTTGGCTCGATGGCTCTCTGATAACCAATCTGGCAGCTTTTTATGCCAAACGGTTGGATGCACAAACACAAAGCTCTACCTATACCCCCAATACGGGCAGTTTTATTGATTTTTATGACAATGCAGCCCGAGCAACACATCAAGGGCTTGAGGCCAGTATAGATTGGTTTATGACGGATCATTTCCGAGTCATGGGCTCATTGGGCTATCTGGATGCAAAATTTGATAGCTATCAGAATGCCAATCCGAGTGCTTATAACCCGGAAGGCCGCCAAGTCGCGCATGCGCCTAAATATACGGTGAATTTGGGTGCTGAGTTCTACGCAAGTGAAGCCTGGACGCTGCGTGCAAATGTCGAAGGCAAAGATGGCTTCTATTTTTCAGATAGCCATAATGCCCAATCCAATGGCTATGCTTTATTAAATGCCAGTGCTGATTATCGGTATGATAAACATTGGACAGTCCGCATATGGGCAAGAAATATGTTGGATAAAGACTATGCTACGCGTGGATTTTTCTTCCCCAACAATCCAGCTAATGGCTTTCTCATCAGTGAGAAATATGTTCAATATGGCGAGCCACGTGTCGCTGGGTTCACGGTGACTTACGATTATTAAAGCAAAAAGGGGCGTTCTGGCGCCTTTTTAATGCACTCAACACGGGAGTTTGTATGCGTATTTCAGTCGATATCAGTTTGTATCCCTTAACCGAGGGTTATGTAGAGCCTATTTTGGAGTTTATCAACAAGCTCGAAGCCAATCCAAATCTGGTGGTGAAGCGTAATAGCTTAGCGACCCAGGTGTTTGGCGCGTATCGCGACGTGATGGATTGTCTCGATGCAGAAATGGAGGCAGTATTTAATGCGCTGCCGCATAGTGTGTTTGTGATGAAGTTTATTGGCACCGACAGGGCGGATGTGGTCGATGTTTAAGCTTTTCACAGATCAACAATGCCGGTTTATCTCTGGGATCGTATTCACTTGTTGAGGGTTGGCAGGTCATGAATGCTATCGATTATCAGACGATTGTGACTGCATTTCATCAAATGTCCGGTTGGGAAATTGCCGCGGCAATGATGGGTGTGGCTTATATATTGCTGGCGGCAAAAACGTCGCAATGGTGCTGGCTGTTTGCCTTTTTAAGCACGCTGGTTTACACCGCGCTGTTTTGGGAGGGGCAGCTTCCCATGCAGGCGCTGCTTAACTTTTATTATATGGGGATGGCGATCTACGGGTTTTGGTTATGGCAGCAGCATGGCAAGCAAACTGAAACGTTGCGGATTAGCCGTTGGCCTTGGCTGTGGCATGTTGGTTTTATTGCCGTAGGGATCGTTGTGAGTGCTTTAGTGACTGCCTATTTGCAAAAAACCGGACAATCGCAAAGCCCGATGTTAGATGCCTATACCACGGTATTTTCTGTGATGAATACTTGGCTCATTGCCAGAAAGATTTTAGAAAACTGGCTATATTGGGTTGTGGTTGATGGGGCGGCGACCCTCCTGTACGTGCAAACAGGCTATTACGCAACCGCCGTTTTATTTGTTTTAAACACGATTCTGGCCCTGGTCGGCTTTATCAGTTGGGTAAAGCTTTACCGCCAACAAACGATGTCAATGGACAATTTGGTGATGCAAAAGGGATGAATTTTTTAAAGTTGCTGCATCCACTTTGCTAAGTTTGTTTCTCCCAGTATGTTCATCAAAAACAACAATAGCTGATAGCAGGCGGTTTCTTTCGTATGCGCAGGCCATCGATGGCTTTGCGTGTAATGCTGTTTAAAGATGACCAGTTGTGCGGGTGTGAATACATATTCGAGTAACAGTAAGTCTAGCGTACGCGGTGCAATCACAAACGCATCCAAATCAATGAGCGCCAGGGTATTGTCTTCTGAGCCACGAAATTGATCCCAGCGCAAATCCAGCATCATCGGCACAAATTGAGTTTCATGGATCTGGTCAATCTGCGCTAATGCTTTAATCAGCGTGGGTTCGGTCATCGACATCCCCTGTTTGTTGGCTAAAAAAACAAGGGTGTCATGTAAACGGCTTGCCCATGCTTCGGCAGTAAATACTGGCTTGTGCAGTGTGCCCCAATTCGAATAACTAGATTGATGCAATTTGGCGATATGTGCCGCTAACTGTACGACCCACTGCTCAGTGACGTGGTCTATGTCTTTTCCCTCTAAAAAACGGGTCAGGACGAATCGGTGAACACCGGCTGAAACAAATGCTGGCGTCTTAAGCGTACCGTTCTTCTCTAAAAAAACATGTGTTAAATGAATCTCGCCCAAGCTGGCTGGAAAATCAGCAGCAAATAAATGGTTTGCGCCGGACCAGAAAGCAGATTCGTCTATGGTTTTTTGATTGCAGACTTTAAGCACCATTTCACCTTGGGTGGTTTGGCAGGCAAAAAGCTGATGCGAACTATCCTCAAACCTGGCTTGAATGGATTCAGGTTCGGCAATCAGTGGCGGCAAACAGGCTTGTTCGGCGGCGGTGAGTAATGGATAGCTGAACATTTGAGCAGTGCGGGTTAAGGCGTCTGAAGGTTACAGCAACCTGCGCAAAGGCTTTATTAAAGCCGGCAGCGGACATGAGCAAGTTTTAAAGGGGCGGTTCACCAACCCATTTTTTTCAATTGGCGCGGTAAGCGCGTCGTTGCGATGCAGCCTACAGCTCATAAAGCGCTTGTTTAAGCAAAGCGATTTGCGCCTCAGGAATCATTTGACCATTGTGCGCAGAGATCAGAAAACTATCTTCAACGCGATTCCCCAACGTGTTGATTTTAGCATTGTGTAACTCAATGCCCAGTTGATGAAAGATCAGTGCCATGCTGGCCAGCAGGCCAGGCCTGTCGTTTGCGACAACATTCAGCTGCTGAAAGGTCAGCGCATGGTTATATTGACTGACCACGGGCTGCAGATGAATTTGGGTGGCAATCGGCATGTGTTTCACTTGCCGACTGACTCTGCCTCTAATCGGCGCTGGCATGCTGTCATGACCCAGTAACTTATCGTTGAGCCCTTGTTCAATATGCTTAAGTAAGCCGTTATAGCTGATCTGGCGTGTTTCAGGCTCAAGCACGATAAAGTTATCCAGCGCGTAGCCGTGTGCAGTCGTGTAAATCTTGGCCTGCACAATGTTGTATTGCATGCTGTCGAAAAAATGGCAGATGCGGGCAAAGATTTCCCGCTGATCACGGCTATAAATCATGACCTGAATGCCATCACCTTTGGGGCTCAAACGCGCGCGTACAATGGGTTTTGCAGATTGCTGGTGCGGCATCAGCAATCGGCTTTGCCAAGCAATTTCGTCACTGTCAAAGCGGCTAAAATAGCCGCCTCCAAATGCTTCCCATAACGGTTGCACTGACGATTCTTTTAAATTGAAACTGCTGAGCTTTTGTAATACTTCTTGTTTGCGCAAACGCAGCTGCGCCTCGGTATTGAGTGATTGTTGCAGCACACGACGCGTTTGCAGAAACAGACTTTCTAGCAGTTTGGCTTTCCATGCATTCCAGACATTGGGGCTGGTGCCGCGAATATCCGCCACTGTTAACAAATACAAAGCAGTGAGCCGATATTCTGATCCGACAAATTGTGCAAACGCTTCAATTACATCGGGGTCTGATAAGTCACTTTTTTGTGCCGTGCTCGATAGTTTTAAATGGGCTTCGACCAGCCATGCGACCAGGTCGATATCGGCTTTGGCGAGTCCTAGTGACCGACAAAAGCGTCTGGCATCGATGGTGCCTAATTGCGAATGATCGCCGCCGCGGCCTTTGGCGATATCATGAAAGATCGCAGCCAAATAGAGTAAATGTGGCTGGCTAAAGTCATTGAACAGTTGGCTGCATAACGGAAACTCATGTCGCAAATCTGGCTTGGCAAAGCGGCGTAAATTACGCAACACATTCAGGGTGTGTTCATCGACGGTGTAGACATGAAATAAATCATGCTGCATTTGCGCGATGACCCGGCCAAATACCGGAATGTAACGACCCAGAATGCCATATCGGTTCATGCGGCGCATGCCGCGATGGACGCCTTCGCGGCTTTGCAGAATCTGCAGAAATAGCGCTTTATGCGCGGCATTCTGTCTAAAACTGCGGTCAATTAATGGCTGCGCATCTTGCAATGCCCTCACGAGCGGCGCGCTAAAGCCAGTGATGGCGGGATGCTGCTGTAACAATTGAAAGCAGCGCAGGAGGGCGCCAGGTTTACGTTGAAACAAATCCGGCGTTTGTACACTTAACAAGCCTTGTGATAGCGTAAAGTCTTCGTCGATGACGGTGGGTGGCTCACTTGGCGGGTTCACCCGTGCATGCATACGTTTGAGCAGCACCTCGTTTTCAATGATGATGGCCCTGGCGCTGCGATAAAAGCCTTGCATCAGTTGCTCGCTGGCGCGTTTTTGCGGCGTGGTCTGATAGCCCATTTGTTCGGCCAGTGTGTTCTGAAAATCAAATACCAAACGATCTTCTCGGCGGTTGGCCAACAAGTGTAAGCGGATGCGCAAGTTGTGTAGCAAGCGCTCATGCTGCTTGAGTTGGTTGGCTTGGCTGCGACTCAACAGGCCAGCATCGACCAAGCCGCTCCAATCTTTCCCCAAGCCTTGGCTTTGGGCAACCCACAAAATCATATGTAAATCGCGTAGTCCGCCCGGACTCTCTTTGATATTGGGTTCTAGGTTATAGGCGGTATCATGAAATTTGGCGTGGCGAATTTGTTGCTCACGCAGCTTTTCGGCAAAAAAACGGCCTTGATCGAGTTGCGCTTGTAACGATTGCGTCAAGGCATTGAAAGTTGGGCGATGACCGGTCAGCCAGCGCGCCTCTAACAGATTGGTCATTATGGTGACGTCCAGCTTGGCTTCGTCCAGACACTCTTGCAGTGTCCTCACGCTGTGACCGATATTAAGCCCAATATCCCACAAGGTGCCAATCAGCGACTCCACTTCGGTTTGCAAGTCAGCATCACTGACTTCTGGCATCAAAATTAATAAATCAATGTCAGAGTGCGGAAACATCTCTCCCCGGCCATAGCCGCCAACGGCAATCAGGCTGACGCTGGCAGGCAGCGCGTAGCTGCGCCACAGGTCTCGCAACAGTTGATCCAAGACCCGCGTATGCTGTTGCAATAGCGTTTTGGCTTGTGGCTTAGCCAGATAGGCGTCGGCAATTTTTTGACGCGCCTGTTGTAGCGCATCACGCCAGTGTTTGAGCTGTTCCTTGCTGATCACGGTCATGTGGCAATGAACCTCAATGCTAGCGTCAATTACAGGGTTGGTCGTGCTGGTGTGCCAGCAGACACGGTCATGATTTCAAAGCCATCTTCGGTGACCAATACGGTGTGCTCCCATTGCGCAGACAAACTGCGGTCTTTGGTGACCACGGTCCAACCATCGGGCATGAATTTGATCTCGCGGCGGCCAGCGTTGATCATGGGTTCGATGGTGAAAATCATCCCGGCTTTGAGGGGCAGGCCAGCGCCGGCTTTGCCATAATGTAGCACTTGTGGTTCGCAATGAAATTTTTTGCCAATGCCGTGGCCGCAGAACTCACGCACGATACTGTAGCCATTTTTTTCGGCAAACGATTGAATGGCATAGCCAATATCGCCCAGCGTGTTACCAGGTTTGACTTGTTCTATGCCGCGCCACATGGCCTGATAAGTGAGATCGCACAAGCGTTTGGCTTGTGGTGATACCGCACCCACTAGGAACATCCGCGAGGTGTCGCCGTGGTAGCCGTCTTTGATGACTGTGATATCGAGATTCACAATATCGCCCGCCTTTAGCGCTTTCTCACTCGGCACCCCATGGCAAATTTGTTGATTAATTGAGGTGCAGATCGACTTTGGATAAGGCGTATGGCCGTCGGGCGCGTAATTCAGCGGCGCGGGAATGGCTTGCTGCACGTTTACGATGTAATCGTGGCACAGCTGGTCCAGTTGATTGGTGGTGACCCCTGGAACGACAAACGGGCTGATGTAATCAAGCACCTCTGAGGCCAGGCGGCCAGCGATGCGCATTTTTTCAATTTCTTCGGGAGTGTGCAGAATAATCGCCATAGGCCAGATGACTTTCAAAACCTGGTGACAAAACACCAAAGCTTGGGAATCAATAACTAAAATTGCATTCTAACATAGGCAATTATGCGGTATCACTAAAGTCGTGGGCCTTTTATGCCGATAACACGGATATGCCGTAAAAAAACAAACAGGCGTTTAAATCTGCGATTGATTACGGCATCGCATTTGGCCGCGATGTTTTATACTCGGCCGCAACAATGAAGCTGGAGCGAACACATGGTGACACTCACCGAAGCTAGGGCCAACCGAACCGTCAAAGACTGGGTCGCTTTTTTAAAGCAGGCGGATACGCCGGTATTGCGCCAAACGGCTAGAGAGTTAGCACAGTTGCGCGAGCGTGAGGAAGAGACAGGCGCCCGCGACATCACCCGAGTGGTGATCAATGATCCGCTGATGGTGTTCAAGGTGTTGACCTATGCCAATAATCACCGCAGCCGTCATCAGTTGCAAGACCTGGTGCAGGTAGAACAGGCCCTGATGATGATGGGCAGCAGCACGTTTTTCGAGCAGATTCCAACCGAGCGCCATGTCGAGGATGTGCTGAATCAGCATGTGCCAGCGCTGATCGACCTCTTAAAGCTGATGGTGCGCGCACATCGCGCCGGCTATTTTGCCGCAGAGTTTGCCGCGCATCTGATGGACTTGCATGCAGAAGAAGTGCGTGTTGCGGCCTCACTGTATGATTTTGCTGAGATGCTGATGTGGTGCTTTTATCCAGAGGCCATGGACGAGATCAGTCAGCGCCAATCTGCGGATAAAACTTTACGCAGTCGAGTGGTGCAGCAAGAAGTGCTGGGGTTTCGGTTGTTAGACTTGCAAGCGGAGCTCGTGAGAGCTTTTAATCTGCCAGCGCTATTAAATGACTTAATGGACGAGCAACGCGCCCATTTGCCGAGGGTACGCAATGTGCAGTTGGCGGTGAATCTTGCCCGGCATTCAGCGGACGGTTGGGACAATGCGGCGTTGCCGGACGACTATAAAGACATTGCGCAGTTGCTACATGTGGATGTAGATCGCGTGCGACATATTGTCGGTGTGCCGCAGTCGCGCAGCTAAACCGTCAGTGCTCGATTGCACGTTGGGCTAAGCAATCGGTAATCGCTTGGTGGACTTCATCAATCACCTGTTCCCAAGGTTGATTCAGTGCTTGCCTGAACAGTCGCATCCCGGGATACCAAGGGCTATCCTCACGGGTCTGCAACCAGCGAAAATGCGCTTGATGCGGCAATAGCAACCAGACGCGTTTCCCTAATGCCGCGGCCAAATGTGCGACCGCAGTATCCACAGAAATCACTAAATCCATCTGCATAATCAGCCCGGCCGTATCAGTGAAATTGGTCAGTGCCGGATGATGACACTCCAGCATTGGGAAACGCTTGAGCATAATGTGGTCTTCCCGGCGAAACTCCTTTTGCAAACTGTGCCATTCCACCTCCATTTGCAGCAATGGCGCCATCAGGTAGAGCGGGATACTCCGTCGTTTGTCATATTTATTGTCTGCATCGCCACACCAGTTGAGTCCAATGCGCAGGCGTCTGGTCGGCCCCAGCAACTGCTGCCAAGGTGCGCTATAGCGGGCATCGATGGCAAGGTAAGGCAGACTCGCCGGGATCGTGTCTGGCCGCGTTTTAAATACGGCTGGTAGGCTCAGCATCGGGCAATACACATCAAAATGCGGCAACGGTCGGCCATCTTTGCAAATGACCAAGATGGCTGCATCCTGCGCCCAAAATGCATGCAGCAGATCAAACAGCGCCTCAGGCACCGCGACAATAATCTGATTGGGTTTGAAGGTTTTGATCAATGGGAGGTAGCGGCAATACTGCAAGGTGTCGCTTAAACTCATCTCAGCCAGAATCAGAATCGTTTTACCCACCAGCGAGCCGGTCTCTCGCCACAAGGCCTCGGCAGGCAGCGATGGCTTTTCAGGCAATATTTGAAAACGCGATGCGTACATCGGCCAGCCGTCGTCGTATTCGCCGCGGGCCAGTTTTAACATGCTTAGATAATATTGCGCCTGTGCATGGTGGGGGGCATGTTGCAACGCCGACTCTAGGCAGGTGTAAGACTCCTCGGCATCCCCATTTTCAAACAGCGCTAAGCCCAAATTACAATGGGCGGACGCATAGCCCGGGTTTAATTGCAGTGCTTGCCTGAAATCTGCAATCGCGGCCGGATACTGGCCGAGTTGACACAGCACGACGCCACGGTTGTTGTAGGGAGCCGGTAAGTTGGGCTGGTGTGCAATGGCCTCATCAAAGCTGGCCAAAGCGGCCTGTGTATTGCCTTGTTGTTGCAAAATGAGTGCACGTTGATGATAGGCCTCGGCAAAGGTAGGCTGAATATCAATGGCACGCTGCATACATTGCAAAGCCTCATCCGTGGCCTGCAATTGCTGGCAAAGCACCCCTAGTCGATATTGGAATTGCGCATGTTCAGGATGGGCGATAATCGCTTGTCTGAGCATGTTGGCGGCCTGTGACTGCTGTTGTGTTTGCAGCATTAGGTCGACACACTCGGTAAAGGCTTGAATCAGTTGCGGCGCTAATTTGGTTGCTGTGCGCAGCCGTAAAATGGCTTCTTGGGTGCGGCCGAGATTTCTCAGCGCCCGCGCATCCAGAAAATATAATTGGGCCTGCTTGGGATCCAGCGCAATGGCTTGTTTGTAAGATTCATGGGCGGCTTTGAATTGCTGCGTGCGCATGTGCAGATTGGCCAATTGTAGACGCAACTCTAACAGCGTCGGCTGCAGACTGATGGCTTGCAGAAAATACTGCTCTGCCGCATGAAACTCTTCATTTTGCAGCATAATGCTGGCCAGCTTTTGGTAGGCATCCCAACGTTGCGGGTCATGCGCAATCAGTTTGAGTAGTTTTGCAATGGCTTCATTATTCATAGGAGTGACTGCAACACTTCAGACGTTTGCGTGTGACCTTAAATTGACAGATGGCGGATTAAGGTACAATAAGCAGCTGAATGCGTCAACGACCAAACGGTCATCAGACCAAACTTTAAGTCACTGCCGGTGTAGAGAGGAAAGCAAATAATGCTCATCAAATTGATCATGTACGGACTGTTATTATGGCTGGCCGTTTGGGGGTATCGTCAATATCAGCAGCCTTCGACACGCGTTAGTGTCGGCATGAAAGCACCGGACTTTAACCTGCCTGACGCGACTGGCAATGTCCGTCGTTTGGCCGATTGGCAAGGCAAGTGGCTGGTGCTGTATTTTTATCCCAAAGATGACACGCCGGGTTGTACGCGCGAGGCTTGTCACTTTAGGGACGATATTCAACAGATTCATGCCCTAGGCGCAGAGGTGATCGGCATCAGCGTAGACACCGTTGCCAGCCATGCCAAATTTGCGCAAAAGCACCGCTTATCTTTTCCATTGCTGGCGGATAGTAATGGTCAGGTCGCCGACACCTATGGCGCATTGTTGAACTTAGGCGTGTTTCAAGCGGCCAAACGGATGACTTTTATCATCGACCCGCAAGGGATGGTCGCGCAGACCTACAGCAACGTCAATCCAGATGGCCATAGTCAGGCGATTATTGACGACCTCAAACGATTGTCAGCATTTTAAAAGGCGAGGTTATGCAAGCACTCTCTCTGATTGTGGCGCATGCGGATCACCAGGTGATCGGCCACAACAATCAATTACCATGGCATCTGCCCGAAGACCTCAAGCGGTTTAAACAACTAACCATGGGCCATCACATCATCATGGGTCGCAAAACCTTTGAATCTCTTGGGCGTTTGCTGCCCGGTCGCACTTCTGTGATTGTGACGCGCGACGCTGCCTATGCCGTGGCAGGCGCCAAAATTGCCCACTCATTACCGGAGGCGTTGGCGGCGTGTGCTGGAGATGATGAGCCCTTTTTAATCGGTGGGGCAGAGCTCTACGCGCAAGGGCTGGCTTATGTCACGCGCCTGTACATCACGCGCGTCAAGGCGCAGGTGGAAGGGGATGCGTTTTTTCCTGAGATGAACATGCATGAGTGGGTATTGCAAAGCGAGGAGAGTCATACCTCGGGCAATGGCTTGCAGTATAGTGATCTGGTTTATCAGCGTCGCTGATTTGGATGATTTGACCAGACAGATATAGTCTTAAAAAAGTCATTTTTTAATGGGGGTGTTGATGCATTGCTTTTCGCCTTTTCGGCGAGTTACTTTTTTTGCTTGCTCAAAGAATAAGTCACCAAAAGAAACGCACCCCAGCTTCCGCTTTTAACCTGTGCTACTCGGTTTGCCGGGCGTCCATCGAAACTCGCCCTGACAAGCTACACAAGACGTGGCTTGCTGGGTGCGCAAGCCGCCAGAGCGAGTTCCGATGGGCGCCCATTTTGACGCGCAGCGCAAGGAAGGCGAAGGCCGTGATGCCTGGGTGTCTTCCTCTTTGGTTACTTGTCTTAAGGACAAGCGCCAGAGAGTGCCTCGCCTAGAGGGGCGAAAAGCAAGAATGCATGTAATCGCAACGGCCCTAAAAACAAAAAAGGGAACGCTTTGGCGTTCCCTCATGCCGCATTACTAGAAACTAATCTTCCTGCTGCACACAATCCACGTAATACACTGCTTTACCATCGATAATTTGTTTTACCAGGCCGTGGTTATCCGTCTCAAACCCTGGGAATTTCTCATTGAATTCACGTGCGAACCTGAGGTAGTTCACAATGACCTTGTTAAAACGTTCTCCCGGGATCAGCAAAGGAATGCCGGGCGGGTAGGGTGTTAACAATACCGCTGTCACGCGGCCTTCAAGATCATCAATCGCGACACGTTCAATCTTACGGTGCGCCATTTTTGAAAACGCATCCGTCGGTTTCATCGCGGGCACCATGTCGGATAGATACATTTCAGTGGTCAGACGTGCCACATCATTGGCTTTGTATACTTCGTGAATCTGGGTAGATAAATCTTTCAGACCAATCCGTTCATAGCGCGGATGTTTCTGTACAAACTCTGGCAATACTTTCCACAATGGCTGGTTTTTATCGTAATCGTCTTTGAACTGTTGCAAAGCGGCAACCATGGTGTTCCAGCGGCCTTTGGTGATGCCAATGGTGAACATGATAAAGAACGAGTACAGACCTGTTTTTTCGACAATGACGCCGTGTTCAGCCAAATACTTGGTCACAATCGCGGCTGGAATGCCAAACTCTTCAGAGAAATCACCGTCCACATCGAGGCCGGGGGTGATGATGGTGGCCTTGATCGGGTCGAGCATGTTAAAGCCTTCAGCTAAGTTGCCGAAGCCATGCCAGCGTTCGTTGGCTTTGAGCATCCATGCGTCGCGCTCTTCTAAGCCATCTTCAGATAAATCTGTTGGCCCCCAAACCTTAAACCACCAATCCGTGCCCCATTCTTCGTCAACCTTGCGCATCGCACGGCGGAAATCCAGCGCTTCTTTCAGTGACTCTTCAACCAGCGCAGTGCCGCCAGGCGCCTCCATCATGGCCGCAGCGACATCGCAACTCGCAATAATTGAATATTGCGGGCTGGTGGAGGTATGCATCAGATACGCCTCGTTAAACAAGTCTCTATCAAGGTGATTGTCTTGCGCGTCTTGCACCAGAATTTGCGATGCCTGACTCAAGCCCGCCAGCAGTTTGTGCGTGGATTGGGTAGAAAACACCATGGATTCTTTGCAGCGCGGACGGTCTGCGCCAATCGCATGATAATCGCCGTAAAAATCATGGAAAGTGGCATGCGGCAGCCAAGCCTCATCAAAGTGCAAGGTGTCAATCTTGCCGTCGAGCATTTCTTTGATTTCTTCTACGTTATACAACACCCCATCATAGGTCGATTGCGTGATGGTGAGTACACGTGGTTTTGCGTTTTTGTCGGTCGCGAACGGATTGCGTTCGATTTTCTTCTGAATGTTTTCCCAAGCGAATTCGCTCTTTGGAATCGGACCGATAATGCCAAAGTGATTGCGTGTTGGCATCAAAAATACCGGAATCGCGCCAGTCATAATAATAGAGTGCAGCACAGACTTGTGACAGTTGCGGTCAACCACCACGATGTCTCCGGGAGCGACTGTCGAGTTCCAGACGATTTTGTTAGAGGTCGACGTGCCATTGGTGACAAAATATAAATGATCGCAATTGTAGATCCGCGCTGCATTGCGCTCGGAAGCCGCCACCGGGCCGGTGTGGTCAAGTAATTGACCTAGCTCGTCCACTGCATTACAAACGTCGGCACGCAGCATATTTTCACCAAAAAACTGGTGAAACATCTGGCCCACAGGGGATTTCAGAAAAGCGACCCCGCCCGAGTGTCCCGGGCAATGCCAAGAGTAAGAGCCGTCCGCAGCATAATGCGTGAGTGCTTTAAAAAATGGCGGGGGCAGACTATCGAGATAGGCTTTCGATTCGCGGATGATCAAGCGCGCCACAAACTCCGGCGTATCCTCGTTCATGTGGATGAAGCCGTGCAATTCGCGCAGCACATCGTTGGGGATGTGACGGCTGGTGCGGGTCTCGCCATGCAAAAAGATTGGAATTTCTTCGTTTCGGTAGCGTATTTCTGCTACAAAGTTACGCAGTTGTTCGATGGCCTCGGGCTTTTCTTCGACGATTTCTTCATCATCAATGGACAAGATAAATGCCGAGGCTCGACTTTGCTGCTGTGCAAACGACGTCAGGTCACCATAGCTGGTGACGCCAAGCACTTCAACGCCTTCCTCCTCGATGGCTTTGGCCAATACACGGATACCGAGGCCGGAAGAGTTTTCGGAACGGAAATCTTCGTCAATAATGACGACAGGAAATCTAAATTTCATTCAATGAATCCTTAACTTGTCACTGAAACGTATAACTCAAAGTGCAAAGGCACTGAGTAAGCCTTGCTATTACTCTGTGCCTTTGAAGTGGATGGTGGGCTGCTCAACGACGGGCTTATATTTTGGGTAAAGTCACACCAACTTGGCCTTGATACTTGCCGCCGCGGTCTTTATAGCTGGTTTCACAGACTTCATCAGATTCAAAAAACAGCACTTGCGCACAGCCTTCACCGGCATAAATTTTGGCCGGTAGCGGCGTGGTGTTACTGAACTCTAGTGTGACATAGCCTTCCCACTCAGGTTCAAATGGGGTGACATTCACGATAATGCCGCAACGGGCATAGGTCGACTTGCCCAAGCAAATGGTCAAGACTGAGCGAGGAATGCGAAAATATTCTACGGTACGGGCCAATGCAAACGAGTTAGGCGGAATGACACAATAGCCTTTGCCTGAGACCTCGACGAACGATTGTGGGTCGAACTGCTTTGGATCCACAATGGTGCTGTTGATATTGGTAAAGACACGGAATTCGTCAGCACAGCGGATATCGTAACCATACGAAGAGGTGCCATAGGAAACGATTTTTTCGCCGTTGACTTCACGCACTAACGTCGGCGAAAACGGCTCAATCATGCCGTGTTGTTCAGCCATTCTGCGTATCCAATTGTCCGACTTAATGCTCATTACTTTATCCCGTCTTAGCGTTGCTTGTTGCGTGCAAGGTGGCTTGCAATAAAGAGAAAAAAGCGGAGC